>JBAZHG010000009.1:0-34109 GCA_041652475.1 Bacilli bacterium
ATTGGTCATGTCGGCATAGCTTTCCATCGCCGTGTGCCGGAAGTTGACGCTGTATTTTTTCTGGTCGGATTGACGCGCGAGGCTGGCGAGGCGCCATTCGATGCGGCTAGCCCGGCCATGGAGTTCGCCATTGACGAGGACCGTGCCCGAATAAGAACCGAAATCGGCCATGGTCACCGTGGCTTCGGCTCCTTCGTCAAGCCCGAGGTTCAGCTTCCAATCGATTGAAGCCTGGGGTCCGATTATTTGCAGTTTCAGTTGGACGGCAGGCGCTAATAATATATATAGGTTGACCGGTTTCGTACCGCAGTCGACCAAAAGGTCGCCGCTTGATTCGATGGCGAGGGTAGCCACTCCGGCCCTAGTTTCGGACAAGTTGATTTCGGCAAAGGGATGGGTGACTTCAAGCCGCCCATGCGCGGTATTGATATGATGGTGGAGCTGATAACGTCTCATAATCCGGCTTTTTCCTTCGTGGCGCAGACGCCAATCGAAGTCGTATTCATGGCCGGGGCCGTTTTTTCGATGCTGATGCCGAGTTCGTTGCGGATCCATTCGTAGCCGGACCGGTCGATCTTGGCAATAATTTCGGCTCCGCCTTCGACGACGAGGCGGCCGTCAATCATCACCACGACGCGACTTGGGGTGACTAAATCATAAAGGCGGGCATAGTGGGAAATGACCAGGAAACCGACGCCCTTTTCCTGGAGCGAGGCAATGGCGTGGCCGACCATCGACAAAGCGTCGATGTCGAGCCCGGAATCGATTTCGTCCAACAAGGCGATTTTTGGTTCCAGCAAAAGCAATTGGAGGATTTCGTTGCGCTTCTTTTCCCCGCCTGAAAAACCCTCATTCAGCGGTCGGTGGGCCAATTCGAGGGGAATCTTCATCTGTTTGGTGGCCTTGTCGAGGGCCCGGTAGAATTCAAACATGGCAATCGGCTTCTCGCGGCGGGCATTCATGGCCGCCTTCAAAAAGTCGGAATTGACCACGCCCGGCACCTCGCTCGGGTTTTGCATTCCGAGGAACAGCCCTTTGCGGGACCGTTCGTCCGGCGACATCGCCAAAAGATCGTCCCCGTCCAGGGTGACGCTCCCGCGGGTAATCGTGTATTTAGGATGTCCCATGATCGCCCCGAGGAGCGTCGATTTCCCATGGCCGTTTGGGCCCAGGAGAGCGACCGTTTCTCGGTCGGATATCGTCAAATCGACGCCCTTGAGGATGTCTTGGCCGTCGACTTGTACCCACAAATCGGTAATAACTAGTTTTGCCACCGTGAAAACGCTCCTTTGAATCGGTAATATTTTACCACCGCGCCATGCGTAATCATAATAATATGATAAAAGGGCAAGCGAGGCAATTTGAGGTCGTCTCGATACGAAAACGGTTGAACGAATCGTTAAATTAGTTGTTGAATTAGTATTATTAAAATAATACAATATTTGTGCTGTATTTATAGAAGGAGGACATTTGTCAGATATGAATAAGGGCAAACTAACATTATCGCTTTTATCAGTCGCCGCCTTATTGGTGCTTGCATCATGCGACCCACTCGTCAAAAGCGATGACGGTTATGTTATGACGATAACGAGCCCTAACGGAACGGAAATCCACTACACCGCCGACGATTTATTCAACCAGTACAAAGGCAACGCCAGCGGCGTCGCCAAGTTCTATGAAGCCGTCGTCGAAGTCGTGATCCGCAACGAGATGAACCAACCGGGAAAAGCCGGTCAACTCGCCGAGATCATGGAAAAAGCGGAAAACCGGGTCGATGGGGTCAAGGAAACGGCGCGGAGCAACGCCGACAACAACAAAACCAAGTACAAAGACGAACTCGAAAGCCAATTCGAGACCTACGGGGTCGAAGACCTCGACGAACTGAAGGACCACTTTGCCTACCAACTCATGAAAGAGAAGGTCGAGGAAAACTTCTACGACGACAATAAGCAAGAGATGCTGATGGGAGCCGTCGATTACGAAGGCTACCTTGACGCCAAACTTCCTTACCACGTCCGCCACATCCTCGTCAAAGTGTCCGACCAAAGCACGAACATTTATGACGGGGCCATCACCGAACAAGAAGCCCGCAACATCGCTTCGGTCATCAAGCGGTTGGCCATTCGCCAAAATTCCGAGACCTTCGGCGACATCGCCCGCGAAGCCAGCGAAGACACCGGATCGGCCGCCAATTTCGGCGACCTCGGCATCATGAGCAAGGCCACAAGCTTCGTCAATGAGTTCAAATTAGGCGTCTATGCTTACGACGCGATTTACAACCAAGACGCCAATGTGGTCGCCAACGCGGCCAAATTGAACGTTCCTGGCGACAGCGAAACGTTCCTGACCACTCTCGGCTTGGGTGAAATCCCGTATGAAGCCGCCTTGTTGCTGAACGACACCGCCGACATCGTCAAGGACAGTAACGGCGACAAAGTCAACGACGGCGACGCCAAGTACTATCCGCGCAACATCTACTTCAACAAATTCTTCAATAAGCACAACGTCAGCGTCATCACCCCGACGAACACCGACGGAAGCGCCAACGCCGCCTATGAGGCGATGCTTGGTTTCCAAAACGTGGCTGAACTCGGCGGTAAAAAAGCGCTGGTTGATGAAGACGGCAAGGTCATCCTGGCGGTCCGCGCCGGCACCGGTTCCGGTGACAGCGGCTACCAAGGCCTCCACTTCATCGTGGTCGAACGTTCAGCCCTCGTCGAAACCTCGGCCAGCGGCGTGACGCTCGAAGATTACTACACGACTGAAATCCCCAATACGACTTCCTTCCCGAAGGATGGATCCGACAATGATTTGATCACTTACGTCAACTTCATGAACACGACCACGAAGATCTACAAAGAACGGTCCGAAACGATTGCCAACGAGATCAAGGGCTTCGATACCATGCTCCAAGCCCGCATCTTTGAAAAGCTCTCGACCGCCCAAGCGGTTACCTTCGCCGACAGCGACCTCGAAGACGCCATCCGCAACTACATCGCGGTGACCCGGGCCGACAACGCCTTCTCCGAAGACCTTAATTACGAACAAACCTGGGATACCTTTGTCCGTTACCTCGAATACCAGGAATGGCAACGGCAACGTTTGATCGACGAAACCTGCGCCGAAACCTTCTTAGATGCCGATACGGCACCTGAATATCAATCTGGAGGTGTCTGCTATGTCAAAAAATAAATTCGTCAAGTACGTGATTGCCCTCACCGGGGCCCTGCTACTAGTCGGCTGCGACATTTACGCCGAACCAACCGATTATGATGATCCCTTGCTTTCCAATCTGGTCACCGACCTCGAGAAGAACATCGCTTCGGTCGTCTACGATTCGATTCGCGATGCCGGCTCCTTGACCGAACAAGCCAAGGAAGACGTCATCACCTTGATCGCCGAGGACATCTTCGGCAAATACGCCGACAACAAGCTTTCGACCGATCCCGAGAAAATCGCTTTCGTGGCCGACGTCGAGGCTCGCATCAACGAAAAGATGTATGCCAAAATTTCGACCGGTTCCTACGAAACGCGCAGCTACTTCTTCGAAGAACGCTTTGCGAACTACGTCAAGAAGCAACTCTACCCGATCGCTTACGATCCGCTCCAAGGTTATGTGAGCGACTACATCTTCCTTCCGGTTTCCAAAGACGCGATCCGCGACGGAACCGTCCTTGAAGAAGCCATCCACATCGAATACTACCATGACTACATCCTCGGCGAGATCGTCCCGGAAATCTACCGTGAGAAACTAGTTGAGCAATACGTGCTCGACAAAGACTACGCCACGATTGGCCGGACCTATGCCCGCAAAGTCAACTACATCGCCATTGCCACCAACAGCAAGCATCCGGAAGCGGCCAAGTACTTGATGGATACCTTCATCGACCAATACATCCTCGCTCCGACCGCCACGGCTGAAGACGCTGACCTCGAGCTTTTGGCCCGGGCCTGGCGCGGCCTTAACATCGCCGCTGGCAGCGACGAAGAGCAACTGCTCTTCGACGCCAACTTGGATTTGACCAAGACCTTGAATGGTGATATCCTCGCCCAATACGACAAGATCAACGACGACGCCCAACTAACCGACGAGACGATCGAAGCCGACTTCACCTCCAACGGCACCTACACGCCTGAGGAAGGCTTGTTGATCAAGCAAAACTCCCTGCGCAAGCGCGACTTCACCACCGACGGTTGGTACATCAAAAACGGCGGACTTTCATCGCTTCCAAGCGAAATCCGTAACCGCCTCTTCAACATCGGCGTCGCCAACGGCGTCGACAAGGCCACCAACGAATTCGGGGCTGGGGAAGCCGTCACCTCGGACTATGTCCGGAACATCCACGGCAAGTATTACCTGATCCCGCAAAACAGCCAGCAGATCGTCGATCCGAACGTGCCGAACCGCAACTTCCTCCTTTATGATGCCAGTTCAAGCACCTACTACATCATCCAGATCGAAGAAGCCGCCAACAGCACCAAGCTCAACAATGCCGCCGGTTCGACCACCAACTACGACGCCATCCATCCGGAAACCACCGGGTACCGCGAGATGATCGCCGGCGAAATCGCCAAGATCCTCGGCGCGCAATCCGCCAACCAAACCTCGGCCTACAACCACTACTTCGAGCAATACGCGATTTCCTTCCACGATCAAGACATCTGGGACTACTTCAAAGAAACGTTCCCCGACGTCTACGACGACGAAAAGAAATAATCGTCTCGATTGCCCATAAAGAGGAGGCGCAAGCCTCCTTTTTCTTTTATAATATCAGTGAGGTAACTCCAAATGATCGATTGCGTTTTCTGTAAAATCGTCGCCGGGATCATCCCGGCCACTAAAGTCTACGAAGACGACCATGTCTTGGCCTTTCTCGACATCTCCCAGACCACAATCGGCCACACCTTGGTCGTCAGCAAGCGCCACTATGACAATTTCCTTGCCACCCCGAAAGGCGAGATGCACCACGTCATGAACGTGGCTCAACGAATCGGACAAGCCCAAATCAAGCAACTGGGAGCAGCCGGGGTCAACGTCTTGACCAACAACTACAAGGCGGCCGGCCAATCGGTCTTCCACTTTCATGTCCACGTGATTCCGCGTTACGACATCCACGACAACCTCCGCATCGAGATGTACGAAAACGTCCACCGGGGCGAGTTGAACTTGCCGGTGCTCGCCAGCCAAATTTCCAAAGGTATCAAATAGAAAGAAAAATGATGGTCAAATGACCATCATTTTATTTATTTCTTCGTCAACTTCATCTGATAGAGGCTGCGCTCGTCGAGGGCATAAACCCGGGCCGAGAAATCACCCGGCTCGACTCCTTCGAGAGCTTTTTCGGCCATGACCAGTTTGGCGTCCATGTCGTCAATCATGCTTAAGAGCAAGGCTTCGCGGGTCATCGGGATGACCGGAGAACCAAACTCCTGCTTGCCGTGGTGGGACACGACCATATGGGTCAATAGCGTCGTCATCTCATCGTCGAGCCCCAGTTCAGCGGCGGTATTCATTATCTCGGCGCTCATCAAGGTGATGTGCCCGATCAAGCGGCCTTTAAGCGTGTATTTGGGAATGATCGGCCCTGACAGTTCGACTGTCTTTCCCAAATCGTGAAGCAAGATGCCGGCGATCAATAGATCGCGGTTCAAAGTCGGGTAATGGGGCAGGATGGCCTCGGCCAAGCCGATCATCGACAAGGTATGGTAGAGGAGGCCGCTGGCGTATTCGTGGTGATTGCGGACCGCGGCCGGAAAGGTAATGTAGGCTTGGTAATGGTTCTTGATCAGCGTGGTGACCAAAAGTTTGATTTGCCCGTCTTCAATCGAACCGATGACTTTGTCGAGCGCGGCTTCCATCTCGATAACCGGGATCGGAGCCGCCATGGTGAACTGGCTCGGATCGACGGTGCCGGCGTCGAGGAGCGACGCCATCTGGATTTTCAGCTGGAGGCTCCCGCGATAACTCAAGACATCGGCGTCCAGATTCACGACGTTGCCGGGGGTGAACAGTTCCTGGTCGGCGGCGCTGGCTTCCCAGAGCTTGCCATCGATGGTCCCGGTCTTGTCTTGAAAACTGACGGTCAGGTAAGCCAGGTTGTTGGTGGTGACCCCTTTGCTGACGTTGGTGACCAAGTATTGGCCCCGAATCCGTTCCCCGTCTTTGAAATCCTTAATCCATTTCATGTTCGCATGCTCCTAACGCCGTGGCGATTTTAGAATAATTATAACCCCGTTGGGCTAAATACTTGTATAAGCGGTCTTTTAATTGCCGGCCGCGGTACTTGGACGCGTATTTCCGCTTGGCGCTAGCCAGGTCCCGGCGAAGGTTTTCCATTTCCAAAGCGCCGTCAAGGTCTTCGACCTCGTTGATGACCCGGGCGATCGTCACCCCGTCGAAACCATGCCGCAGATACCAATCGTAGATGCCATGTTTTCGGGCTTGGCTCGATTTGGCGCCATATTGTTTCAAAAGGCGTGGGAGCCAGACCAGGGCTTTTTGCGCTTCCGTTTCCTCATCCAAGACGACCGCGGCCACCAGTTCTGGGTTGATACCCTTTTGAATCAGGTCTTCCCGGATATGATGAAATCCTTCATTACGGGCGTGCCCGTATTCGAGGCGCTCTTCCATGAAAGCCCGGTCGTCGATCAACCCTTCGCTTTCCAACCGCGCGACAATCGACTCGACCATCCACCGTTTGGCTTGGCGGGCGTAGAGGCGGTCGACCACTTGCTTTCGGGTATAGAGCCCCTTGGAAAGGAGGTTTCGGGCGTATTTTTCGTAAGTGCACGTCTCGGATGCGTCTTTGAGTTCGGCATATTCCTTGTCGGAAAGGGTTTTTCCGACGTAGAGATAGTGATTCGTATAGGCATCGTGGCTGAGGTCAAGCCTTTCCTCATCAAAGAAAACCCGAACCGTCTGCTTCAAAACCTTGACGGAAGCAATCGATTTACCAGGTTTTTCGGATGGCACGATGGTACACCTCCATGATGTGGTCGTAGAAACTGTCAATCGAATAGACCTCGAGAGCCTTCGACGCGGCATTGATCAGTTTCTTTTTATTAGTAGGCGTCAAGGCGGCCACCCGGGCCAGTTTCTCGCCGAAATCGCGTTCTGAATCGAAGAAAAAGCCCGTTTCGTTGTCGATGATGGTGTTATGGAGGTTCTCGTCGTAACGGGCGAGCACGATCAAACTGCTGGCCATCGCTTCCATGAAGGTGAGGCCTTGGGTCTCAGTGATCGAAGCCGACACGAACACGTCGGCCAAATGATAATAAAACTGAACGCGGGTTGGAGGCACCGCCCCGATGAAAAGGACCCGGTCCCCCAGGCCGAGTTCCGTGGTCAACTCAGTGAGTTTGATCCGATCCGGCCCTTCGCCCACGATCAAAAACCGCGAAGGTTTCTTTTCGGTTTTCACGTATTCGGCGTAGCCTTTCAGCAAGACGTCGACGCTTTTCTCAGAAGCGAGGCGCCCGAGCGACAACAAGACGTATTTGCCGGTCAAATCATGTTCTTCCTTGAACTGGGTCAATTCGGATTCATTGACGTTCTCACGCTTGAATTTGGAAAAATCGATTCCGGTCGGGACGATGTTGATGTAGCGGTCGGTCCCATAGCGCCTGAAGGCGTCTTTGGTCTTTTCCGACGGGGAGATGAACTCGGTGCACTGCATGGCGACGTATTTCGACCATTCGCGGATCACTTTCTTGGCGAAACGGTCGATGCCCGGGCCCTTGACGGCGTAATGGGTGTAATCCTCGTACATCGTGTGATATGTGTTCACGGTCGGGAGGTTGCCCCGCGTGGCGACGATTTTCCCAAAGATGCCGATGGAAAGTTCGGTCTGGATGTGGACCAGGTCGAGCTTCCAAGTCTTAATGATCTTCATGGCCCGGGAATTGTAGAAACCGGCCAGGCGGTAGCCATAAAGTTTCTTTAGTTCAATTCCGGGTATATACAAGACGTTGTCCTTGTATTCGAGGTGATTGCTATTGGGGTTCGTGGTCACCACGTAAGCCTGATGGCCGTTTTTCCGCAGCACATTGAAAAGGTTTTGAGTCGAGACGGCCACTCCGTTGATTTGAGGCGGGTAGGTTTCCGAAAATAAGGCGACGTTCATCAGGTGCGGGTCGGATCGTTGGGATCGATCAGGAATTCGTCGGTATCCAACGTCATCTTCTCTTTCATTTTCCGCTCAGCCGAAACGCGCGCGGCTTGCTTGTCCTTTTCGCGTTTCAACTCTTGGCGCCGGCGCCGGGCCTTGATGCCGAGAAAATCGCCGGTGACCGCTTTAATGCGTTTTTCCATGTCTTTACGAGATAGCTGGGCCGTTTCCCACATGGTGTCGCTTGAGAGTTTGCGGATGGCGTATGTCGATCGCTGCAATTCGAAGAAGGTGCGGCGGTCGCTCTTAAAGTTGTCTTCCTGCGGGGCCGACCGGTAAAAGGCCGAGGCCAAACCGCCAATCAAAAGCGAAAGGTAGAAGGTAGTCGACCGCCAGATAAGTTGCGGCGCGAGCGTGGCCGCGTAAGAACCGAACAGCGACTGGAATAAATGCGAGAAGAACAGTTCGCTCACGCCAGCCGAGCCGGGCAAGGGAGCGAGGTTGGTGATCACGTAGAGGTAACTCGTCATGAAGACGCCGTCCCAAATGGTTCCCGATATGGTGATGGTCGGGATCGAACGGGCAATGATGAGAGGGAGTGAGTAAAGGATGAAATACCGTAGCATGAACATGATATAGAGGAAAATAGTCACCCGGAGGTTCGATTGGAGGCGTTTTAACTCGACCCGAAAGTTTTCAATCTGCATGTGAAGGTTGCTCTTGGTTACTTCGGGATGTTTGATGATGCGCATCTTGCCGAGCAAACCGACGATGCCGTTAATGAAAAAATTATGAAGCGGCTTCGAATAGGCCAAAAAGAAGATGCTGACGATGACGATAAAATTGAGGCTGAAACCAAAAATAGCCAGGGATATGGTGGGGAAATTGACGCCGAACAAGGTAATCGGCTCAATAATTGATATGAAATCTTTCAGTTTGAAGATGACCGCCAAAATGCCCCAGGTGACCAAAGCCATCTGATTCAATAGGAAGTGCATCACGAGAATCGAAGCGGCGCTGGATATCTCCAAGCCTTGCTTTTTGAAGGTATAGGCTTGGGCGAACTGACCGCCGCTGGCGCTTGGGGTCACGTTGTTGTAGAAGACTCCGATCAAAGTGTTAGCCAAGCCTTTGCCAATCGAAAATCGAGTCGTGTAAAGCCGGGCTAGTACATACAAAATCAACCCTTCGATCAAGAAAGTCGCCAAAAATAACCCGACGGCGATCAGAATGTAACGATAATCGACATTGATCATGGCGGCGGTGACTTGAGCAAGGTTGTCCTTCAAATTGAAATACATGACCCCGCCGGTGATCAAGAGCACCAAAACGATGTTAATGATGTATTTACGATGAACTTTTTTAGGGCGGTGCCGACCATGGACCTCGGCGTCGCGGGTCGCTCCCAGCTCGATTGATAACGGGTCTTTGTCGTTTTTCATGGTGGTTTTTTCTTGGTTTATTATATCACAATCAAGCCTTGTTTATGGTTGATTTGGGACGTGATCCACCCTCGATCGGTCCGGTTCGATTTTGCGATTATTCGATGGATTTGCCCTTACAAAAAGCAACGTGTCCATAGTATAATGGTAAACGCATGTCAGGAGCGATATGAAGAAGTATTTGAAGATCATGTGGGACATCACGGCAGGGCACCGGAAGGCGTACCTGTTTTCGTTCATATTCCAGGCGCTCATCGTCGTGCTCATGCTCTTCTCGACCTTCATGACCAAGATTCTCATCGACACGATTCTCTCCGAAGCCCCGACGGGACCGATTGACACCTTCTTGACAAGCCTCTTTGGGGGCCAGGCCTATCTGGCCGACCGCCTTTGGATTTTTTCGATCATCATCTTCGGCTTAGGTTTGAGCCGCGGGTTGCTCTTCTTCCTGCGGATGTATATCCGCGGTGTCGTCGAAACCAACATCGGCCGTGAGATGCAATTGAAGCTCTTCTACCATATTGAACGGCTGCCCTACCCGGCTTTGAAGAAATCCAAGAGCGGTGACATGATCCAGACCTGCACCCGGGACCAAGAAACGGTCATCAACTTCATGACCCGCCAATTATTCGGCATCAACTATACCGTCGTCATTGTGTTGGTGTCTTTCGCGATTTTATGGACCCTATCGTGGAAAATCGCCTTGGTTACTATCGCCATATTGCCATTGATGTTCATCTATTCCTTCCTGCTCATTAAAAGGGTCCGGGTCTTGTACCGAAGCACCGAAGATAGCGATGGCCTCGTCAGCGCCAAAATCGAAGAGACCCTTTCGGGCATCCGGCTCGTCAAGGCCTACAACAATGAAAAATACGAAATCGACGACTTCGCCGCGCATTTGGACGATTACCGCGTCAAATTCATCAAGTGGCGAAAACTCTCGAGTTTCTTTTTCTCCAGCAGCGACATCTTCGTCTTCGGGCAAATCGTCGTCACCACGCTGTTTGGCCTCTACCTGGCCCTCCAGGGCGAGGTTTCGGTCGGCACTTTGGTGGTCGCCTTCGAATTCGTGTCGATGATCGTCTGGCCGGTCCGCGACGTGGCCATGACCTTGTCGAACCTGGCCCGGGCCATGGCGGCCATGGACCGCATCAACGAAATCCTGCACCAACCGCTCGAAGACATCGACTCGGGTCTGCGTCCCGAGGTCAAAGGCGCGATTGAAATCAAAGACATGTCGTTCCATTACGACGATGGCGACGAAACCATCCTTGAAAAAATCAGCCTGTCGATCAAAGCCGGCGAAACCGTCGCCATCATGGGCAAGACCGGCAGTGGCAAATCGACCCTGTCGCATTTGCTGACCCGTCTATACGATTACACTTCGGGTTCGATTAAGGTTGACGGGGTTGAACTGAAAACAATCGCCAAGGAACACATACGACGGGAGATCGCCACCGTGCTCCAGGAGCCGTTCCTATTTTCAAAGACGATCATCAACAATTTGAAAATCGCCAACCGGAAAGCCAGCATCGAGGATATTTATCGGGCGGCCCAAATCGCCGACATCCATCAAAACATCCTCTCGTTCAAAGACGGGTATGAAACGAAGGTAGGCGAAAAGGGTGTCACGTTGTCCGGTGGGCAAAAACAGCGCCTCGCCATCGCCCGGACGATTATCAATCAAGCCCCGATCCTGGTCTTTGACGATTCCTTGAGCGCCGTCGACACCGAAACCGACATCCATATCCGGACCGCCCTTAGGAACCGCCAATCGAACACCACGACCTTGATCATCACCCATCGGGTAGCCACCGCCAAAGACGCCGACCGCATCGTCGTGCTTGAAGACGGGCACATCGCCCAGCTCGGCACCCATGAAGAATTGCTTAAAACAGAGGGTCTGTATCGGCGTATCTACGACATTCAGACCCGGATGGTATAACTATGGCCTCGTTCGCATTCGAAGAAGAACAAATCAAAACCAAAGTCCATTTCGGGGTTTGGGGTCGGATCATCGGCTATGCCTTCCGACGCTGGTACCTGATTGTTTTGCTATTGGCGTTCATGCTCTTGACGAGCTTCCACGACGCCAGTTTCGTCCCCTTGCTAAACAAAGCGGCCATCGAAGCCATTAGTGCCCATAGCGGACTGCCCTTCGATCAGGTGGTCATCAACGTCCAATTCATCTTCGGGATCCGCTTCAGCATCACCTTTTGGCAGTACGGCCTCATTCTATTGATCGGCATCTTGATCCGGTCGGTATCCATTTTCGTGACCTTCTTCACGACCAACTACATCGAAATGTCAGTCTACGTCGACATTCGCAAGGATGCGTTCAAACGGGTTCAAGAACTGTCGTTTTCCTATTTCGACCGGACCTCGGCCGGTTGGCTCATCGCCCGGCTCCAAAGCGACACCTCGAAAATCGCCGACATGGTGTCGTGGGGCGTCACCCGGGTCATCTGGCTCGTGTTTGACTTGACGTTGACCTTGATCACGATGTTTTCGGTCTCCTGGCAGATGGCTCTCATCTTATTGGCGGCTTCGCCCCTCATCATGATCATCGCCCCGTATTTTGAAATCGTTTTATTGAAATTGTCGCGCATCGCCCGGAACGCTTTTTCGGGTTACGTGGCTTGGCTCGCCGAATCGATCGCCGGATCGAAGACCATCAAGACGCTGGCGATTGAAAATGCCGTCCACGCCGAAGCCGACGAAATCATCACTGACATCCGCGACAAAAATTTCAAACGGACCAAGTTCCAAGCCCTGTTCCATCCAAGCGTCGTCTTCGTGATGGCCCTGACGACGGCCATCGTCATTTTCTTCGGGTCGATGTTCATGGAACAAAACGCGACCATCACCGTAGCCACCTTTGCCTTGTACATCGGCTTCGTCCGGGCGGTCTTCAACCCGATTCAGGAATTCGCCGAGCTATTCGGCGACATCGTGGCCACCCAATCCTCAGTCGAAAAGATCGTCTCTTTGATCGACACCAAACCGGCCATCGTCGACCGGCCCGACGTCATCGAAAAATACGGGACCCTCTTCTTTGAGAAAAAGCAAAACTACGAGCCGATCGTCGGCGACATCGAATTCAAAAACGTCAATTTCTCCTATTTGAAAGACATTGAGGTCATCCATGACATGAACCTCAAAATCAAGGCCGGGCAAAGCATCGCCATCGTCGGCGAGACCGGCAGCGGCAAATCGACGACCGTCAACCTCTTGTGCCGCTTCTATGAACCGACAAGCGGCCGACTCTTGATCGACGGGGTCGATTACCGCGAACGCTCGGTCGCCTGGCTCCGCAGCAACATCGGCTACGTGCAGCAGACCCCGTTCATTTTTTCGGGCACCATTAAGAAGAACATCGCCTACGGGAAACTCGACGCCACCGATGAGGAAATCGTCACCGCGGCCAAACTCGTCGACGTCCATGATTTCATCATGTCCTTGCCCAAAGGCTATGAAACCGAACTCCAAGACGGCGGGTCTGAGCTTTCGGTCGGGCAAAAGCAACTGCTTTCATTCGCCCGGGCCATCGTCAGGAACCCGGCCATCATGATCTTGGACGAAGCCACCTCGAGCATCGATACCGAAACCGAAGTCGTGATCCAAAAGGCCATCCGCGACGTGCTCAAAGGCCGCACCTCGATTATCATCGCCCACCGGCTCTCGACCGTCGTCGATAGCGATCGCATCCTCGTTATGGCCGACGGACGCATTATCGAAGACGGCTCCCATCGCGATCTTATCAACGCCAAGGGAACCTATCACAAGCTGTACATGAACCAATTCGCCGAATTGAAGGTCGAAGCCCAAATCGAAACCTACGAAAAGCAGATCGAAGGCATCGCCAAATAGCTATTTTTCGATGGTATCTTCGGAAGCGGAACCCACGGATTCCGCTTTTTGTTTCGGCTTGACCAAGAACCGGATGATGAAAAACATGATCGGAATCGGCAAGACGCCGGCCAGAACGTAACTGAGGTATTCATTGACGCCCAGAACGACTTCGAACAGGTAGATGAAACCTTGTTGCAAGATGAAGTTCGGGATTGACGACAAGGGGTAGATCGCTAGCCTTTTCCAGCTCCATTTGGTTCTAAAAGCCCATATGGCTTGGGTCGAATAAGACACCGGCAGGAGGCCGACGAACATGATGAGGCCCGGCAAGTCGATCTGGAGATTCAAAAACCACAAGAGCACGAAGTCCCATTTCGGGTTATAACCGATCAGGTTGTCGAAGCCAAAGCGGAGCAACGATACGACGATGATGCCAAGGAGCGTATTGAAGCCCCCGACGAAAACGAAGCGGATGAAGGGCTTTTCCCACCAGAAACGGATAAACGTTTCCAGTTTTCCCAATCGTGAATTTTCATTTTTGATGAAGCGCTTTTTCATGCTTATGATTGTAGCATATTATCGGCCCCATAAAGAAACGACTCGGCGCTTTGAAACAATAAAAAAGGTTAAGCGGTTCCGCTTAACCTTATCGAGATTGGATTGAGGAAGTTAGAATTTGATTTTGGGAGCCTTGGCTTCTTCTTCCTCGTCGAGTTTGAAGAGTTGGGCTTCCTTGAATTTGAAGATGCCGGCGACGATGTTCGAGGGAAACACTTCGCGCATGTTGTTGAAACTTAAGACCACGTCATTGTAGAACTGGCGCGAGAAGGCGACTTTGTTTTCGGTGTCTTGAAGCGTGTCTTGGAGTTTCAAGAACGATTGATCGGACTTCAGTTGCGGGTATTGTTCGACGACGACGGCAATCGAGCGCGAGAGCATGGCGTTGGCTTTGGCCATCTCTTCGACGTTGCCGGAGGACGATCCTTCCGAGAACATCTTGCGGGCTTTGGCGAATTCCATGAAGATGTCCTTTTCCTGGGTGGCGAATCCTTTGACGGTTTCCACCAGGTTCGGGATCATGTCGAAGCGCCGTTTCAATTGGACTTCGATCTGCGACCAGGAATTCTTGACCTTGTTGCGGCCGACCACCAATTTGTTATAGGTGCCGATCACCCAAAAGACCAACAGGGCCAAAACGATGACGACGACGCCAAGGATGACCCACCCGACAATTTGACCTGCTGTGAAGATTTTCATAAGTTTCTCCTTTTATTGACTTATTAATATTATCATCATCAAGATGATAGTTTAATAGTTAATCGCAACTATCGTAGCCGAACGCCGCTGCCGCCGCCGCCAAAGTGCATTCCGCCCCCGCCGCCGAAGCGACCGCCGCCGCCCCGAGCCGAATTCCGTTGCTGCTGGGCGACTTGGATCGTCTGTTGGGCTTTCATGAAACTGCGGTTGATGCCCGACCAATAGTAATAATGCAATCCGGGATACCGGAAGAAACTCGAGCTCTGCAGTTCGTCTTCTTGACGCAGTTGCTTATATTTGTAGCGGAGTTGCTTTTCGACTAGGTCGGCGATCCCGAAAGCGACGGCGTAGACCATGTAATGCTCCCAGACGAGGATGCCCGGCATCGGGTAATCCTTGATGTTCGAGAATTCCTTCAAAAACTTTTCGAAAGCCTGCCAGCGGACGAAGTCCTCGTTGCCCTTTTCGCTCCGGCGTTCAATCGAAGCCGCATAAGCGCTGATGATGATTCCGACGCCAATCAAGAGACCGCCGAGAATGATGGTCAGCGTCCCGAGGCTCAGCAAGAGCCGGGCCACTACCAAGATGATGCCCGCCACCGTCAATCCGGAGAAGAGGGTCGTCCCCTTGCCGCGGGCTTCTTTGACATCGTCAAAAAACATCTGGGCCTGGGCTGCGCTTTGGGCCGCCAGGTTGAAGCGCTTGTTTTCGTTCATGTAGGCAATCGCTTTGGCTTCGGTCTTCGAATAGGCGTCGAGTTGGTCAAGCGTCAAGGTGTCGCCTTGGGCGACCGTGTCGAAGAACCATTTCAGCAATTGCTTTTCGTGTTCTTGGAGTTCGCTTGGGTCTTTGTCGCGGCGATACCGGAGCGTGTAGTTGGCTTTTTTGTCGGTCAACGACTGCCCCTGGGCATCGATTTCAAGGTAGCCGCGCCGGACGAGATCCATCAAGGTGGCGCTGACGTCGTCCTTGGTGATCTCCTTGAAGCGGTATAGATATCCCATGATGGCCGGGCCGTATTCGGCCGGGAGTTCCCGGTAATATTCCCCGTAGAAGGAAGAGACGCGTTCTTTATCGTATTTGACGTATATCCGATAAGCGCCGAACCCGGCCAAGGCGACCAACACGGCGGCAAGAACCAAAGCCACGACGTCGACAGCCTTATAGACTTTCGGCATCAATTCGTATTCGCCTTGGTATTCGGCGACGTTGGGAAGATGGGCGATCGTGTCGGCGACGTTCCCATAGGTGTTGTCGGGGATGCTGAGCGCGCTGGCCGGGAAATTGATCCGGGTCACGATGTATTCGTCGGGATAAAGCCGCGCGGCCGTCAGATGGACTTCGACCTGGCCGTCGTCGTTCTTGCTGACGTCGGCGATTTGGACCTTATTGGCCCCGAAGGCGTAAGCGTCGACGTCGGCGACTTCATAGTCGGTCCCCGGAAGGGTAATGGTGACATCAATGTCCTTGGTCAGCATGTAGTCGGTCGCGGCCACGGTCCAAAAGAACTCGGCCGTGTCGGCGTATTCGATGGCCGCGCCCTTGATGGTGTAATCGTATTCGAACCGGGCCGTTTCCCACAAACCCGAATTGTAATGGAGCAAGTTGACCGATTCATCGTCCTCGGGATAGAAGCGGTCGCCCACTTCGTTGACGGCGCCGGGAAGCCAGGAATAAGTCAAATAAAGGTCGTCGATTCCCGAACTGCCGTGAACCGGCGCGGTCCCGTCACCTTGAATCAACAAATCGCCCGAGCGATCGTAGACGCGATTGGCAAAAGTCGTGGTGTCGAATTCCGGAGTGTGGACGTCTTTGGAGATGTCTTCGTCATCGGCGGTGAAATAAAGCGATTGTTCGATGACCGAATAATTTAAATAACGGGTCCGCGCTTCTTCAAAGCGGACGTCGCCGTTTTGTTGCACTTCAATTCGGCTCGTGAACGAGTCGGTCCGGGCGTCGGTGAACCCGTATTCGTAGTCGTACATCATGTAGACGGTGTAGGCGATTGGAAGAACCAAGGCCAAGAAAGCCCCGACGAGCTTCCCGGTATTTTGCTTGCTGATGAATCTGTTGTTTTTCATGGAATAATCATACCAAATCACGCGGCTTTTTTTAATGTTATGGCGACAATTTCCGCCGGACAATTAATCCGGATCGGAAACAGGCCGCTTCCGGCTCCTCGCGAGACAATCAACTCCATGTCCTCGATTCGGGATTGGCCCCCGGCGAATTTTTCGTCGATCCAGGCGGCCGGGCTCCAATCGAACAAACGGACATGGCCGCCATGATAATGGCCCGACAGCATGAGGTCCATCCCCAAATCTGCCGCCTCGCTATAGAAATTCGGGTGATGGGATAGCAAGATTCGATAATCGTCTTCGTCATCGAGCAATGGAGTGATGTGCGGGGCTAGGACCGGATCGATGTTGATGGTCAGCATCCCCCAATCGTCGTCGACCTCTTCTTGGGATACCCCGATGAAAGACAAGCGATGGCCCCCTTGGTTTAACTCATAACGGGACCCGCTGACGTCAATGGCTCCATGATCGGCAAGCAGTTCTAGCAATTCCTCGTATTTCTTCGATCGGATATCATGATTGCCATTTTCATAAAGAATCAAATAATCGTCCAAACCGGCGAGAAAAGTGGAAATTTTACTAAAATTCCCTGTCAATTCATCAATAAAATCGCCGGTGATCAAGATGACGTCAGGATCTTCGGCCACGATGGTTTCGACGATGTTGGCGTTTGAATATTCAATTCCTTGATTGTGAAAATCGGAAACTTGAATCAATTTGAAACCGTCAAATGAATCTGGCAGTTTTTGGCTGAAAACGTCATAGCGCGCCACCACCAAACGGTTGTCATCGATTATGAATAAACTCGCCGGGATCAAGAAGGCAATCACTCCGGCGATAAGCCAACGGCGCTTCGCTTTTTTCATCCGAGGGCAACGTCGAGGATCATCATGACCATGAATCCGATCATGACCCCCCAAGTCCCGAAATCGCTATGCTCGCCCAAGTGGGCTTCGGGGATCAATTCTTCGATGGTGACGTAAACCATCATTCCGGCGGCGAACGCCAAGAGCCACGGCATCATCATGGCCCCGGCGCCGAACAAGGCCAGGAGGAGACCCAAGACGGCCCCGATCGGTTCCACGACGGCGCTGATGAGGCCAAAGCCGAAGGCTTTATTGGCGTTTCCGTATTCTTTCTTAAGCGGTAAGGTGACGGCGGCCCCTTCCGGGAAATTTTGTAGGCCGATGCCGATGGCGAGCCCGAGGGCCCCGAGGAACATCGACCGTTCGCCGCTGAGCCAGGCCGCCCCGAAGGCGAAGCCGACCGCCAATCCTTCCGGAATGTTGTGGATGGTCATCGCCAAGAACAATTTGGAACTCATTTTGAGTTTAGATGGAAGTCCCTCTTCAACGTGCCCCTCGATGTGAAAATGCGGCACCAATTTGTCGATGGCTAGTAGCGCCAACCCGCCGGCGGTGAAACCGACCGTGGCCGGAATCCAACCCGACAGTCCTTGGTCGTTACTTTGTTCAATCGCCGGGATCAAAAGCGACCAGATGCTGGCGGCGATCATCACCCCGGCGGCAAAGCCAAGGAAGATCTTGTTGAATTTTTCCGAGAAGGTTTTCTTGAAAAAATACACCATGGCCGAACCGGCCACGGTCATGAGTCCGATGATGCTCATGCCGAGTATCGTCATCTGCAAGTATGTCATAAGCGTCCCTTTCTATTTGTCGAGGAAATGGAATATGGCTTCGAAAATCGTTTTGTCGTTCCTCGTGATCAGTTCGTAATCGATGCTTTGGTAGAAGGCTTGGCTTTCCGGTGAATCCGGATTCTTGTCGTAGCGTTTCTTCTCTTTGATGGTCTTGACAAAATAGGCTTCACCGGCTTGGGTCAAGTACGGGTTATGGCCTTTGTCGCTGTCCAGAATGAATTCGATTTGCGGTTTCTCGATGGCGGCATAGCGGTATTTGTCGAAATGGGCCGCCGGTTTGACGAAGGGATCTTTCGATCCGGTCAGGAAGAGCATCGGGACGGCGCTCTTCTTGATCGAACCGACGACGTCCATGACCCCGTAACGGCCGAATTTGATCAAATTGGCGAAGTCGATGAACGGCTCGAAAATCTTCATGTAAGGGCGCACGGCCACGAGAATGGTTGGTACGCTGTTGAAGGCCGAAATGGACACCGTCCGGCGGACCTTGGGGTTGATCAAGGGGGCAATCGCGCTCACGTAGCCGCCCCAGCTGTGCCCGAGGACATCCACCGGCAAATCCTTGATGGATTCGGTTTTGGCGATGTAATCAAAGGCGGCTTTGAGGTCCTTTAAAGCTTGGGGCAAACCGTTGATGTATCGGCCTCCCGACAATTCGGCGCCGGTATAATCAAACGCCAAGACGCGGTAGCCGTGCTGGGCCATGGTGCCGATCACGTGCATGTAGGCATGATGCCCGGCTCCGATTCCCATGCAGAAAACGAGCAATCGACTTGGTGTTTGGCCTTTGGGCGAATATATGAAACCGTTTAAGGTGTTCTTCCCGGACAAGAAACTGATGGCCTCGGCGTCAATGTCGTCGAAATCATCCGCGGTGAAATACTTCAAGTGCCGGTCGTTGTCGCTTCGGCGATGAAAACCGAATTCCAGGATGAGGAAAACGGCCAATTGGATCAAGAAGACAATCCCAAAACCGATGATTACCCACCACATGACATTTTCACCATATCGACATTTTACAACAAAAAGATTCGCTTAACGTCAATAACTCTTTATAAACAGGATGAAGAAATAATCGTTAATGAACGATTATGGCCCTGGTCCGGATCAGATTTCCAGTTGCAGGAAAGCCGACGGGAGCATGATGCTCGCGAAGAGGGTCAAAATGACGAGCAAGGCCAAGAGGCCGCCGACGGTCAGAGCCAGGAACAGCGAGAAGAGAATCGGAACCATCAAGAGGACGTTCCAAATGAGGTTTTGGCTCAAGGCCACGTGCTTGACGGCCTTGTTGGGTACAAAGTTGTCCACTCCTAATGAAATGAGTCCAATCATAGAAGGAATCATGAACAAGAACGATGCCCCCGAAAGAATGAATCCGGTCGCCGTGGCCAAAATCAAATTGACGGCAATCCCGGCCAGCATCAGGGCGACTTTGTCTTCGCGTTTCTTTAAGAACTTCTTGATCAGGAACGAAAATCCGGTCAAGGTGGCGAGCATGATCAAGATCGTGGGCAGTTCCGTCCCCTGCATCCGGACATAGGTCACCGACCAAGTGGTCTGGCCCAGGAAAGCAATCAGCTTCGACAAGAATAAACCGAGAACGGCCACGACGACGATTGATGCAAAGACCAGGCCAAACTGCTTCAGGAAATTAAGAACCTTGATCTTGTGCTTGAGCGACAAAAAGACCACCAATCCGATGAACATAACGATCAAAATCACGTTCATGACGATGGCGAAGGTTTCGGTATAACTGACGAAGACGTTCGGCAACAAAGTGAAAAACACGCTGTCTTGGGTTCCGTAAAAGTAATCGACGTCGGCGTAAGTGCTGTCGCTGACGTACTCTTCCACCAATGGGATAATCTGGGAGCCATAATGCTGGATGCTTGATAGGTTGATATTCGTATAGTTGTCAAATGGGGTGTGGTAATAATACAAACCGTCCAAGACGGCGAAGTTCAGACCTTGTTTTCCAATCGCCAGGAAGGCGGTGAAGTCGGTCATGTTCGGCATCACGGTATAGACGGCGGTGGCGAGGCTATAGGAGACCGGCAGCTGGGCTTGGCGGTAAAAATCGATGACCTTGTCGTTTTTGACGCTGGTCTCGAACATGTAAGCCGCCCCTTGGACGCCCCGGGCTTCGACGTTGACGACAAAGCCGACTTTGTCCATCAAAGCCGTTTCTTGGGCGGCCATGATGGCCCCGTATAATCCAGTTTCTTCACCGTCGGTGAAGAGGATGTAAATCGAGTTTTCGTTATCGCGCTGCCCATACAACCGAGCAATTTCGAGCAGGGTAGCTAAACCATACCCGTCATCGGCAGCGCCGTAGGAACGGCCCAACTCGCCCGACCGGCCGATATGGCCCCGGGAATCGTAGTGGGCCACCAAGAGCATGCCGGTTTCCGAGTTGCCCGGAATCGTCGCCAAAAGGTTTTTGATGTCGTATTCGCATTCGGGATCGACGTCTTCCTTGGCGTAGTTCATCTCGACGACGTTGGCCGTCCCGACGAATTCCTCAAGTTTGCCTTTGAGGTACAGCCGGACACGCTCATGTTCGTCCTCATCGCTGACGGAGTGAGGTTCCCGGGATATTTCCGAAATATATGAAGCGGCCTCGACGGCGCTGAATCCGGTATCATCGGCCGACGGCACCGGGGTGTACAAGACAAACAATGACAAAAGGAAACTGACCGTCAAGACGGCGCCGGCAATGAAAGCGTTGATTTTCTTCAAAGCCTAAATCCTCCTAAGGGACTGCTTTCTCAAGCTCATGAGGGTATTAAGCGCAAACAGTGATGCTGTTTTAAATGTATACCACATTGGTCGCGTTTCAGCAAACAAAATAGTGAGTCGTGACTTTGATGGTCACATCCTGTTTAGTCGACGGCATCGATATGAAAACAATTATCCGTAGGTCACGAAGATGATTTCGGTATCGCCATTGACTTCCAGCAATTGGGTGTCCCTTAAGCGAGTGAACCACACCAGTTTGTCGTGGTCGAAAAGACCGATTGGAATGATTTTATGCTTCGACGACAAATAGGCGTCCAAGACGAATTCGCCCGGATGGGCGTATCGCTTCGGTTCCGCGAGATCGAATACTCGGTTGGCCTTGTCGACCCAAATATCGAAGGTGTTGTCCCCTTCGTCATTGGGATCGAACAAAATGTCGAGAAATTCGTAGGACATGTGGTTGAAGAGGGTCTGCGACGCCAAATAGGATATGATCCGATTACTGACGACCACCCCTTCGATGTCGAATACGTCGAGGATACCCTGGTTGGATGGGTTCAAGATTTGGACCACCAACTTGACGTTGTGCTTTTTGACGTGCTGGTTTATTTCAAACAGGGTCAAAAAGATGTTTTGGTCAATGTATTTGGCTTCGACCGCGTCGTCGGAGATAAGAAGGGCGGTCTTTGGCAAATCATCTTTGGTCAAAGCTTTGACGAAATCGGCGCGATCATTGAAACCATACTGATGGAAGGTGACGATTCCGGCGTCGATAAAGCTCGATAGCGAGGCGACGACTTCTTCTTCCAGGCGGTTGCTTCCCAGTATGTAAATGTCTTGATGCTCGGGCTTATATCCTTTTTTGCATGTCAAAGAGGGGGCGACGGACCAGGGAAGATCGGCCGGCTTAAGCGACCGTTCGGCTTGGTCGCCCAAGAGGTAGAGATGGTCTTTGTCCCGGTAAATCGGGACTCCGAAATCGCGTTCCTTAAGGAACGATTCGATATCCAGGGCCGGAATCGAGACGATGTTGTCGCCTTGGAGCGACAGCATGTTTTCATAGACGGTAATTAGTTTTGAATTGAAGAGCGAATTGGCGGTCACCTGGGCAATCTTGCGGTTGTAGGAGAAAGCCAGGATGTTCGCCCCGTTGATTTTTGGATTCTCGCGGAGGAACTTGCGGATGATTTCCACCGTCCGTTCGTCCTCGGTCTCAACCGAGATCTGGACATCGGGTTTGACGTATTTCGACAGCATGATGACGATTTTGATGTTTTCCAAATCGGTCGAGGACATCTCGATGCCCTTTTCGGTCACGTCGTCGTTATCGAGTATCAAGATCGAATCGCATTTGGCGGCGTTCATCTTCAACAAGACGTTTTCGTTGACGACCGGGGCTTGCTTGATGAGGATGTTCTTGATCAGCCACGGCTTGCCTTCCTTGGTGAAGACGTTCAGGAGCTCGCCTTCGATGTATTCGCGGTCGCGGTCGCTCACGATGGCGATGATCGTCTTGGTGTTGTTTTGAAAGATATCGTAGCAGATGATCGGGCATTTGGAGTTGTAGTTGACGATCAGCATGTGCTGGGTCACCTTCAACAAACCCTTGTGGGTCTTGCGCGATTCGACGTAGTTTTGGATCGCGTTGGTGACCACGCCGATGATGGTGCCCGAAAACAAGATCATGCCGAGAATCGTCGTCGTCAAGGCCAGATAGAAAAGAGGCAAGCCTCTGACGTCGATGGTCAAATCCGGCATGATAATCCATTCGAGGGCGTAGAACAAGGCTTTGCCGAAACTTCCCTCGAAGAAATCGGTGGTGTCAAACACGAAGTAAGCCAGGAATGAGCTGGTGAAAACCAAGAGGCAGCTCAACAAAACGAAGGACACCATAATCAAAAGGATCGGGCGTCGATAGGCGAAGATAGTCAACCTATTGCGAATGCTTTTCATAAGTCATACCTTTTTAATGCGTTAATGTGCTTATTATTATAAAACGCTTGCGCGGGAGTGGCACCATACGGGGCCATGATTTTTAATGAAATGAATGCTTTCGTCCCATTTGAGTGAAGGGTTTTGGAAAGTGGGAAGTCGGCCCCATCGGAAAGTAATGCCATCTCCAAACAAAAAATCCTCTGAGACAGAGGATTTTTTAAACCTTGGTGGGGATAACAGGACTTGAACCTGCACGGGTGTCCCCACTAGATCCTAAGTCTAGCGCGTCTGCCAATTCCGCCATATCCCCGATTACGATGGTGCCGACGAGAGGAATCGAACCTCCGACCTAATGATTACAAGTCAATTGCTCTACCAACTGAGCTACATCGGCATTCTGGTGGACACTGAGGGGATCGAACCCACGACCTCTTCCGTGTGAAGGAAACGCTCTCCCATCTGAGCTAAGTGTCCAACGCTAACTAATGATAGCAAACGCCACTTCCTATTTCAATAAATCGTTGACCTCGGAAACGAGGACCGGTTCTTGGACTTGCATCGTCAAATTATTGGCCCATTTCCCGTGTTTTACTAAAAGTAAGCCGAGGAACATCTTCACGATGTCGATCGATTGGAGGATCACGTAAAGAGGCACCAAGGGGAGCGAGGTGTTCAAGGCCAAAATCCAGGCCAGCGGCACGCTGGCCGCCCACATGAGCCCGGAGTCCATGACCATGGTCAAAGCGGCTCTTCCCCCGGCACGCAGGATATGGTAGGTGCTGACGCAGATGCTGTAGATCCATAAAAACGCCCCATAGACGATGATCATCTTTGTGGCCAGGGCTTGCTGGAAGGGATCGACCTTAACCCACAAGCGCGGGATGAAGGGCGATACCGAAATCATCAGCCCGCCGACCGAAAGCGAAATCAAAACGCCGAGCCACATCAATTTTTTGGAAATGTCCTTGGCGTGGTCGATTTCTCCGGCTCCGAGGGTCGAGCCGATCATCACCGAGATGCCGACGGCCAAACCCGAAAAGACGATGCCGAAAATCTCGGTCGTCGTCGAGAGAATCGACAAAGCCGACAAGACGTTGTCGCGTTGGGCGTAGCTGAGGCTCAGCATGATCATCCCGGTCGACCACAAGAACTCATTGGCCAAGAGGGGCAGCATCTTCAAGGTGATCAATTTGAACAAACGGGGTTCAACCTTGAACTCCCGGTACAAGCCATGGCAGAAATCCATTTTTTTACGATGGGCCACGTAAATGATGGCTGCGGCCTCGACCAACCGGGCGACGACCGTGGCGATGGCGGCTCCGACAACGCCGAGCTTCAAACCGTAAATGAAGAGGGCGTTCAAGGATCCGTTGACGGCCAAGGCGACAATCCCGACCAGCATCGGAATCCGGGTCCGCCCCGTTTCCCGCAGGGTCGAGGCGTAGACCGTCGCGTAAATGAGCGGAACATAACTAAGCAAAAGGATCGGCAGATACCTGGCCGCCTCGGCTAAAATCGCCGCTTGGTTGCCGTCGGCGCGCGAATAGAAGGCGACGATGTCCAAGCCAAAGACATAGAACAACGGCAAAACGATGGCCAGAAAAACGGTGCCCAGCGCCAATTTGTAGACGACGGCTTGCCGCAGGTGCTTGATGTCCTTGGCTCCGAAAAACTGCTGGACGTAGACAGCCGCCCCGCTGAAGAGGCCATAGGCGACCACGAAGAATAAAAACGAAATCTGGTTGACGGCGTAGACGGCCGAGACCGCCTCGTTGCTGACCCCGCCGACCATGATGTTGTCGAGGAAGGTCACGACGAAAGAAACGAGGGTCTGGACCATCACCGGCAAGGTGATGGTGAGGAATCGTTTCAAAAATTGCTTGTCCTTCAATGCTTTGATCATGGTTTTCCTAACAAAAAGGCCCTGGTACGGGCCCTGTGGCGTTATAAAGATGGTGGGCCTTAATAGATTTGAACTATCGACCTCGCCCTTATCAGGGGCGCGCTCTAACCAACTGAGCTAAAGGCCCGTTATGTGCCTATTCAATATACTATATGGATTTTTAATTTTCAATCATTAGTTTGTCCCGCGGGTCGATTGAAATAAGAACCCATGAGATGAGGCCCATGGGTTCTTTAATCAATAGATTAACGTTTGCTGAATTGCGGGGCGCGGCGCGCGGACTTGAGGCCGTATTTCTTACGTTCCTTGGCCCGGCTGTCGCGGGTCAACAGCCCGGCGACTTTCAGGGTGGTCCGTTCGGTGCCGCTTTCGAGCAAAGCCCGGGCGATGCCGAGGCGAATGGCTCCGGCTTGGCCGGTGAAGCCCCCGCCGGCGACGGTCGCCACGACGTCGAACTTGTCGGCGTTGTTGGAGAGCACGAGCGGTTGCATCAAATCCATCACCAAAGTTTCATAAGGCATGTATTCCTTGACCGGGCGGCCGTTGACGGTAATCGTCCCGGTGCCGGTTTTCAGGAAAACGCGCGCGGTCGACGATTTGCGCCGGCCGGTGCCGTAGTATTGGGCGATTTCTTTTTTCTTCGTTGCCATGGATTTTCTCCTTATAGGTTAGTGCGAAGCGGCAATGGTTCCGGCTTCTGCGCTTCGTGGGGATGTTCCGCCCCTTCATAGACGAACAGCTTCTTGATCTGCTGACGGCCGAGGCGGCCCTTGGGAATCATGCCCCAGACGGCCCGTTCGACCATTTCGAGGGGATAGCGCTCGACCATTTCCTTGGCGCTCCGAGTCCGGAGCCCGCCGGCGTATTGCGAGTTGTTGTAATAGTTCTTGGTGTTCAGCTTGTCGCCGGACAAGCCGACTTTCTTGGCGTTGACGATAATCACGAAATCGCCGCAGTCGACATGGGGGGTAAACGTCGGTTTGTGTTTGCCCATGATGACCATGGCTACTTCGCTGGCTAAACGTCCCAAAGGCTTGTCGGTCGCGTCGACCACGTACCACTTGCGGACGATATCTTCATTTTTGGCCATAGTTGTTTGACGTAGCATGTTGGTTCCTCCTTACCAAACTGTATTCTTACCGGGACTACAATTTTGGCAATTTGTGCCGGATACAATAATACTTATATTTATATATAAAGTCAATGAAAAAATATTGTCTGGGCCATCATATGAAAAGATGCGGCCTCGGGCCTATAATTCGACGTTGTGATAGACGTTTTGGACGTCTTGGAGCTCGTCGAGAACGTCAAGCAAAGCCTTAAAGGTGTCGAGGTGCTCGCCCTCGAGGGCGATGGTCTCGTTTGGAAGCATGGTGATCTCGCAAACGTCAAAGTCTTCAATCGATAATTCCTTCAAGGCCGACTTGGCGGCGTTGAGGGCGGTCGGGGCCACTTGTATTTCGATGTGGCCGTCGTAGCCGGAGATGTCCTTGACGTCGACGTCGGCCAAAATCAAGGCTTCGCCGAAACGATCGGGATCCTCGCCTTTGAAAACGAGAAGGCCGACTTCGGTGAAGTTGTAGGCGACCGTGGCCAGGCGCCCGCCCTTGCGGGTGATGGCCGTGCGAATGTCAATGAAAGCCCGGTTGACGTTGTCGGTCAAAGTATCGACGACAATCAAGCTGTTGCCGGGCCCGAAGGCTTCGTAACGGCCCGTAGAATAAGCCTCGGCTTCGCCGCCGCTGGCTTTCTTGATAGCCCGTTCGATCACGTCTTTGGGGACGCTTAAGCCTTTATATTTGTCGATGGCGCTCCGCAATGAAAGATTGCTGTCTGGGTCGGGCAAGCCGCCCTTGGCCGCCATGTAGATTTCTTTGCTGGCCCGCATGTAAAGCGCGGACTTTTTCGCGCCGGATGCCGCCATCGCGGCGGCGCGCACCTCAAAATGTCTTCCCATAAATGAAACTCCTAATTTCCGAATAAAATCATTATATCACTGACAAGCAGTTAGATATCGAGGCGATCGATATGTTTGAGTTTCAAATCAAGCATCATGTCGATGATGATTTGGACCCGGGGATCCAGTAGGTCGTCGGGATCGTGGGCGTCGATGCCGAGAACCACTTTCAGCTCGTATTCTTTAACGACTTTCCAAAACGGCGGATACGGATACAGGTAGCGCAGTTCGTTCCCGATGAGCCGCTGCCCGCCGAATCGGATCGCCCCCAGGTTGATTTCAAGCGGCATATCGAGTCGCTTGGCCGCCGCGCAGATGTCGCGGGTGACTTCTTCGGCCGCCGCATCGAAACCGTTTTCGTAATGGGCCATGAACAAATCGGGATGGGCGACGTATTTGAAGAGTTTGGTCTCCATTCCCTTGATGAGCTCGCGGCCATATTCGCGGATGTCTTCCGGAGTCTTGGAAAACCCGTAATAGAAAGTCGGGCGCCCGTTTTCATACCGGTAATGCTGGGCGAGAATCATGTAATCGATGATCCCGGTCCGCAGGAGTTCCCGGTAATAATGGTCGTAGTCGCGGTAATACTCGGCCTCGAAACCCAGGTGAATTGTGATCTCGTCGCAATATTTGTCTTGAAGGTCGCGGATCGAATTGACATAATCCTCGAGCTGTTCATAGTCACCGCGAAGGCCGCGCTGCTGAATCCCGGGAAAAAAGATATGGTCGGAAAATCCCAAGACCTTGAGTCCGGCCGCAATGGCTTTTTTAACGTAATCCTCGTCGCGCCCGACCGCGTGGCCGCAGCGCCAGGTGTGGGTATGATAGCAATAATCCAGTTTGAATTCGTTCATTGGTAATTGACTCGATACAGGTAGAGGCCTTGGGCTTCGGCTTTATAGGATATGACGTTTCGCGTTTGCATATCAAGATGCTCCTTGACGTAATCAACACTTTCCCGATGCTGCCCGACGGCGATGAGGGCCCCGACCACGAAACGGACCATGTAGGTCATGAAGCCATTTCCCAAAACGTCGATGCGAACCATTCCCCGTGATTGCTTGATTTTAATGGACCGTATTTCCCTGACGAAGCCGTCCTTATCTTCTTCTTTGGTGGTGAAATCCCAAAAATTGTGAAAACCCAAAAACGATTCGGCGGCCTTTTTCATCGACTCGAGGTCCAATTTATCGCGGATTTGCTGGGAATAATCCCTCATGAAGGGGGAATAGGTCCCGTTGTTGATCAAAAAGAAATAGAATTTCGATTTGGCGTTATATCGCGCGTGGAAATCGGGCTTGACCCGTTTGAGCCCCGTCATGAAAATGTCGCTTTTGATTAGGCGGTTGAAACCATATTTGAGCTTGTTAAGGTCAAAGTCCTTGTCGGCGTCGAAGTGGGCCGTCTGCCCATGGCTATGGACGCCGCGGTCGGTTCGGCCGCTCCCATAGACTTCGATCGATTGGTTCAAAATCAAGGATAAGACGCGCTCGATCTCGCCTTGGACGGTGGCCGCGTCTGGCTGTTTCTGCCAGCCGTTGTAGGCGGTCCCGTCATAACTGAACGTGGCTAAATACCTCATTTAAAACCACCCGGAGACGATGGCCACGAAATCGAGTTTCAAGACCGCGATGGTGATCAGTCCGCCGAGCAAAATGGCGGTGGTCAAAAGCCCGATCGAATCGGGAACGCGCCAATGCATGAGGCGGTACCGCGTTCTTTTCTCGCTTGGATTGTAGCCGCGCGCCTCCATGGCGTTGGCCAATTCCTCGCTTCGTTGGAAAGCCGAGATGAACAAGGGGACGATCAACGAGACGATCGCCCGTATTTTCTCGGACAGTTTTCCCGAGATGAAGTCGACGCCGCGGGAAGCCTGGGCTTTCATGATGCGGTAGGTTTCATCAAGCAAAGTCGGGATGAACCGCAGGGCGATTGAAATCGTCATCGCGATTTCATGGGTCGGGAAGCGGATTACTTTGAGGGGGAGCAAGTACCATTCGATGGCGTAAGTCAAGTCGAGTGGTCGGGTCGTCGAGGTCAAGACCATCGTCAGCCCGATCATCAAGATCAACCTAATGATGATATAAGCCGTCTGGAAAATAGCGTTCCAGTAGATGTTCCAGGTCCCGATTGAAAAGGCGATCGGCCCGCTGTTGGGAACGATCGTGTTGATGATGAGCAAAAACGTGATCATGATCCACAAGGCTTTCAGTTGCTTGAATAGACTCGAAAACTTGATGTGGCTAATGCCCATCAAGACGATAATCACGACAAAGAGCAGGCCGTACATGATGAAATTCATCGGCACGTTGGCGAACTTCATGAAGACGCCGACCATCAGTACGATCAAAGAGGCGAGCTTCAGCCGCGGATCGAGGCGATGGATGGCTGAATCATAGGGGACGTAGCGTCCCAGCGCCAGATTAGCCATGGGCGCGCCCCCCTTTGATGACGGCGACCATGTCGTCGATGGTCCGAATCTTCTTCATGTCGAACTGGTAGCCGCCTTGGCGAAGCAGGTTGGCAAAATGATAGAGATTGGGAATCTCGAGGTGATAATCTTCGTAATTGCTTTCAAAAAGCGACAAGGGGTCGGTCGTCTTGACGATGGTCCCTTCTTTCATGACGATGACATCGCTCGCATAACGAAGGACGATGTTCATGTCGTGGGTCACCAATACGATGGTGGTCCCCAACCGGTGGACCCGGTCGAAGAGATCCATCATCTCCTGGGCGCCCCGGGGATCGAGGCCGGCCGTCGGTTCGTCCAAGATCAGCACTTTGGGTTCCATGGCGATGATCCCGGCGATGGCCACCCGTCGGCGTTGCCCACCCGAGAGTTCGAAGGGCGACCGTTTGAAAAGCGACTCTTCGATGCCGACTTGTTTCAAGGCGGCATGGGCTTTTTCAAGCGCCGTCTTTTCGTCAGCCCCGAAGTTGCGCGGGCCGAAGGCGACGTCTTTTTCGACCGATTCCTCGAACAGCTGGTATTCAGGGAATTGGAAGACGAGCCCGGCGTTCTTGCGAAAGGCCTTGATATGTTTGACCTTTTCCTTGGCGACGATTTTCATGTCGTCGATGAGAATGGTCCCGGTCGAGGGGAGCAAGAGGGCGTTTATGTGTTGGATCAAGGTCGATTTGCCACTGCCGGTATGGCCGACGATGGCCGTGAACGACCCATCTTTTATGTCCAGGTTGACATGGTGCAAAGCCTCGTATTGGAACGGGGTCTTGGGCGAATAGACGTAACTGACGTCGGTGAACTTTATCGGCATAAAGACTCCGACAGTTGCTTGATCGTCTTGGCGGATCCGACGCTGACTCCGGCTTTTTCAAGCGCTTCTTTCATCTTCAAGACGAATGGTATATCGAGGTCGATCGCCCGCAGTTCCTCGCGCTTGGCGAAGACTTCCTCGGGAGTGCCCCTCAACGCGATGGTTCCTTCGTTCAAAACGACGAGTTCATCGCTTCGATAGGCTTCTTCGATATCGTGGGTAATCGAAATGATGGTCAAGTTGGGATCGTCTTTCTTCATCTCGAGGGCGATGTCGCGGATCTCGCGTTTGCCCTTGGGATCGAGCATGGCCGTCGCTTCGTCGAGAATGATCAAATCCGGGTGCATCGCCAAGACGCCGGCGATGGCCACGCGCTGCTTTTGACCGCCCGAAAGGTTGCTTGGTTCCTTGTCGAGGAACTCCGTCATTTTGACTTTGCCGGCGAATTCGTCGATCAAAGGTTGCATCGCGTCGTGGGGGACGCGGCGGTTTTCGAGCCCGAAGGCAATGTCGTCGGCCACGGTCGCCCCGATGAATTGGTTGTCGGGGTTTTGAAAGACGATGCCTAGGTGCGGCCTGATTTGATTGATCGACTTGGTGGTCAATTCTTGATCGAACACGAAAATGCGGCCTCGTTTCGATTCGAGAAGCCCGACAATGAGTTTGGCGAGGGTCGATTTGCCGCTGCCGTTATGGCCGATGATCGACAAATAGCGGCCGGTCTCGACCGTCAAGTCGATATTCTTCAAAACATCCGTCTGCCCATCGTAGGAAAACGAAAGGTTTTCGATTCGAAGGATGGCCACTAGCGCGTCCTCTTGCGGTTGACGGCTTCGACGGCGACGACGGCCGCGACATAAACCAAAATTGAGATGCCGATGACGAGCCAAAATAGCCAAGGCGGTTCAATTCCATCGGGAAATATCCTGGCGATGGTGCTCCACACGATGGTTCCCGCCAGGACATAGATCAAGGTGACGATCACGAAGCGGTTGAAAAAGGCGCTCGTGAATATTGGTTGTTTTGAATGTGGTTTTTTCATGGTCACTTGTATTCGATGATCGGGGTCCGCCCGACATATTGCCGGTAAGCGATACCGGCCATTTCAAACATCTTCTTGCTGGCTTGGAACGAGAGCTGCTCGGCGTATTTGTCGCTGCCGAACACCACTTCTTTGATGCCCGATTGGATGATGGCCTTGGCGCACTCATTGCAGGGGAATAGCGTCACGTAGAGGCTGCAGCCTTTGAGGGCGGTGCCGTCGCGGGTATTCAAGATGGCGTTCAGTTCGGCGTGGCAAACATAGAGGTACTTGCTTTCGAGGCCTTCCCCGGGTCCCCATGGGCACACGTCGTCATGGCAGCCCATCGGCATCCCGTTGTAGCCGATCGAAACGACTTTGTGGTCTTTGTCGGCGATGCAAGCTCCCACTTGGGTCGAGGGATCTTTGCTGCGCAGGGCCGACATCAGGGCGATGCCCATGAAGTATTCGTCCCAGGAAATGTAGTCGTTCCGTTTGCTGATCATGTGTGGTCCTCTCGGTTTGCTATTATATCATAATAGTTCGCCGCTCACCTTACCATAGCGAAATTGGGTCCGGGCGCTTTTTTAGCCAATGACGATTCTTGATGCTAAAATAATTATGAGAAATAGGATTTCTCCGTCCTTGAGGTCGATCGGACTCGATCGAACCGAAAGCCAACGCCGATTTTTTCCAATTTTCCTTTACTTACGATTTCTAAATGCTAATATATTCTACTGTCTATCATAGATAGGCGAACGCAAAATGAACCATAAAAAAACATTAGTCTTCATCCTCGCCACCTTGACCGCCACGGCAACGATCACGTTTTTCAAGAACGCGAATGACATTCGCGAAACGAACGCTCTCTCAAACCGTGACATCATCACCGCGAACCTGACCGACGCCCAAGTGAACGCTTATTACACCGGCGTATCGGGCTTATCGGGAACGGCCCTAAAAACCGAACTTAACGACATCATCAAGGGGCATACCTCATTCAGTTATGATAGCGAAACGCCCTATATCATGAAAATCACTGACCGGGATTGGACCTTGTCCCCGCTTGGAACGACGACCAACTACTCGTTTTCGGACGACCCTTACATGAATTTGATGTATGGGGGTTACAATGGCGTAGAAGGTACCGCCTATAAATGGTCGGCCGACCATAGTGCCATTTGGAACAAAGAGCACACCTGGGCCAAATCCCATGGCAACTTCGGTGAAACCGCCCCGGCGGGTACCGACCTTCATCACCTGCGGGCGGCCGACCAAGGCCTCAACAATTACCACAGCAATTACGATTTTGGCAACGTCGGTAGCGGCAGCGTCTCCCGCCCCGACGAACGGGGTAATCCCAACATGGGTTATAACGGGACTCCGGTCGGTTTTTCCTCGGGAACCGTCTTTGAACCCCACGACATGTACAAAGGCGACGTCGCCCGAATGATTTTCTATATGGCGACAAGGTATATAACTTATTCAAGCACTGGCAATCCCAAACTTCGCCTCGTCGAGTATTTAACCGGCACGGTCACCTCTTCGGCTTCGGTCTATGGCGAAATGGGGCTTCTTTCCCATTACCTTGAATGGAACGAACTCGATCCGGTCGACGCCTATGAAATCCACCGAAACAATTTAATCGACCGCAACTTCCAGCATAACCGCAATCCATATATCGACCATCCCGAATGGGCTCGTATCGTCTATGACGCCGACTACTCCGGCAGCGGAGCAACCATCGCCTCCGAAACCAGTTCGGTCGGCACCAACCCAGCCTGGCAAACCTCGGCTTCGCCTCTGGCGAGCATTTCCGTCAATGCCGAAGGCGCTAAGACTTCCTATGCCCTGAACGAAACATTGAATACATCGGGTTTGGTGGTCACTGCCCACTATGAGGACATGACTTCGAGAGCCGTCACCGGCTTTACGACCAGTCCGACCCATGGTTCCGTTTTATCGACCTCGGGTAATACCACGATTACCGTTTCCTACACTGAAGAAAGCGTCACTAAAACCACCAGTTATTCCGTGGCGGTTTCCGAATCGGAACGAGTCCTTCAAAACATTGAGTTGGATACAGCTTCGGTCGACAAGAATTTCGTCTTTGGAGATGCTTTTTCAAGTTCCGGCCTTATAGTTACCGCTTACTATAGCGACAGCACCAGTGAAGCAGTCGAAGATTATTATGTGGCCGAACCCGACATGCTCTCGATTGGCACCCAGGAAGTGGTCGTTTCCTATCTTGGAAAAACCGCCAGTTATGACATTGCTTTAACCAATCAAGGGGCTGTTATGGGAACGGGCGATCCAATTACCGGCGACCTCTACACATCACCGACGGCATCTGGGGGTGCAATTGCAACTTGGTCAGGATCAGGACTTGGCGGCGCTTATGCCGATGGCGCGGCCAAACTCGATACATCCGGGGATTATATGTATAACACTGCAATTTGGTCTGGCAGCACTGCCACTAATATCGTGTCCATGGAAGTCACAGTTTCTTTCAAACTTAACACCGGAGGAGCAGGAGCAACCGAACTTAACAAGGTTACCGTCTACGCCTTGAATGGCAATCTTTCGACAGTGGTTGGTTCCACATATCTAACCGGTGTTTATACTACTTCTCAAGCTGAATATACTTATGACTTTACTTCATTTGTCGGATCTCCGGTCACCATCACTGGTTTAATGGTGGAATATACCACTAAATCGTGGGGAAACCTCGGGGTGTATTATATCGAAGCCACACCTACGTATGCCGGCGACCCGCTTTTCACCGCTGATGATCAAGCCATCTCCTATGCCAATTTCTTCTTGCTTGAAACCTCATCCTACTGCGAATCCCTTGATGGCGGTAGCGTCGACTGGGTTTACTT
>JBAZHG010000010.1:0-29113 GCA_041652475.1 Bacilli bacterium
TTCTTTCCTCGGCACGTTTGTTCTCGCCTTCGGAAGTGGTGAAGAAAAAGACTTTCTTACCAATCATATGGCAATCTTCGAACAAAGTTCGAATAGCCGGGGCATAGGAACCCGCCCAGATGGGAGAGCCAATGAATACATAATCGTATTTTTCATAATCTTGATTGAAGGGTTCAAGTGGGGGGCGTTTCTTCATGATGACCTGCATGCCGCCTAAAAGGAATTTAAAGAACCCGGTGGATGTCATTTCCTTGACCGGTTTCAAGCGGATGCTGTCGCCCTTAAAATGCTCGGCAATCGTTTGGGCGACAAAAGCGGTATTTCCTTCATAAGAGTAGTAGATGACTAAGATGTTCATACTAGATGCTCTCCTTTATTCATGTATGCCATAGCTTAATTCTAAACCATGGTGTGAAAAACTATCAGCGACAAGTTAATGATGTGCTTGGATGTACGACTAATCATTTGTGCCAATCAAGGTTAAGATATCGTTTTCTTGTCATTTTATAATCGACCACGTCTTGATCAACATCCTATTGATTTTTTAAAGGCTTGATAACGGATACCGGTGGACAGAAAACCAATCGATTCATAAACGTGTTGGGCTCGTTTGTTCTTAAGGTTGGTATCCAAGACAACGGTCTTCATTTTGAGTTCATCGAATAGATATGAAATTAATCCCTTAAGCGCATTCCGCCCGATGCCTTGGTTTTGATACTCCGCTTCGCATATCTTGATGCCGATTTCCGCTTTCAGATCATGGCAACGATAGTTCATCTCTCCGACAGGTTTTTGCTTATAGATAATCATCAAGAGTTGGTTGTTATATACTCCATTGTGATTCAGGTCGTATAACAATAAAGACCACTAGTTATGTGTCCAAAACAAAGACAATAATAGGTATATGGTATAAAATTGAAAATATGAATAAGCAAATAATCGAAAAAATCCTTGCATTTAGAAATTCGCGTGATTGGAAGCAATTCCACACCGGTGAAAATCTCGCGAAATCAATCGTCATCGAGGCGGCTGAACTACTCGAGGAATTCCAATGGAAAAGCTGGGAGCGAAATCCAGACAACCTAAGGAAAGAGCTGGCCGACGTCTTGATTTATTGCGTACTAATGGCGGAAGCCTACAATCTTGACATCGAGCAAATCATTTTAGAAAAATTAGCCGAGAATGAATTAAAGTACCCGGTGGAAAAAGCTAAAGGGTCTTCAAAAAAAATATAACGAGGAGTAACGAATATGTTAGTTTATTCCGGCACCAAATCATCTTTTTCGATTGATATAGAGAATGGCAATCTCGCCTTCATTATCGAAGAAAAACTTAAAGAATACGGGATAACCGCCGGTAATGACCGCGAGTTCCAATCTTGGCAAAATTCCTTGCCACAAATGTATATCGCGTTAAAACAATCAAAAATAGATGAAGATGTCGACATATCGATTGAATACCAAATTCCTCTTACCTCGAGGCGGGTCGACTTTTTGATTGGTGGTGCTAAAGGAGACCGGGATTCTATCATAATAGTCGAGTTGAAGCAGTGGCAGAAAGCTAGCAAGGTTAGTCGAGAGTACTTGGTGGAAACTTACGTGGCTGGGGCGAAACGGGTCGTCGTTCATCCATCGCAACAAGCTTATTCTTACGCTAAGTTGATTGAAAATTTCAACGAGACCATTCGGGAAGAAAACATTAATTTGATTCCCTGCGCCTACCTCCATAATTACGATACCGCTTATATTGATCAAATAACCGGCCCTCAATATGACGAAATAATCCAAGAAGCCCCCATCTTTATCGGAGAAGATAGAGGCAAACTATCGGGTTTCATCGCCGCCAACGTTCAAAACAAATCCAAAAAGAACCTTTTTGACATAATTGAACACGGCAAATTGAAACCATCCAAAGCTCTTCAAGATGCGGTCGGTCTCATCATGAATGGCAACCAGGAATTCGTTTTAATCATGGAACAGCAGGTGGCTTACGCCACGGTGTTGAAACTGGTTGAAAAATATATTGATGACGAAAGGAAGCACACCGTCATTGTGAAAGGCGGTCCCGGCACCGGAAAAAGCGTGGTTGCCGTCAATCTTTTGGCTAAATTGATCGCAAATGGCAAATCCGCCAATTACGTGACAAAGAACAGCGCTCCCCGTCATGCTTTCTCCAATTCTCTCATCGGCGGCAAATATAAACTTTCTTATCTCAAGAATCTGTTTAGAGGTTCGGGATCATATTACCAAACCAAATACAATACCTTTGATTGCCTCATCGTCGACGAAGCCCATCGCCTTAAATTGAAATCAGGCTATCAGTCCAACCTTGGAGAAAACCAAGTCAAGGAAATAATCAACGCCTCGAAAATCAGCGTATTCTTCATCGACGAGGACCAAATGGTGACCACGAGTGACATCGGAACGGTTGAAGAAATCAAAAAATGGGCAGATTTCTATGGATCTAAAATACACGAATCGGAAGATTTGAATCTCGTTTCGCAATTCCGATGCAATGGCTCCGATGGTTATTTGGCGTTCTTGGATAATTTATTGGGTGTTCGGGAAACCGCCAACAAGGCATTCGAAAAGGAATTCGATTATGACCTTCGCATTTTCGACGATCCCAACGAAATGTATACAGCACTAAAAGAAAAGAACGTTAACAACAAGGCGAGGATGATTGCCGGGTATACTTACGAGTGGATATCTAAAAACAACAAAATGGCTTATGACATCGTATTGAAGAATGGTTTCAAAAAGCAATGGAACTTCACAACCGATTCATTCGCGACCGATCCCGATTCGTTCGAGCAAGTCGGTTGCATCCATTCCACTCAAGGAATTGAATTTGAATACGTAGGAATCATTATCGGGCTCGATTTGCGTTATGAAAACGGCCGAGTGATAACCGACAAGACCAAGGCCGCTCAAAGCGACGGCAGTAGCGGTGTCCGCCGCACGCGAAATGAACAATTGGCAGATCGTATTATCCGTAATACCTATCGAACACTTTTATCCCGAGGACAAAAAGGCTGTTTTGTGTTTTGCGAAGACGACGGTTTAAATAAATATCTTCTATCGAAAATAATGACCTGATTTTGTTCTATTTCGTTGTGCAAATATTAGTGTCTATCATCATACCGTATTATTGATGTCAAATAGCATATTGATGAAGGGTCGTCCCGCGATACTCTTTGCAATAAGTTTCGCATCAAATAATTACTTCGTATCAAGATGATCGAGGTCGATGGCATCCACCGCAACGACAACCAACGCTTCTACCAATACTTGAAGTTCTGCGATTTAGCCAATCTTCGTCTCCAAGGCACCCGCTACCTCAAACGCAGCAACGACACCCCGATGTCGGTCTAATATTGCAAAACCCCGAACGAAGTCGAAACCGAACAAATCACCGCATTATGAAGAGCAACCCTGAGACTCGCTCGTCTTGGGGTCACCATTCAATGTTTCACATCATTGACAACTGTACACGTCATATTTTATATACATTATTTCGTACTTATATTCATACTGTAGAACATGGTAGCATTAAGATATGGAATTATTGTTTGACACGATTTTCAACAAAAAAGACCTCGAAAACAAAACTAGGGTGTTTTTTGATTCTCTTATTTCTAATCAATCTGGTCTTGCAGACGTCTTCAGTGATCAATATGGAATATCATACAAGGTGGTTTTCGGCCACAAAGATTATAAAATCGCATTGTATGATTTACTCAAGAAATATTATAAAAATGAGTACTTAATAAAAAGGTGTTTCGTTAAGCATAACTTATTAAGTAGTTCGGCCACCACCTTTTCCGAGTTTCCAATCAATAACAGCCGAATAGATATCGCAAGCATCAATGGAAAAAGCGTTGCTTACGAGATCAAAACTCAGTACGACAAACTATCGCGCTTGAAAAAGCAAATTGGCGATTATTCTTTATGCTTCGAATATGTGTATGTGATTTGTGAGAATAGCAAGACGAAATTCGTTCTAGAAAAGATTCCTCAATATTGCGGAATCTATGAATATGCCGGAGAGAAATCTAGGTGTTCATTCAAAAAAATCAGGGATGCCGTCCGTTCTCCCAATTTGTCACCAGAACAAATGCTTGATGTTTTACAATCTGGTGAGCTCGCCGAATCTTTTGGGACCAACGACAAACACTTAATTCTTGAAACACAAACTCTGGGCACGATTAACAGCCACTTTAAAGTATGTTTGAAAAAAAGATTTTCTTTAAAATGGAACGAACTTAAGGCAGAATGCAAAGCATTATAACCCTATGTTATAAATTATCTCCTCAATATAGTGCGTTATAGAAAAGAATATGTACGTCGAGGCATTTCCCTTTTTATTGCTCAACAAAAAATCTTCTAGTTCTTTTCTTGAAATGGGCGTGTTGACAAAAAATTTCGTCTTGATTACCGGCAATTGCTTAATCAGTTTTGGTCTTAGCGTGCCATATATTCTTGAAATGTGATCGAGGCAATCGCTCTTGATCGAGTAGTATTGATTCATTGCATAATTATATAAAAGAAAAACAGCGTAAACCGGTCGTTTGTTTGGTTGGCTCTCCGTTAAGTCGTTTTTTGCCGAACAGTAAGTTCCGAAACCGTCCAACTGAAATCGATTATCTTTTATGGCTTGAACCAAAGAAGTATTTAATAATGGGTTAAAATCGCCGTCGGCGAATTCCCTTCCCGACATTTTTGGTATTCGCTCGTTTGATATCGCAATCATGTGGCACTCGTGGTCTAGGGAATACGCTCTCTTTAAATAAAACACCGCTGATGGGAAGGGGTCTTCATGCATATCAATAAAAAGATAATCGCCCGGCAACAGGCGCTTAAGCAGCAGTTCAATAAAAACAATCTTGGTTCCCAAAGAAATTCTTACAGCGACTTGACGGTTTTTAGAATGCTCTTTTTCGATAAAATCAATGATGACAGCTAGATTGTCTACAAAATCCCGGTCTCTGATTTCTATCGATAAAACCACCATTTCTGATACTGGGATCACTTTAGTTTTGGCAATATGGTCAATAAGCGTTTCGCCGAAATCTCTATGAATTTGGATAAAATGGAAAGTATTATTCAGCAATGCAAAGTATTTTTGTTCTATTCTATTATCCAATTCATGAATGACTTCAATATATGGTCTGACCCGGCCGGTGAAAAGAGGAAGGCTCTTTTGAACAGCTTTCATTTCGGCCTGGGCTTTTGTTTTAATCAATGGGGTAAATTCCATAATGTAATTAAAACACATAATGAGGAAAAAATCAAATGCAATATTATTTGACATTATTTGTCATTTTTATTAGTATTACTATATGCACATCGAACTATCATCAAAAATGGAAAAATTCATCAGTACTGATAGTGATCGTGCAAAACATTTCGGTAAACTAGCCAAGAACATCAGATTCTGTCTATCGGTGATGTGTGGAGCGGACTCATTGGAGGAGGTCCCAAACGTACCACCTACCAGACGCCATAAATTAAAAGGATTGTATGCTGGGTGTTGGGGGTTGGATTTGGGGAAATCGTGGAGAATGATTATTCGACCAAATCCGCCGGAAACGGCTCCGAAAAACGTTAAGTCGATCGTTGTAATCGATATCGTTGATTATCACTAAAGGAGATTTTTATGATTAATAGATTATTGAGCACCGGACAAATCATAAATGGCTATTTGGAAGAAAATGGAAAGACCCTTTATGATCTTGCGCATAATAGCAAAGTATCTGCCAGAAGCATATATCGGTTGCTTAATGATGAATGCAAGTTGTCTGATAGCGTAGCATTGGGGATGAACGCCCTAATACCCGAGGTATCGGCAGAATTCTTGCTGTCGTATGACGCTAAATACCAACTGCAGAAGACCATGTTCGAAAAAGACAACGATGTTGTCGATTTAGAAAAGCACATCGATTTTTTCAAGATGAAAAAACTATATCCGGAAATCAAGAATGATTCATTCTCATTATTCGAAAAAGCCAAAGAAATCTTTGGTCACAAAAATGTTCTTGAAAACAAAATCGATGCCTCCTCTTTCCTTTCATATCAATATAGTCAAGCTAAAAATCAAGATGAAAATTCTGCTTTGATTTGGCTTGTCGCCACTTATAAAGAGTTTGTGAATTTGCAGCCATCCGGTCTTCTTTCGTTTAACAGAAATACTTTTGTGGATGCCTTTTCATCCCTCTCTTCTCTATGCGGCGCGACTTCGATCAAAAGCACTATTTTCAATATGCGCGATTTTTGTGAAACCTGCGGCATTAATTTCTATTTCCGCCCAAGCATTCCCAACTCTAGAGTCAAGTCCGTGGCCCTAAAAGACAAGGATGGTAAAATATTCATTTTCGTAAGTGATTTATTCAAATGTGTTGAAAATTTATGGTTGTCCTTCATACATGAGTGCCTCCATATCAAAGAGGATGATTTTAGCAAGGTTGAATTAATGAAGCATGAGAATTCAATTCAAAACGAAAATTTTATCGACGATCAAGTTATCGAATTTCTTGTTGGAGCAGATGTTAACTTTGAAAATCATTTTTCCTCGAACGATATAGGAAGGATTGCGCTGTCAAAAAAAATACCGGCTGGTATCTTTGCCGAAATCGTACGTTTTAGAACCAAAAACTACAGTGACTATAATGTTAATTCACTGATTCACTATTACAAACCGGCCGACATTATTTAGGATTCACACATGCATCTAGAAGAAGAAGAAAAATAGGACCTAATCGAAACCGCGTTTTATTATTTTGTATCAAATAATAACCTAATTCATTTATGGTTTGTTATAACCCGATGGCGACCATGTCGAGAAGCAGCGCCCGTTCGTCTCTGATGTTTGGACTATGGATGATGATTTTTTGACCTTGTTCATGGGTAAATACCATTCCATGACCTCCGTCATTGTCATAGATTGGTTCATTTTGATGTTTCCATGGGCCGAGCAGTTTATCGCTGTATGCGTACCCAAGCGCGTATCCATGGCGGGAAAATGATGACCAAAGCATGTGGTACACTTTATCCTTCTTGTAAATGAACGGTCCGTCGGTAACATAGCTATTGCCTACTAAGGGAACCGTCCAAGGGGCGGAGCTCGCTACGAATAACGTCGTGACCTCGCCGACGATTTTCGTGAGATCGCCGCTGAGTTTGGCAATCATAATTCCACCGTCGACGCATTCGAGCCATTCATGGCAGAATAGCAAGTACGGTTGATCGTTATCCACGAAGATATGGCCGTCAAGGCACATCATATCTTTCGGAGTAATCAGGCCGTCGCCATGACGGTGAAAGGGTCCGAGCGGTCCGTCTCCCACGAAGATATAACTGCCTCGATGGCCGCTTTGATCGGACATGGTCATCACGAGATAAAACCGATCATGATATTTGATTACTTCCGGGGCCCAAAAATCCGTGTACCGCCCATATTCGTGATTGCCAAGTATGTCGACGGGATCATCAAAGGTTTTCATGTCAATCGATGGGTAACTGACAATCGTCAGTCGGCCATCTTTTTTGACTCCGTTCGAATATAGATAATACGTGCCGGCTTCTTTGAGCACGAAGGGATCCCTGATTCTTAAATCTTTGATGTCGATCATGTCAAAACTCCAACAATCCTTTCAAGAATGAAACATAGTAGGCGTATCCTTCAGGGCTTGGATGAATCCCGTCGCTTGACAGGTATCGTTGCTGATCTGCGTTGAATACCGCCGGCGAATCCATATACACAAACTGGTTAGAATAAGCGGGCGCGAATTCTTCCTCGATCATCTTGGTCACCGCTTCAACGTATAGGTTTTTGCTTTCATAACCGCTTGAACCGCTGCGATTCTCGATGCCGAAAAAGTATATTTTAACGTCTGGCGATTCGCTTAGGACCAGATCGAGGAACCGCGTTATCTGCTTATAATAATCGAGTGGTTTGAAGGTTGGTTTTTCGCTGTCGTTGACGTCATTGGTGCCGATGTGCATCACGATCTGTTTCGGCGAGATGTTGTCGATAAGCCGCTTCCTGAAATGAATCCAATCATCGGCTTTGCTGCCGGATATGCCCGCGCTAAAACAGTTCAAACCTTCAAAATCATCATAAAAAGACCGCCAGAAAACGCGCGGATCGAAAAAAGAATCTCCGATGAATAGCGTTGGCGAAGGATCGGGATTCACCGTAAGGTTGAACTCCTCTTCGCGTGACAAGACGTCGGCATGGAAACGAAGCTCGGTATGGCTTTTGACGCGAACGATGAACGTCGTCTCGCGGCCATCGTCCGTCGAAGCGATTACTTGGCTGGTTCCGATCTGAAGCGGTATCGCCATGTTGTTCGAAATCTCGCAAATCGATTCGTCCTCTATTTCATAATACAAATCCGGATCGGCAATCGGCTCATTGCCGAAAAAAGCCCGAATCGGATATGAAGCGTATCCTTCATATAGATTGACGTTCAGGATTTTCAATGGTTCGCTATTGCTGGTGCTGGTTGATGGATTCATTGATGATGATGCCGAAGTTGATGACGAGGCGCAGGATGTCAGTAAGATGAAACACAATACCCATGGCTTAGCTTTCATCGATGGCCTCCAGAATCACGAGATTGGATTCCGACTCGCTGCGCCAACCGGAGAGATTGAGGCCGACCCGGGCATAGTATTCACCCAGATGGTCGTTGCCGTCGAGCGTATTATGGTAGCGTCGTTTGGCGTCGAGGCCGCGCAATTTGACAAAGCGGTAGCGGTTGTTCTCCTTCAAGATGTTGACGTAAAGGAACAACGCTTGCGATTTGTCTTTGCTGATCGATATCATTGACATGGCGTTCCCCTCATATGGCGAACGCAGGCGGTACAAATCCCCGTTTTGAATGACTTTGTTGTGGTATTTGTCATAGATGTCGGTGACCTTGTTGACTTCACGTATTTCATCGGCCGAGAGTTTCCGTGGATCGATTTCGAAACCATAGGTCCCGAACAAAGCGATCTCCGCTTTCGTCTTGTAACTGGCGACTTTCCATTTGGCGATGTGGGCCCCCATGGTGCTCAACGGGTAAAGCATCGAAGTCGAATGCTGGATGAACAAGCGTTGGATGGGGTTCGTTTCGTCGCTCGTCCAAGTCTGGGGCATGTAATAGAGCATGCCAAGGTCGTAGCGGCCTCCGCCCGATGCGCACGATTCGAACAGGATGTTTGGATATTTGTTGACGATCTTGTCCATCAGTTTATAAGATCCAAGCATCATACGATGATAGGTTTCCCCGTGCCTTTTGCCATTCAGCATCGGCGAATAGATATCGAATATATTGCGGTTATGGTCCCATTTGACATAGTCGATTTGGTATTTGTCCAATATCTTGCACATTTGCTTGAACACGTGATCGATCACGTTTTTGTTGACCATGTCGAGAGCCAATTGGTGCCGCGACAAACTGCGGTCGGTATTCGTCAGCCCGAGGGCGAATTCTGGATGGGACCGATAAAAGTCGCTGTCGGGATTGACCATTTCCGGTTCGAACCAAAGACCGAATTTCATCCCATTCTGCTGGCATTTTTCAATGATCTTCTCAAGATTGATCTTCTTTTTGTTGACGACCCAATCCCCCAGGGAGCGGTCTTCGACGTCGCGTTTCCCGAACCATCCGTCGTCAAGCACGAACAAATCCACTTTGATTTGTTTGCACATGTCGATATAGCCGAGGATCAATCGCGTGTTGTAATTGAGATAACACCCTTCCCACGAGTTGAGCAAAACCGGACGTTTGGCTTTGGCATAACGCTTCGGGATCAGGTTTTCGCGAATCAGGTCGTGGATGGTCCGTGACAATCCCCCGATTCCCTCGTCGCTATAGGCAAGGATGGCTTCCGGGGTGACGAATTCCTGGTTTTTGGATAGATGAAAGGCAAAGTCTTCGTCGTTGATGCCGATCATGACGCGGGTGGATTTCCATTTGTCGACATTGACGTCGATCGAAAAATTGCCCGAATACACGAAGCTGACGCCGATGGCTTCGCCTTGCTGTTCATCAGCCGAATGGTCGGCCAGGATGACGAAGGGGTTTTCTTCGTGCGAAGAACGGCCCATGTTCGAAGAAATGCGCCGCAGGGCGTCGTCGAGCCTTTCCTTGGCGATTTGCCGTTCGCTGTTCCAATCGCCGTGGAAGTGATACAGGTCATATTCGCTCTTCGGCAGATCAAGGCTGAGCGAATAGGCGCGCTTGACGATGATTTCGCCTTCTTCTTTGTTGACGATGGTCGTGTTCCTGGCGATGATGTTCAAATGCTTGAAAATCGTAAACGTGTGCTTTACGTAAATCTCGCCGGCAAAATCCTTGAGGATGATTTCGAGGGAATCCGCTTCCTCATCGCTATTCAAAAACGTGTGCGGCAACTCCTTAAGGTTTGGTTTCCCGGCATATATGCGGTGGGAGAGATAGGTCAAAAACGTATTCGTGGTGCCGTCTTGATGGGCGATGATGATCATGGCCCCGCGCTTGTCGGCAAGGCCGTGGCTCGGTATCTCGAACATCGAGTGGTCGCGATAATAATTGCCGACGGTGGCCTTTTCGGTCTGCGTGTCTTTGTCAATGTACGTTTTTGACCAATCCCACCCGAGGTTGGTCGCGCTCAAAATGTCAATGTCTTCGATTTTGCGGCCAAAGTATAAATGCTGGAGCACGTCTTTTTCATTAATGAAAAACACGTAACTCATCTTGTCGTTGGTCAAATGGAACAATTTTCTCGTCGCATCGAAGATGATTGGCATAACAAACTCTTTCCGGCTGCAGCCCGGGAGCCAAAACGGTTCCCGGGCCGAGCCTGATAATTACTTAAGAACTAAAAGATTGGCGATTATGACAGCGTGATGTTTTCGACCAGGGCGTTCCCGTAGATGCAGTTGAATTCCACGAGCAAGGCGCCTGAGTAGCAATCATGCCATCCGGCATCGTATTCGGCGACCAGGGCATCGGAAGCGTCCTTGATCACCACATGGTAGGTGTTGTACAGGCCGTCGGCATTCGCGCCTTCTTCTGACAAGACGCGGGTGACCGACACTTTCAAGACTTCGTTGACGGCCAGGTTCTCGCCGAGCGAGAAATCGGGGGCGCCGTTGAAATTGAAGCTAGAGCCGCCGTCCCATCCCCAAGCCGCCATTCCGACTTCGTAGGGTTTGAACACGACAGACCGGCTTTCTTTGACAGCACCAGCATACCGGCGCATGGTGAAACCAAACCGGAACGCATCGGAATCGCCGCCGTAAGCGGTGATTTTCCAATCAAAACTGACTGTGGAGTCGGCAAGTGCCGGCATCGTGAAGGCGTCGCCCTTGCTTGAAGCGCGACGATCTTTGACGTTTGTCCAGTTGCCGGTATCGGTATTGCCGATGAATTCGACCGTCTTGCTGTCGGCGCTGACGACGGTGTTGTCGACGAAGGAGCCGAACAAGGCGTTTTCAGCGTTCGCTTCGGCCAGTTTGGCATCGATGAGCGTGCTGTCTGCGGTGGCATAGAAATCCCAGACTTTCAAATCGTTTTGATCGGTCATGACCGTCGGGATGGTGTCGATTCCGTCAAAGTCCCGGAAATTCTTTTCGACCCAACGCAGTTGGTCATTGACGAAATAGTAGTGGGCTCCGCCGTCGCGCAGGGTTCCCAGCTTGATGTCGGCGGGATCTAGATCGGACATGCCGTTCTGGTTCCACACTTGGCCGCGGTCAGTCGTTTCGCCCCAGGTGTTCGGGTTGTTGACGACGATCGATTTCTTGCCTTCGTGAGTGGAAACGCAGTAACCGCGGAAGTTAATGCCATTGACCGGTTCTTCCACGCGGCTGCCAATGGAAACGGTATCCCAGACCCAGTATCCTTGCATAATCTGAATGTGGGCTTCGGCATACCATTTTTGGCTCTTGATGCCCTTGAATTGGGCTTCGGCGTACAGGTGGTATTCTTCGTTGGTGCGGATATAACCATCGGATTTCATCTTGCTGAAATCGAATTTGTCGGTGGCCGGGTATTTAACCGTATCCGGAGCGTCTTCCATGAATTTCTGCAGTATCGTCATCTCGACCGTGTCGGACACTGACGAATGTCCGGTGAATGACGCGGTGATGGTGGCCGAACCGGCGCTGATGGCGGTGACGAGGCCTTCGGTACTGACAGTGGCGATACTTACGTCCGAACTCGCAAAGGAAACCGGGTGGACGATGCTGTCGCTGAATGAAACCTCAAGCGTCAGCGTTTCGTCGATCCAGAGCGAGGATGGATCGGTCGTGATGTCGATGGTCGGCAGGGCCAACGAGGGGACGACGACCGTGTAGGATTCGGATTGGCTGGCGTCGCCTTTCGAGAACGTGGCCTCGATGGAACCGGACACGTCTTGGTAATCCTTGGTGACGTCAAAAGATTGAAGGCCGCCGGCTACCTCACCGAGCGCGATCGCGTCGTGGTCGACCTCATAAGAGATGGCCACGGAGCCGTCGCTGGTCGGAAGGGTGAAGTCGGACGAGGCTTCCGCGGGAACGTCCAGGGCGGCTTTGGCCGCGATGACGAGTTCCTCATCGGTGGGGGCCACCGATGTCGGAAGCGAGCTTGAGGGATCTTCGCTGGATAAAGATGGTTCAAGACTGGATGAACCGGCGAGACTGCTAGCGCAACCGGTCAAGGCTAGCAATGCGGCGAGACCCAAAGCATAAACTTTGTTTTTCATGCATTTTCCTCCTTTATATTTTTCGCATGAATGCGAGAAAAACCTTTCTTATAGATTCGTCTGGAACGTGAAGTTGCTGACGGTTCCAGAGGCGTATTCGCTGATGACGCTCATCAAGTAGGCGCCGGTATAGGTCGAATAAGCGCCCTTGGCGTTGTTCTTGTAGTTGGTCGCGAACGTTTGCTCAACTCCGTTGACGAACACTTTGAAGGACGCTTCGTTCGTTTCCGGGTTAATCGTTCTTGACATCTTCACGTGAATTTCGTCACCGACGATGTCGAGTGACGATTCCGCCCAGTCATTCGACGAGAGGCGATACTGGCTGACCCAATCCCATTTTTGGAAACGGGCAATCGTCTTGCCGAAGTTTGCGGCCAGAAGACCGCTCCCGATCGTGATCGTTTCGGAGATGTCGGCCGAGTCGTAGCGGCGCATGTTGATGCCGATGCCGGCGTGGCCGTCGGCATTGTTCAAGGCGTCGATTGCCAGATCGAATTCGACTTCCCACTGGCCGACCAGTTTGGCCTTGTCGCCGATGTAGTTGATTTTCGAATCCTTCAGTGAATACGACTGGTTTTTGAAATCAAAGTTTTCGTCATCGATGTATTCGGCGATGTCGTCATGGGCCGGAAAGAAGTTCCTGGTCAGGCTGTCCGAGGCGAGTTTGGTGTTTAGTTCCGTCTCGTCGGTGATCAGTTCATAATCGGTCGCCTTAACGGGGATGTCGACGCTGAATATGACCGGATAAGTGTCGATGGCGTCGAATTTCGTCGTCTCGTCATAATAAAGGAAATTGTCGTTGATGAAGTAATAGTAGTTATTGTTGTCGCGCAGCATCGAGATTTTGATCGGCTCGAGCACGTCGATGTCGTTGAGGATGTATTCGCGCCAGATTTGCGATCTGGTCGTGATGGCGCCCCAGCTGACCGGGAAGTCGGCCACCAATGTTTTGTTGGCGGAGTTGTTTTGGGCTGGATGCGGGGCGAAGCGGAAACCGCGCGCGTCGTTGTCGTTGCGAGCGCTTCCGACGCCAAAGCCGTTCCAATCCCAGGCATTGGTCGCGTTAAGGCCGATGATTTCGAAGGTCGCTTCGATGTAGTAGCGTTGCCCGATGAAATTGGCAAAGTACAGGATGTCGGGATTGAACGTCGTCGACTGCGGCAGTTCGACATAGGAATCGACCGAATCGGATTGATGGGTCGTGTCCCAGGCGTTGGTCGTTCCCGGCATGTTGGACAGGAAGACGCCTTTGCGCACTTCATAGACGACCGAATCGGATAATTCGGAGTGTTGGCTCGTGGCCGTGATGGTGACGGTGCCGCTATCAACGAAAGTGACGACGCCGTCGGCTACCGTGGCCACTTCTTCATTATCAGACGCCCATATGACGGCATTCGAGGCATCTTCTGGAGTGACGGCCACCGTCAAGGTTTCGGTTTCGCCGACCCATCCGATGCCGTCGGCGGCTTGCCCGTCGATCGACAACGTTTCGGGAGCGATGGCGGCCAGGACGGTGATATCGATGGTGTCAAAGCAGTTTGGATCGATGTCCAACGTCGCTTTGATGGTGGCGGTGCCGCCGACAACGCCGGTGACGAGGCCGCGATCGGACACGGTCGCCACTTCGCTATTTAGCGAAGACCAAGTGACGTCTTTTTGCGTGGTGCCGGTGACCGTGGTCCTCAAGGTGACCGTCCGTCCGGAATTTATCGTCGTCGCGCCGACGGCGACGATCGAGACTGAATAATCTCCTTCATAAATCGAACTGGCCGACGACGGCGGGGTTTCCGAATCGGAACTCCCGCATCCGACGGCTGCCGCCATGATTAACAATGACGTCATCGTTATGGTCATGGTTTTCAATACTTTATTCATGCTCTTCCTCCTCATATATTTACGCTGATGCGTTTATACCTAGTTGATGCGTTTTCCGGTGACCGGATCATACAGATGGATGTGATCAAGCCGCATGAACAGCGGTATCTTGTCGCCGAGCTTGAATTCCAGTCCGGCATCGGCCGATATCGCGATTTCGCTAGTCCCGATCCGGGCGTGGACGATTTGGGTGCTTCCGAGCAACTCCACGAAGTCGACGGTCGCCTCAAACGGGATCAAGGCTCCCTTGTTCGCGTCTTGGCTCAGCAAGACGTGTTCGCTTCGGATGCCGACGATGATTGGATGCTTGGACGACAATCCGACTTGCAGCTTTTTCTCCAGTTCCGCCAATTGGGCGAGCACTTCTTGCTCGGACACTTGACGTTTGTCATGGCCTTTCTTCGATTTGCCGTTTGGCTTGGCCTCGTCGGCGACGAACTGTTCTTGCGAAGCGCTGTGGCGGGAAATCAAATCGTCGCCCTCGCCAAGCGGATCTTGTTTGGCTTTTTCAATCGAGGCGATTTCGCGCTTATAAAACCCGTCGGTCTGCTTCTTCCATGATTCGAACGAAAGCATCCGTCCGATCAGTTTGATGTCCCCGTCTTCATAGATCGCCTCGAACAAATTCATGCTCGGGGTTCCGATGAACGTGGCGACGAACAGGTTGTTCGGGGATTCGTATACTTGCCGGGGATGTCCGACTTGCTGGATATAGCCTTTGTTCATGACGACGATTTTGTTGGCCATGGTCATGGCTTCGATTTGGTCGTGGGTCACGTAGATCGTGGTCGCCTTCGCGTCATTGTGGATCCGCACCAGTTCGCCGCGCATGCTGACGCGGAGCTTGGCGTCGAGATTCGACAAGGGCTCGTCCATCAGGAAAATGCGGGCTTCCCTGACGATGGCGCGGCCGAGGGCCACGCGCTGCATCTGCCCGCCCGACAATTCCTTCGGTTTCCGGTCGAGATAATGGCCGAGATTTAAGATGCGGGCCACTTCAAACACGCGGCGTTCGATTTCGTCTTTGCCGATTTTGCGGAGCTTCAACCCGAAGGCGATGTTTTCATAGACATTGATATGGGGATATAGGGCGTAGCTTTGAAACACCATGGCGATGTCGCGGTCTTTGCTTGGGACATAGTTCGTCAGTTTCTTATCGATGTACAAGTATCCGTCGGTGATTTCTTCGAGACCCGCGATCATGCGCAAAGTCGTCGATTTGCCGCAGCCGGAGGGCCCGACCAGGGCGATGAAATCATAACGGTCGATGCCAAGGGTGAATTCACGGACGCCGATGGCGCCGTTTGGATATACCTTCTTGACGTTTTTCAAATAGACGAACGAATCGATCGATTCATCAATGATCTGCCCATGCGATTCGGAGTATTGCTCTTTTAGTCGTTTCTTGTCTTCCCTCATAGCTACCTCTTCATTCCGGTAAAAGCGACACCTTCGATAATGTAAGACTGGGCAATCAGATAGACGATGAAAATGGGGACGATGCCGATGACGGCGCCGGCCAGGGCCAGCGTCATCGATTCCATCGCTTCGGCATTGTCACTCATGACTTTGAGCCCATAGGATAACGTCCACGTGTCTCGGGAGGCGCTTCCCACGATCAATTGCGCCCAGGCGACGTCGTTCCACGCGCCCAAGAAGCCGAACAGGCCTTGAACGAACAACGCGCTTTTCCCGAGCGGGACGACGACTTTCCTGAAAATCGAAAAATCGCTGGCTCCGTCCATGCGGGCGTTCTCGACCAAGTCTTTGGGTATGCCAAGGAAAAACTGCCGGATCAAGAACAGGCCGAAAACGCCGCCCAATCCGGGAATAATCAAACCCCATAATGATTTGTAGACGCCGAGGTTATTCATGTTGATGAGTTGGGGCGTCGTCGAGATAACTCCCGGTATCGTCATCGTGGCGATCAGGACCATGAAGATGCGGTTGCTCCATTTGAAATCCAAAAACACGAAGGCGTAAGCCGCCAACGAGGCAATTATCAAATACAAGCCGGTCGAGGCCACGGCTACGAATAGCGAGTTCAGGGCCCAGCGCCAAATTGGGAAATACTCATTGGCATGGCTCGGATTGAAGACCGAACGGGAGAACAATTCCAAATATCCGTCAAACGTGAAGGCGCTCCAGGAAGTCGGGAAGAACGACGCCGAGTTGTTCGTCAAGTCGCGCCAGGTCCGGAACGATCCGAAGACACCCCAGATGATCGGGGACATGGCGATGATTGAGAAGGCCGCCAGCAATATGAAACTAACGATCTTGGCGAGATTGTTCGTAAGCCACATACGCATTTTCATATCGATGACCTCCTTTCTTGTCGCGGGAAAGAATAAGCTGAATCGAGGTGATAATCATGACGTAAATGCCGAGCATGATACCCATCGCGGCGGCCAGTCCAAACAGTTTCGAGCTTCCAAGCAATTGTTCTTGGATGATGAAAACCGCCGTTTTGACGGCGTTTTGGTCGGGGGTGTTGCTGGTCAAGATGAGGTTTTGCCCATATAGGTTCATGTAACCGACCATGGTCGTGAAAATACACAGGATCAACTGCGGCTTGATGCCGGGAAGCGTCACTTGGAAGAAGCGGCGAAGCGGCGAACAGCCGTCGACTTTCGCGGCTTCGTAGAGCGTCTTGTCAACGTTTTGAAGTCCGGCCGAGAAGATGATCAAATTGCCGCCGATACCGCCCCAAACGCAAAAGATCAAGACCATCAACCACGCGAGGTTGACCTGTCCGAACCAATCGACATCAAGCGCGAAAAAGGCGTTGATGAAACCGCTTTGGCGGTCGAACATCCTTAGCAATATGAGCCCTGTCGCCGTCAAGGGGAAAATCGTCGGTATGTATAACGCGCTCCTGAAGGTTTTGTATAGGGGCGGCTTGATATTGATGAGCAAGGCCAAGCCGAGCGGTATCAAGATCGTCAAGGGGACGACGACGAGCGAGAACAGGATCGTATTCCCGAACGATCCCCAGAAATGTTTGAGCATGACGCGATTCGTGAACAGGGTCACGTAGTTGTCGAATCCGACGAATTTGGTCGGAAAGAGCGATTGTCCGTCGAACTTGAAGAAAGAAATGTAGATGCCGTTAATCAACGGATAGACGAAGAACATGATGAAGGCGATGGCATACGGAAGCAGGAAAACGCCCAAAAGAACAAGCTTTTGGCGCTTGTTCTTCTGCCGTTCGACGTTAAGTGCGTACCGCTCCAGCGTCATAGAGTCTTATCCTAGATATAAATCGATGTAGTCGATGCAGTCTTCGTATTCGTCGTTAAGAATCGTTGTGATCGGGGTGCTGAAGAAGGATTCGGCCATCGTCTGTTGCAGGACTCCTTTGAAGTGGTTGTCCACGTAAGTGAAGTAAGGGGTCGGCTGCACGACGACATAGTCGCTGCTGGATCCGTAATTGACGATGTATTTCTCAAAGTCGGGATCATCTTGGTAAGCGGATGAATTTTCAACCGATTTAAGCGCCGGCAAATGGCCGCGCCGCGCCCATTCGATCCCGGCGTTGTTGACCATCCAGTCGGCGAATATGGACGAAGCCACTTGCCGGGTCCGACTGCCGGAAGCTGTCGTCAGCATGAAGGCATGGCCTTCGCCTTTTACATAATCGGCGTATTCAGCATCGGGATCGAGCGCGAAGAGCCGCGATAACGGCATGTTGAGGATATTGGAGTCCCCGCCGTCGTTCCGCAGTTCCCGTTCCCACATCGACAGTTCGGTCGGATAGTTCCAGGGTCCGTTCAATTTGAAGATGGAGTTGCCCGACATGAACGGGGCATCGCCGACGTCATAAGCCGAGCCAAGCGACTGCGAAAGCTGGTATTGGTTGACCGAGGTGCTCGTCGGATTGATCCAATCGCGCAGGATCTGCAAACCGGCCGCGGCTTCTTCCGAATTCCAAGCCGGATATCCTTCGTCGTCGATGATGGCGGCACCGTTTTGAATCGCGGCCGTGTATCCTAAGAATTCATGGACCCACATGTCGCCAAAGGCGATCGGGAACGGATAATAGGTTTCATTGCGATTGGCTTTGCGCCATTCGTTCCATCCTTTGCCTTCGGAGTTTTCGCCGCGTATCCATAGGTTTCCCGCCGCCGCCAGTTCAATCGCTTGCTCGCTGACGTTGACGAGTTCTTGATAATTCGTGGGGATCGGCAGATCGTTTTCTTCCAAGATGTCCAAGCGCACTTGCACGAAGGTCGAATGCACGTCTTGGGGCAATCCGTAATAGTGGTCTTTGAATTTGACGGCCGAAAGGAGCGACGGGACATAATCCGATTCGTCGATGACGATTTCGGCTTTGGCCGCGACTTGGTCGATCGGCATGAGCCAGCCGCGATCATCGTATTCGTTGGCGCGATGGCTGTGCGAGAAAATGAGGTCGGGGGCGTTTTCCTTGTCGAATTCCATGGTCGCGTTCAACAACGTTTCCATGTCGTAGCGCGATATGTGCATCGTGTTGACGTTGATGAGCCCGTCGTACATTTCGTTGAACTCGGCGATGATCTCGTCTTGGGTATTGGCGTCGACGCCGGTGGTCACCGACCACATTTCGAGTTCGACGTCGTTGAAGACGATGTTTCCGTTGGTGTCAAACACCAAATCCCCGTCATCGATTTCCGATGAAGGGAGACTGCTTGAGCTATCGCCCGTCGACCCGCAGGCGGCCAATAGCAACGCTCCTAGAATGAGTAATCCTTTTCGTTTCATAACTGCTCCTTATTCGTTATTTTCATGAACGACCGTGATTGGTCCTTCTTGCTCGGTTAATGAGGCGACTCGTCCTTCGACATACGGGAATCCGGTCTCTTCATCCCAAAGGAGCCGGTCTTTGAACAAAACGCGTTGATTCGGGTCGAGCCCGTCGCGATAAAAGCCATGGTATATGAGCCAATCGTCGCCGGCGTAGTCCTGGATGACGACCGATCCGCCGGTACCCTTCACTTCATCGTTCGGGGCGACGACGATATCGCCGTAACCGCCGGTCGTGAGCTCGTCGCCATCGACGTTGACATACGGTCCGAGTATGTTTTCCGAGCGGCCGACTTTGACCCGATAGGTCGAGTCCTGGCCCGAGCAGCAGCTTCCCTGCGATCCCATGTAATAGAAGTAATCGCCTTTTTTCATGATGAACGATCCTTCGTAATTGACGTTGATGTTCATCTTGGTGCCGTTGTTGTTCGGAATGATGTAGACGACATGGTCTTTGATCATCTCGGGCGGATAGAAAGTTTCGAGGCCGTCATCGGTCAGCTGCACCGCGCCGATTCCAAAGAAACTGCCCCAAAACAAATAGACTTTGTCGTCTTCAATCATCACGTGGGGATCGATTCCGTTGCGGATCCCGGTCATTTCCTGATCGACGAGTTTTCCGTAATGGGTCCATGGGCCGACCGGGGTCGGGGCGCTCGCAACGCCGATTCCCGGGTTGGGGTCGCCCCAGCCCGACAATGAATAGTAATAGTTGTAGCGGTCGCCGATTTTAATGATCGACGGAGCCCAGACGCCGCCTGTCGACATTGCCTGAGAATTCCAATTGACGGCATCGGCATGGCCAAGGAAAACCGATCCGGCCCAGCGCCAGGTTTGCAAATCGTCGCTTTTGAAAATGGGACCGAGGTCGAACATGACCCCGAGGCTGCCCATTTCGCATTCAAGGTTGGTCGGATACAAATAAAAATACCCGTCTTCGCCGACGAGGATGTCGGGGTCGGCGATGGTGACGAAACGTTCGCTTCCATCAAGTTGGATGATGTGGGCGGGATTGGTGTAGGGAACGGATCGATAGCCTGGTTCTGAACTTATGGGATTGCTCGCGACGACGCTTGGTTCGCTGGTAACCGAAACCGAATCGGTGGAAACGCAGCCGCTGAGGAATCCGATCAAAGTGAACAATAACAGGTATTTCTTCATTTAACCTTCCAAGGTATCGATGTACGGTCCCGGCATTTCCACGTGATTGCTGGCTTTGTTGCCTGGTACTTTGGGCATCCCGGTCGTTTCATCGAAAACGATCCGGTCGAGATATATGACGCGCCAGCTGGAATGGTCGCCCTTGGTGTCGTATCCGTGGTATACCATCCACAACTCGCCGGCATCGTCTTCAATCAAGCTCATGTGGCCGACGCCCATGACGCCGCTACTTGTGGGAACGACGACGTAATCGCCTCGCGAGGGGCCGAACATCCCGCGACCTTGGCTGTCAAGGTAGGGGCCTTTGAGCGATTCGCTCCTGGCGACCACGACGTGGTATGACGATTGGACGCCGGAACAGCACGTGCCGGTCGATAAAAACAAATAGTAATAGCCGCCGTGTCTCAAGATGAAGGTCGCTTCGTAGTTTTTCGCTTCGTTCAATTCATAGCCGGCAATGGCGACTTTTTCATCGAATTGGGTCGCCAGCCCGCCTTTCAGGGCGAGGCCGTCGGCTTCAAGTTCGACCATGGTGATGAGCCCGCCGAAACTTCCCCAAGCCATGTATAGGAGGCCTTCATCGTAAAATACGAAGGGATCGATTGAATTGGTAACGCCGATTTCCAGGCTGTTGAACAGTTTCCCGTGATGGTCCCAAGGACCGTAAGGAGTAGACGATGTCGCCACGCCGATGCCGGGATTGGCATCGCCGCCGGTCGAAAATGAATAATAATAGTTCCATAAATCGCCGACTTTGAGAACGGTCGGTGCCCACACGCCGGCACCGGTCGTCCCCCAGTCGGGAGTATATGACGCAAACACGTTAGCCTTGTATTCCCAGTTGACGAGGTCGACACTCTCAAACACGGGACCGCGCACAAACTGGCGGGATGCCCCGCCGGTGAAAACATCGGATTGGGTCGTATACATGTAGTAGGTGCCGTCATCGTCGCGCACGACGAAGGGATCGGCCAGATATGTTTCCGTCTTGACGCCGTCGACGAGGGGATGGACGGGATTCGTGTACGGATTGTTCGCGCTTGGAATATAAGAACTGGAATATGAGGACGATAAAAGCGACAGCGACTCGCTGCTGTGGCACGCCGTGCCGAGGAAGGCGATTGTGAGTAAAGTCATCAATATTTTGTTGTGTTTTGTCATCGTTGTCGTAAAAGCGCTTTCAGTAGCCGTAACTATCCTAACTTGAATCGATTATCATAAAAAGACCGACATGTAATATTGTCGTAATTTAGCCATTTACATAATCCGATAACATCGTTTGCCACGATTGTTTTCGGTTTTAATGCCTAATTATTCCTATTTATGACTAGTTTATTTGTTCGTATTTAGCTGTTTAGCCAAAATGATTAATTTTCGGGGCAAAAATCGCCATGCGGCAATAAGGGGATCGTGTTTTGCTCTTCATTGCTTCTCAAGATGTCGCGATAGCAATGCGGGGTGATGCCATAACGCCCTTTGAAGAAATTATTGAAGTAAACCGGGCTGTTGAAACCGGTCACTTGCGCGATCTGCTTGACGTAGAAATCCGATTCGATCAACAGCTTCTTCGATTCTTCAAAGCGATAGTCGAGCAAGTACTTGTTCAAGGTGGTTCCGGTTGATTCCTTGAAGATATGCCGAAAGCGATCATAAGAATACCCGAAGGTCCCGGCGAGCGTTCTCAAATCGATCTTCTCTTTATAATTGTCTTTCAAGTATCCCTTGACGCGGGACACGATTGTTTCGTTCGAATATCCCTGGGCTTCCTCGCGGCGCGCCTTCGCATGTTCGGCCATGATCGTATCCAGGCAAGCGGCGACATCGTCCTCGTCGCCCTTGAGAAGAATCGTCCGTTTTTCATTTTGTATATCTATTAAGGAAAAGGAGAACGGCTCCAATTCGTCGGAATGGAACATGATGGAACAGATTTCCATCGGCATCCGGGCAAACAGGTCGTAGCGCTGGTTGCTGTTGATGAAAATGGCTGACGGGGCGACGACTTTATGGTTTTCCCCGTCGATGCCGATATATCCCTTCCCGCGGTTTACGATTAGCATTTCAGGGTAAAAGTTCTCGCGATAAACAAGGTACTCGCTTTTTTGAAGCGTGATTGATGACAATTGCTTAACTAAAACGGCCACGATACATATCTTAACAAAACCACGGCCTTTTATACACAATTGTTTTTGGCGTTATATGATTAAGCATATGAAAACCGCCAAACCAAAAATCGCCGATGTCACAAACATGATTTTCATCGATGATGGCAAAATTCTCCTTGGATACAAGAAGCGCGGATTCGGAAAAGGAAAATACAACGGCTTTGGCGGCAAGCCGCTTGAAAACGAGACGCTGCTCGCTGCCGCGATCAGGGAAGCCCGGGAAGAATCCGGCCTCGCCGTCATTGATTGTTACAAAGCGGGAATCATCGATTTTGGCGACAGTTACCTCCTGAGGATGCATGTATACGTGGCCGTCAAATGGAGCGGGTCTGTCCTCGAAACCGAAGAAATGCGGCCATCTTGGTTTCCCCTCGGCGACATCCCCTATGAAAAGATGTGGAAAGACGATCGCTATTGGCTGCCGCTTGTGCTTCAAGGCAAAAAGATCAAAGCCACGTTCAACTTCATGAACAACGATGATACGCAGGGCACCGACGACAATGAGATCGTCGATTTTGTAATCTCCGAAGTGAACTGATGCCAAGCAATAAGCCCTTCGGCTTAATTAAATAGATAACGCCAAGCGGTTTGACATCACCTTCTTGTCAGCTTTCCCAAAAACGGCGTTGACGAAAAAGGTTTTTCTAACGATACCAAGAAAGTTTTCATAACCAACGAAGGCCGGACTAAGTCTATCTTTAATGTGTTAATATCAAAACAGGACGGTGTCTTAAGGAGCCACGGTTATGGATTGGAACGTCGAAAATATTGGCGATTTGAGCAATAAGGTCATCATCGTGACAGGGGGTAACTCTGGACTAGGGTTTGAAGCGGCCAAGGTTTTCGCTAGGTACAACGCCACCGTCATCTTGGCTTGCCGTTCGGCCCAGCGGGCCGCCGAGGCCAAAACCGCCATCCTAAACGAAACAACCAACGGGGTCGTCGACGTCATGGAGTTGGATTTGGCCAGTTTGGCTTCAATAAAATCCTTTGTGACTCAGTTTAGGCAAAAATATCGATCGCTGGACGTGCTTTTGAATAATGCCGGGATCATGACCGTGCCATATGGACTTACCGAAGACGGCTTTGAACTCCAAAACGGAATCAACCATCTCGGCCATTTTGCCTTGACCGCGCAATTGTTCGATCCTCTTAGAAACACACCCGGTTCTCGTATAGTCAATGTCAGCAGCCATGCTCACAGATTGGGGAGAATGGATTTCAACAATTATCTATTCGAACATGGCCGCTACGGAAAACTAAGATCATACGGACGCAGCAAACTGTCGAATCTATTATTCACTTACGAACTGAATCGGCGGATTCAATCAAAACACCTTGACATCAAAGTCCTGGCGGCTCATCCCGGAGTGGCCGCCACCAATTTAGGAAGACACATGAATAAGAAGGGAATACTCGCCCCCTTCTTCACCATGCTATTCACATTATCAAAAACCGCCTATCAAGGAGCGCTCCCCGAAATACGCGCTTGCGTAGATCCAAACGCGGCAAGTGGTTCCTATTACGGTCCGGGCGGCACCAAAAAGAAACCTCGTCCTCCAAAAGTGGTCAAATCAAGCAAAGCTTCTTATAGCCTAAAGGACGCTCGGCGATTGTGGGATCTTTCCGAACAGTTGACTAAGGTACATTTCGATATCTGATTGATTCTTAATATCTCGGAAATACATGTTCATGACATCGCTTGGCCCCGGTAATCGCTCTTGTAACTTATTTAGCGCTTTTTTTATTTAATAAAAAGTAGTACTTTTGTCTCCGCGCGGGTTGTCCGTGAAACAATATTGCATGAACAAAAATCCATTCTAAGTACGAAAAATTTTCTATTTCAGTTATCTTTTATCAAAATTGATAAATATCAATTTGCTAGGACTGCCGTCTCCATCGACATGAAGTTTGAGGGTGTCGGTCTTCTTGTCGAATAATTCTTCGGCATTGAATCGCTTGTCGCCGATGAACACGATGGCTTTATCGATGCATCTGTCGGTATTCCATTTGATTTCAACCTCGGCTTGGTCGAATTCCCGATCATAAATGGCATACCGCATCCGGTCATATTGCTTGTCATAGGCCATTTCCCGGACCATCGAGGTGCTGCTCATGATGTACGGTAATCCTTTTATGTCCGCGGGATTAAACGGCAGATAATAATCGCGGCCGCGTCCCCAGCCGTCGCCGCCTACATATTGGTATGACTTGGGGTCGCGCACCGAGTTGACGAAGATGTCAGAAGCCACCATGAATAGTTGTTTGCCTTCACCCAATACATCAATTGGTTGCTTTTTATACGGATCGCATTCAAGCCCAAGGTGAATCATCCTAAAGGGATTGTCCTTTTCCTGAAGGCTCATTTCAGTTTGAAGCATAATGCCATACCATTCCATGAAGAAAGGATCTCCTGATTCCTTAGCAAGGTATGGATAACCAGTGGCAATGTCTTGTGCTTTGAAGGGAATGTCAAAGTTAGTATAGAAATCTTGTTCCTTTTGCAAACCCCGGGTGAAATGCTTGAAACCTTCCATCTGAATTGGCACCGAAATCAGCCACTGGTAGGCCATCACGTGTTTGGCCATGTCGATATAGCGGTTGTCTTTGGTCCGTGAATGGACCAGAGCGCAATAGGATATGAACGTGGCCATGTTCATGCTGTCGTTGTTGTTGATGGCGCGGTCGTTGGCATCCCAGTTGCCGCTGTCGAAACTGTCGTTCATCCAATCGTTATGAACCATGAATCGGTTCCAAACATACTTTTCCAACCGTTCACGGGCTTCGTCAAGTTGCTTGTCTCCGTTCATCTGATAAAGGTATTCAAGCGCCATCAAGGAGTCGCTGACGGCCGGGCACACTTGGTCGTATTCGCCCTTAAAATTGTAGTTGCGACCTAATACTCCTTCTGGAGTGATCATCGCTGCGGTGCAATAGACGCCCTTCATCCCGGCGTCGCGCCAGCGTTCAATGTCTTCGCCGTTGGCTTTGGCGATTTGATAAAGTTCCAGCATCGCCCGGGCTCCCGAAGAGTGGGCCATCATCATGATCGGGTAACCGCCGATATAATCGGCGACAGTCCTGGCCGGATTAGTTTTGTCGACGGCCCCGGTGTCCGAATCATATGGTAATATCAATCCATTTGGTAATTGGTAGGCACAAAGGAAATCAGCCATTTCGTGGGCGCGTTCTTTGGCCCAAACCTGATCGGGATGGTTGACGTAATATCGGTATAGTTCCAAGGCAATCGCGGCGTTCGCACCGGCGATAATCAATTTGCCATAACCGCCGCGGGCGATCATGTTGTCCATCTTGCCGTTATCGGAGCGGAGCAATGATTGATAGCCCTTGCCTTTGACATAGTTCTTAGCTCGTTTGAAGGCGTCGAATATGTCGTCGCAAACGTCATCGGCGCAATATCGGAGATCAGCCTGCTTATCATAACCGCAGCTGTCGATGTATCCTTTGACGGCTTCGTATTGGCTCGTACCCGCCGATATCACGAACTTGAATCTCCGCACGCCTTTGAGCAGCTCCTGATCGAAGTCGAGCTCGCGCAGGACTTGGAACTTCCAGGTCAATTGCATGTCGACCGAACGTACGATCCAATCATCCGTGTTATATATCCGAAGAGGCGTTTCTTTGTCGCGTGGATCAAACTCGAGTTCGCCTTTGTCGAGCTCAGCGTTAAGGGGATAACCCAAGGTTATATAACCGTTTTTATCACCGCTCTTTTGACAGGCGATTACTGCCGGGGTGCATGAATAAGAGGTCTTTTGCCGTAGATAATGGGCATCTGACTTGATGGTTTCTTCAAAGGGGAACTTGACGAATTCGATTGATTCGGTGTCAAATGGCACCTTGGCGTAGATCCGATGGTTGATGGGGAGTTCCGGATCGATGGCAATCTCAAAAGCCACTGCCGGTATGCCTTCGCGCATGATGGCGTCCACGGTCATGCGGGCTTTGCCGTCATAACCTTGGAAGCGGAGATGCCCGACTTCATCGGTATTCTCAATCTCCTTAACCATTTGGCATGAGAATTTCTGGCCGATCGTTTCTTCGGTGACAAAACAATCAGAAGTCGAACCGATCTTGACGCCGTCGATTTCAAAGCTTCCCAAACCCCATTTCCCGTCTTTCTCATATGGAATCCAGGTGAAATTCTTCGTCTTCAGGGTCGGTTTTCCGCTGATGGTCTGGATGATTTTCATGATTGTCTTCCTTTGTATCTAGTGATTCTATTTAGATTCTTGCTTGTTGTTCTTTTTCACGAATTTGTCGGCTAATAACGACGGGACGATGATCAGGACGTTCATCCCGGCCAGTATGTAATAGACCGTGCTGTTGATGATGACGCCGCCGCCCATCTGGGCGCCGAAATTGGTGATCAACACATTGGCGAGCATTGAACCGAACACCATCGGCAGGGCGACATAGAATAACATCCGTATGCCTTCGTATTGACCCCGGGCTTCTTCGGGGAAGAGGTTCTTCATCCAAGCAACGCAGGTTTGCTCCATGCCGACGTAACCCCCTAATAGGATCACGGAACTGAGTATCATGAACCAGACTTCGCTGACGTTCTCGGCCATGCCGGTGAGGATGCATCCAACGACCGACATCACCGTAACGATGATCAAGACGACGATGCTTTTATCTTTTTTAATCAGCTTCGTGAACGGGAAGGTGACTAGGACCGAGATGAGGATGCCGACGCCTTGGACCAGGCTCGCCTCCGTGGCCGTAAAGCCGAGGTTGTTGACCATGTAGACGGTCGCATACGGCATCCAGGCGTCGAAGACGACGAAATAATAGGCGTAGGCAATCAGAACCATGAAGAGGGCTTTGTTCTTGATGAGCGACTTGAAGTCGAACACTTCGACCAATTGCTTCCAAAAGGATCCCCGTTTCTGGGGCGCGAGGGTCGGGCTTTCTTTGACGAGAAAGATGGATAAGATTCCAAATAAGGTGACGATGCCCCCGACGATCGCGAACAAGGCGAAATAGCCGAGCTTGTCGACGACCACTCCGGCGATCACGGCCACAACCATGGCCGAAAGTAGCGGCATGACCCCGAGCCAGGCGCCCAGGGTGGCGCGGTTGTTCTTATTGGATATGTCGGTGGTCCAGGCCATGTATCCGGCGTCGGACCCGATCGAGCCGATCCCGGACATGATCCCGTCCATGATGACGCAGAAGATCCCGGCGATGACGAGGTTCGAGAGCTGGCTTCCGAACGCGAACACGAAGGTGACGAGGCCCCAGGATATGAAACCCCAGACGATCAAGGGTTTGCGCTTGCCCCAGCGGTCGGACAAGGTCCCGAATATGAGAGTGGTCACCGTCGAGGCGACGGCCGACACGGCCACCATCCAGGAGGTGATGTTGACGTCATAGGCGATCTCGGCATAGACGAACGCGGTGAACCAGGTGTTTTCGATCGACCAGCCGATTTTGGCAATCAAGTTCAAAAGAATGACGATGAGCCAAATCTTAAAGGTCATCTTCATCGGCTCGGATTTTTGAGCCTTGGGACTAAGCTTTTCCATGGTGCTTATCTCCTTGTGATGGGAAACATTGATTTCATTTTATCGCCATCGAAGGTTAAGTCAATATCGATTGTGACACTTGTAACTAATATGTAACCTAGTAAAATTAAGGGTAATCATTATTAAATCTCTTCTATTACTATTAGATAGACTGTGTTCACATTCGCTATCAAGGAGGCGAGACGATGTCCATTAATCCCAAGCAAAAGAACGCCAAGGAACGGCTTTTCGCCGCCTTGGTGGCCTTGATGCGCCGAAAAAACGCCAGCGACATCACCGTCAGCGAACTGACCGCGGCCGCCGGGCTGTCGCGGATGGCCTTTTATCGCAATTACGGCAACCTGGCCGATATCTTGGAAGAGCATCTTTCCAATGACCTCTTCGGCGGGAACATCGCCCTCGAACTAGTCCGCGAAATTGGGATTGGGAACCAATTGGCGCTGTATTTCCGGTGCTTGAAAAGCAACCAATCTTTCCTTAACGGCATCATCGAAGCCAATCTTTCATACATGGTCATGGCTCAGATTCATCACATGGTCGACAAATTCTGGAGCCTCGTCTACAAGCGGGCGGCCATGGATGCCTTGCTCCTTTCGGTCACCAAAGGCATCATTTATTCGATTACCATCGACTGGATCAAATCGGATATGAAACAATCGCCGGAAGAACTGGCCAACATTTTATTGTCGCTCGTCGGGGTCATCGACAAAGAGTACGAAACGATCATTGCACGCCAGAATCGCTCATGATCAATTAGTCTGCGCTTGAAGCGGCCTTCGAAAAGACGGTCAGTTATTAAGAATTATTCTTAATAGGATATTTTTTTCTGCAAGAACGTGCCTTGGTTCAGATCGTCATAAGC
>JBAZHG010000011.1:0-27121 GCA_041652475.1 Bacilli bacterium
CATCGGAGTCCTCCCCGCTTTCCGAAGTTGCCTTCCATATGAAAGACCAATAAATGCTGGGGATAATTACTATTTAGGCTCATATCCACAAACCAAAGTTTCGGATACTGCACTCATAACAACGTTAAACACCGCCGGAGGAACACTTCCGAGTCCTGCCGATAGTCAAACATGGACACCCTATCAATATTATATTTCGGGTTCCAACGCCGAAGCATTCATGTGGTATAAAGATGTAACAAATGGTTCCGATAAGTATCGCGGGGTTTACTTTACTTCCTATCGACCTTTATACACCACAACTGCATCATCTACGGAGAATTCATACCAAGATGAAAACGGTTATCTCTTTCTTACACGATATTGGTTTAGATACGAACCAGTATTGTGGGATGTCTTGTCGGTTGATGAATCTACTGGCTTATTATCAGCGGATAAGATTCTCGCCAGCCAAGAATACTACCTTTCTAACGTAAACAGAACTATAGGCGGTGTAACGGTCTATGCGAATAACTATAAGGAGAGCAACGTAAGAAGTTGGCTGAATAGTGATTTCTACAATCAGGCCTTCTCTGCCACGGAACAAGCGTCAATCGATACAACGATAGTCGATAATAGTGTGGCCTCGACCGGGTATGAAAGCACCATATATGCTTGCGAAAACACAAGCGATAAAATATTTTTATTAAGTTATGTTGAAGCAACCAACGCGGCTTATGGTCTTTCCACGGCGACATCCAGAATCAGGCAAGCGACCGATTATGCCAAGGCGCTTGGCGTGTATGTTTCTTCAGGGAACTCGCATTGGTGGCTCCGTTCGCCGAACTACGACTACGCCAACTACGCGCGATATTTCGACTACGATGGTTACATTAACCTCGGCGACATCAGTCTCACGGGCCTCGGCGTCCTCCCCGCTTTCCGAATCAATCGATAAATCGCGAATGAGACGGGTGGAACTGCGCTTTGCGCCCACCCGGCTGCGTTCGCTAGAAAAAAATAAAGGGGTATGCACTTTTTAACGAAACTAGAAGGGTATGCACACTTTAACGATATTGTATTCATTTGTATCAAAATATACGTTTAGTTCCATTATAGAAAATAAAGACCATCATGGTCTTTTTTTTATTCAACGTGAAAAGAACTGAAGACACCGCGGACAATATTTTACCAAGACTTAAATGACGTAAAGTATTATCGTTTTTCAGCTAAAAGTAGCCTCGATAGAAAAGCAAAACTAATTGAATATTGACTTTATCTTATAAGCCATGTTTATAATTGTATCGTCATGTTTGTGGCACTATTATTGTTTGCATCTTTCTTCTTCGGCATTCTCGGATTAATTTCATATTTGCCGATTGTGTCGGCCTTTTTGCCTGAGCTGCCAGCAAACGCCATCAATATGAATCCAATGTTCATATTCCCGGTCTTGATCCTTATATTTATCGTCTTTGTTCATGTGATCGGCGAAGATGCCATCAATGCCATCAGCCATGCTGGGGATAAATTGGTCAAGCTACTCCCATATCTAGTGTCGCTAAGTCTCATCCTTTATGTCATTTCGTGCTTTTACTACCGAGACTTTTTAATCACAATTCCATATTATTGGTTTCATAATTTTCTCGGTGTTGTGGATTTGATATTAATGATTATCCAAACAATAACAGCCTTTTTAATTGGGCTCGTAATCTTCAGCGTCGGCGGTTTTTCATCTGACCAATACGTCGATGTAACATATGAAAAAAGCGGTTCCTATGGCGACATCGAGACCAACCGCTCTCAAGCATACACCGGTCGCCTTCAGTTCTATCTCATCGCCTTATTGGGCGCGGCCATCGGATTACTCATGGCTTTTTCGGTTCTTGCAATTGTCGCTCTCATTTTGTTCTTCACGGTTTTTGTCATCAATAAATTCAAATCCCGATATTTAAGAGGCAAGAAAGATATTTTTAAGGCTCGCGCGCGGTTCGTACGCAACCGAATTCTCATCAGCGTGGCTTTTACCTTAGTCGCTATCGGTGGTATCGTCTTTGGAGTTTCATCAAGTGATTTTCGACTTGAAAAACCAAGCGACATCTTGTCCATCGACATCGTCGAACAAAATCTTGATGAGTTTCTGACGTATGAGATCGACAGCAACCATCGAGTCACATATCAAGACGTGCATTATGATGGAAATATCGGGCTAAAAATCGAAACGCTGAACAGTGCTTACATCGTGGCCGACCTTCAGGTTAAAATCGAAATGACCTACCAAATCATGTCAACCGACAATGGCGAAATTTCCGATGAAGAGACATATGAAAACACGCTATCGTTAAGTCGCCTCAGCGGTTATGAATTTCTAGAAATCGTCCCTCGGAATCTCGAAAATCATCAAACGGCCTATATCATTACCTCGCAAAACGTCGAAATGATTAAGGCTACTGCTTTGTGCCGCTACAACGTCACCCGAAATTTCCCATACTTAAAAATTGGAACTAAAGATCTGACTGACGTCTTCGCGCTGGCGACGACAGCTAATCTCGAATCGGAAGAAGAACCCTTCTTATACGCGAAGTTTTTATCTAACGTCTACATTCGGCAATTACATGCCGAAATCGTTCTTGGCGATAACCTCGTATTCGAACTGGATTTGACCAATACTTTCTGCCTAGAGAACCAATCGATCGCCATCGGGGCGACTGACCGGCTTTATGATTCTCAAGAACTTAGTCTTAAATATGCCAAAGGGTTTGTCACCGAGTTATTTGTTTAATGGTTGTTTTGAAGAACAAACACATAACTAAATTTTGTAGTTTCGCCATAGTGAAAATGCCGGTTGACCGATTAAGTTAAAATCCTAAAAACCAATTATAGATAATCACCATGTAAAAAAACCGATCGACTATTTCACAACCCAATCATGGCTTGCATTCGTGGTAGATTCTTTAAACCTTGGTCATCTTTATGGTGATATTGCCTGTAATTGAATTGATATAATAAGTACATTATGAGTGCATTCCAAACCTTGCGTTTGTCTGACCAAACAAAAATCAATCGGATATTAAAAGACTCTTTCTATGGCGAACACTACTCATCCAGCGAACTGGTCTATGAAAACATGTTCGTCTGGAATTATCATAATCAAATCGAAATATCGTGGCTGTCTAAAGGTTTGGCAATCGTCCGGAGCCTCGAAAAAGACCATCGCTGGATTTATTTTCCACCAATTTGCCGCACGCCCGAAGAATTCCAAAATGGCCTAGTGTTCATTAAAAATAATTATCCGGATGCCATCGTCGGCGGCCTTTCCATAGCGATGATCGATCACGCTCGTTTAGACCGGGCTTTGTACCTTTACGACGATTACTTCTCCGAATATATCTATGACCCGATCGAGCTTGCCGAAATGAAGGGCGGCAAGTTTTCGCGCAAACGGAATCTCGTGGCTCAGTTTAAGAAGAAATATAATTACTCATTTATTCCCTACGATAATCGTCTTTTTGATGCAGTCAAAGCCTTTCTCGATCGATACAAGCAAGAGGGCGGGGCCGCCGACGACTTCGAAGCCATCTATTATGCGTTGGAAAACCGCAATAAGATCAATCTATTTTGTGATTTGTTGCTGGTGGATGATCTCGTCGTCGGTTTGAGCATCGGGACCATCAGTCTCTTCAATCACGCGGTCATCTTGTTTGAGAAGAACGATTTCGACTATGTCGGCAGCGGGGCGACGTTGGTGCAACTTGCCACCAACGCCCATTATCGCGGATGTCGCGTCTTGACGCGGCAGGAAGACCTCGGCCTGCCGCAGTTGCGGAAAGCCAAGCTTTCCTTGAATCCGATTGAGAAAGAAAGAAAATATTGTTGCCTCTTCAATCAAAGGACGATGCAACTCCATGATCTGTACCTTACCTCGTTCGACGATTCGTCCGACTATGTCGATTTCTTCTTTTTGCATTACTATCGGCCCGACCGCGCTTTCAGCGCCGAACGCGACCAGGCCATTCGTTCGGCGCTTCATATCATCATGAAAAGAATGGTCTTCAATCAAAGAACCGTCGATTTGCCGTTCATCGTCGCCGCCGCGACCCAAGTTGATTATAGACGCCGTGGTTTGATGCGCGAGGTGATGGCCAAGACCTTCACCGCCTTGATTGATGAAGGCTATGCGATCGTTTCGCTATATCCGGCCAATCCCGACTTTTATCGCGATTACGGCTTTGTGCCATATACCTATGCCAAAAACCTTGGCTTGTATGAGAATTCATTTGAGTGCGGTCTCGAGGAAACGAGCGACGCGGCGCTTTTATCAAGCATGTACCTCGAATGCATCAGCGATTATGAAGGCTACGTCATTCGCGATGAGGAATACTACACCCGATACATGAATTCACTCTGGCAAGATGGCTATGTGTTTGAATTGATAAAAAAAGAGGGACAAATCGTCGGCTACCTCGCCCGTAAAGATCATGACATCGATGAGATACTCATACACGGAAACGAAAAGCCCGCCCACAAAAACCTTGATACGAAGGATGTATATTTACCTCATCCCGATGGCGAGGAACCCTCAAACATGATTCGCATCATCAACGCGGTTCGTTTCCTGGAAATGATGTCATTTGCAGATGGGGTCTCAATTTCCATTCGCCTCAAGATAACCGATCGTTTTGTGCTTTCGAACAATGTGACGATGCGCTTGACGGTGCGCCAAACAAAGATAATCATCGAACCATGTGACGAGTATGACGCCGAACTGAGCGTTGAAGACTTAACACTGGCATCGTTTGTCGGCCGCGGTGACCCGCGCTTATCATTTCTCTTTCCATCAAGGAAAATGGTTTGCTTTGACAAGTTCTGAAGCTTTTGACCTAATAACGCACCAAGCAAAAAGACATCTTTAAACGCTGATACTAGCGGATATTCGCCAACACGCGGCTGATTTCCGATGTTTTTCTGTAGTTGGTGTAGTTTCCCCGTTGCTACTGATTTTAAGGTTAATTCGTCGAAGCGGCCGGAGGAGCTGGTTTTTTTTAGTTTTTGACAAGCCGCGACAATTTTAGCTGGCTAAGGTGCCGACTATCGTTAAGCTTTGAAGAAAAGCGTTTGAGTGGGGGCTCTCGGCAAACACCGCCGTGGCGTCGGTTCCGGCCAGATGCATGCCTTTATGCCAGCCGTTTTCCCATTCGGAAACGTCGGTGACATCGTAAACGATGCCATTCACGGCCACGTAAGCCGTCGATCCGTTGTCCCCGTTGTATTCGGCTAATTCCGCCAGGGTAAACACGCGAAGTTCCGAAGAAACGCTCGTCGTGCTGCCGATGCTAGTGGTGCTCGAAGAATTTGAGGCAATATTGGAAGCGCACGAGGCGAGCAAGCCCATCGCGCTGAACAAGCCGACAATAAATAGTTTTCTGACTTTCATAATTTGCGCCCTTTCTGTTTGACAAGACCATCCTATGCTTCCAAAAGAAAAAGAGCAAAAACAATGCTCAAACATTAATGGGTTCGTCGAATAGCGGTATACATCAAGCGGTTTTTTGAAAAAGGAGTCATCTTTCATCGAGGCCCGTGTGATTCGACGATATGCAAACAAGGTCACTAATCATTGACGTTCGAGTCATCTAAAGTCAGAAAAACAAGAAACCAAAGTGTCATTTTGAATACCAATTTAAAGACAAGCTTTCCTCGACGTCGGTGCATAAAATACAAAAACCTTATCGTCATGATTGCGTTTTCTTATGAGAATACCCTAACATTTAATATAAGGAGTCCCTAAAAAGGATGGCTTGATGAACCATGCGCTCATTGGGCCGAGAAAGGGAATATTTATGAGAATCCTGTTAAGAATCGTCATGTCCTTAGTCGGTCTTGTTGCCTTCTTCGTGATGTTAGGAGGCGGCGCCATTTGGGCATACGGCCAATATGGCCTCCCGCTCGTCGAGACGCAGATCGAGACGCTCGAAGCCCAAGTAGAAGACGCCCTCGAGGATGAATATCCTGGATCCACGGTCACGGTCGAATTCGAAGAATTCTATTATCACCTGGAAGGGACCACGCTTGAAGTGGCCTTCAAAGTCCACGCCATCGCCGAAATCGGCACCACCGAAGTGGCCAATGAGACGACCTACACGGCCATAAACGTCATTGAAGCCTTCACGGGCAATGCCGAATTTGAAGCCTACGATGAAAGCGAATGGACGTCCGTCGCCGCAAGCTACAAAGCGGCTCCCACCCTCTTGTTCGACGCCGAAGAAGCCAAGAGCACCGGCATGACCATCGGCATCGCCGGAGCGGCTGCCTTCGTGGGCAGTATCCTGGTCAAAGCCATCTTCCTGCGTCGAAAACTCGCTTAACGATCAATAGCATCCATCGATACATCCCCTGATCATCCACATTGTTTGATTTGGAGCCATAACAGATCCGGTTTGCGGATGTTCTCATGTCGATAAGCCGACGCGCTTGGTCCCTTTTTTGTCCGAGCGCTCCCCGTATGTTGAATGATGATATTAGTCTCGACACAAATATTAAGGAATCGAGCCAAACGGCTCGATTTTTTTATTGAGCCGATTGCCCATTGATCACTTCTTTTACTAAATCGCCCAATAAACAAAATTTGACCATAAACGAGCATTGACAACGCTAACATTATTAAAATATAATGGTTCTGGAGAAATTTTATATCCATGGGAATGACTTTGAAGGCCTTGTCGCAAATCACTGGTTATTCGATGATCACGATTTCGCGTGCGATCAATTACCCGCACCTGCTTCATAAGGATACCCGCGAGAAGATCCTGGCGGCCATCAAACAGTACGAATACATCCCGAACAACGTCGCCAAGGCTTTGGTCTACCAACGGACCAACATCATTCACGTCTATGTTCCCGAAGATCTTAGCCCCACTAACCAATTCGTGATGCAAGTCACTGCCGGTCTCGGCAGCTATTTAGGCGAAAACGGATATTCGATCCTCATTTCCAAAAATTGGTACCAGCATCAAAACGTTGACGGGCTAATCGTCATGGGGTTGTCGCTTCAAGACGAAGAACGGCTCCACCAGCTGGCCAAGCACAAGCCTTTAGTGTTGTTCGGCCATGACGACGCGGTCGCTTGCGTTGACGTCGACAACGTCCTTGGCATGAAGTTGGCCACCGAACACGCAATCGAATGCGGCTATCGCCAAATCGCCTTTTTAGGAATTGCCCAAGACAAGAAATTCACCAAAGACCGTTACGATGGGTACCGAAACGCCATGGCGAGCCATGGCCGCGCCATCAATGATCGACATGTCGTTTTCACCGAAAACAACACCGATTCTGGCTATCGGGCCGCCAAAGCCTTGTTGAAGGAATGCCCGGAAATCGATTGTCTCATATGTTCGAGCGACGACATGGCGGTCGGCGTCATGCAGGCGGCTCAGAAAATGAACATCGACGTGCCCAATCGCTTAGGCGTAATCGGTTACGACGGGCTCGGAACCGAACTTTTGGTCCATCCGCAACTGACGACGATTCACCAACCGGTTTACGAAATCGGGATCGAATTGGCCAAAATCCTTTTAAAAAATATCAAAGACGCGGAAATCGGCTCCAAAACTAATTTTTACGCCCCTGTGTTGCAACCCGGGGCGACGACGGTTAAACGCTGAAACGTATATTTGGTCACGGAGGAATTGATATGGTGCGCAGGCGAACGGGTTTGTTTCTATCTTTGGTCGGATTGTGGGCGCTCACCGGATGTCAAAGCGGCGGTAACGATTCCGACGTCATTTCCTTTTGGGCTTACCAACCCTCGACCCAAACGAACCAAAACGAATTTCGGGCGATGATTGCCGGTTTCACCGAGGAAACCGGAATCAAGGTCAAATTGAACCTGGTCGTCAAGGATAGCTACAATACCGCCCTGACGAGCGCTTTGACCGGCCGGTCGCAGCCTGACTTGGCCTACTTGGACCAACCGCTTATCGCCGACTACGCGAGCGACGGGACCCTGTATGCCATCGATGAACTGTTGGCGGGCTCCACCGCGATCGCCGCCGATCAATTTTATGAATCGGTCTTTCAGACGAACGTTTTCCAAAATCACACTTATGGCATTCCCTTGAACATGACGACGACGGTTCTTTTCTATAACAAGGACCTAGTCGAAACGGTACCGACGACTTGGGATCAATGGCTGGCGGTCAAAGACGGCTTGCCGGATGGCAAATCGCTCTTTGACGGCATTGGTAACGGCGGCTATGCCGGATGGTATTTCCAATCATTCCTGGCCAATTGCGGCGGATCGCTCCTAAACGAGCAGTTGACCGCGGTCACCTTCAACGACGAGCGCGGCCAAGAAGCTGCCGAGATGATCAAGAACCTTTACGGCAATGACCCCACCTCGATTAACAACCGGGCCACGAGCGATGCTTTCGGAAACGGCCTCGTCGCCTTCAAGCTCGGATCCTCCTCGGACCTCGATCGGTTTGACATTAACTTCCCGAATCTCGATTACGGGGTGGCGCTTGTTCCAAGCCAAACGGAAGGCACCTCCTCCTCGAACATGGGGGGCGAGAATCTCGTCGTCTTCGATCATTCTTCCTTAAAAGAGGAATGCTGGACTTTGATTGAATATCTGCTGGAAGAGGATAACGTATCCAAACTGGCCGATTACACCGGCAATTTCCCGGCGGTTACCGAATATTTGAGTAGCGACGACCCGCGTCGGCAGATCATCATCGAGCAACTAGAAACGGCTGAAGCCCGCCCAGTCGTCACTAACTGGATTCGCGTCAACGACGAATACCTCGGCCCGGCTTTGTCCGATAAGATTCTAAGCGACGTCAATCCTCGCGACATCAAGACCTCGCTCGACAACGCCGCCGCGGCGGCGACGCAACTGCTGTTTGGATGAGGTAGTCTAAATCACCCATGAGCCTATCGCTTAAGAAAAACAAACCTCAAACAACCTTGATCGGGTGGCTTTTCATCGCACCGCTGCTTTTGTATTTCCTGATATTCCAGCTGGCCCCGATCTTGATGTCGTTTGGCATCTCCTTCACCGAATGGAATTGGCGGTCGTCCCCCCAATTAGTCGGGTTCGGCAATTACGTCGAACTGTTCACCAATCGGATCCTTTATCCCGATTTCTGGAAATCCTTGGGAGTCACCGTCCTCTACATGCTTTTAAGCGTTCCCCTTAGCATCGTGATGACGCTAGTCGTCGCCGCCATGCTCAACAGCAAAGTCAAAGGCGAGCGCTTTTTCAAATCGGCCTTTTTTATCCCCTCGGTTACCGCCGGGGTGGCAGTATCGGCCATCTGGATGTTCCTGATCGATCCGACCTACGGCCTCATGGGTGCCATCAACCGAGCCTGGGGCACCAACATCCGCCTCCTTTGGAATCCAGCCACCGCTTTGCCGACCTTGGCGCTAATCGCGGTCTGGTCAGGGCTTGGATACAACGTCTTGATTATGCTGTCAGCCATGAAAAACATCCCGGCTGACCTATACGAGGCCTGCGAGCTAGACGGGGGCGGCCCGCTCCAGAAATTCTTCCACGTCACCTTGCCGGGCGTCGCCCCGACGATTGAGTTTCTCGTGATCACCAGCGTGATCGGCTCCTTGCAGGCCTTCGACCAGATGTATTTGATGACCGGCGGGGGACCCGACGGATCGACGAAGACCTTCATGCTGGAGACTTACAAGATGATGTTTGACTATCAGGAGGTGGGCACGGCCTCAGCCATGAGCTATGTCCTTTTCACCTTGATCTTGATCGTGACCGTTTTGGGCCGTTACCGCTTTACCGGCGACCGTCCGAAGAAGAAGGTTAAGACATGAAGGCAATCATGCAAACGCCAAACCGAAGACGCCGGCCCAAGATCCGCTTGGCCCGCGTCGTGATGTACGCCGTCTTGGTAGGGCTGGCCTTTTCTTTCATCTTCCCGTACGTGTGGCTTCTTTCATCTTCATTCAAAGAACCTTCGCAGATCTTGTCGACAACGTTTTCGCTTTTGCCACGCGACGGCGAGGGCCGGATCAGTTTCGTCTTGACGAACTACGTCAACGCGATTGCCTATCTTGACTTAGGTCATGTTTTCCTGAACACAATGGTCGTTTGTTTGACCAATACCTTCGTGAACTTGTTTTTGAACGCCCTGGCCGGTTACGCCTTTGCCCGTTTGCCCTTCAAGGGCCGTGATTTGATCTTCAAGATCATGATTTTGGCGATGATGGTCCCCGGCGCCGTGATGACGATCCCGAATCTCATCATCAGCCGGACGCTCTACATCGACGATACCCTGATGGTGCTGATTTTGCCCTTCGTGATGTCGATATATAACGTTTATTTGATGAAGCAGCAATTCATCGGCATCAACAAGGAAATCGAAGAGGCGGCCATGATGGACGGAGCCGGGCATTTCAAGATTTTCTTCAAAATTGCCCTTCCACTCGTGAGCCCGATGCTTGTCGTCTTGGGGATCACCACCTTCATGTGGAACTACAACAACTTCATGTGGTCGCTCGTAGCCACCCAATCCTCCGAGGTATTCACTTTGGCCCGATCGCTTGGAGCTTTGATCAGCGCCGGGCAGAACAACCCGTCGATGTATCCCCAGATGCTGGCCGGTTCGGTCATCGTCTCGGCTCCTTTGATCGTCATCTTTTTCGCCTTGCAGAAATACATCATCAAAGGCATCAGCCTGGGAGCCGTCAAAGAATGAACCGTAAACTCAAATGCATTGTATTGCCTCTAGCAATTATCATCGCCTGCACCGGCTGCGGGATTGGGCTTCATTTCCTTTTGGATTACTACATCAATAAATTGTCCCCATATGTCCAAGTCTATGAGACGACCGGAACCAAGTCGCAGCTTCTGACCCGGCAAAGCGACATCGCGTGGCGGCCTTACGAATTCTCCGGCAACTTGGAAGTCAACGTCGACGCCAAAGTCGTCAAAAACGTATTGCAAGGGACCGGGGTGGCCCTCACCCACGCGAGCGCCTATCTGCTCGATCAAGCCGACCCATCCGTCAAAACGGAGCTTTTGAATGATTTATTCGGCGAAAGCGGGGCCCGGTTCAATTTGGTCCGGTTCCCGATCGGGACGAGCGACTACACCCCCACGGACGAGTTCTATAGCCTTGACGACATGCCCGAAGGAGCGACCGATTACGACCTGGCTCATTTTTCGACCCTTCGTGATGAAGAATACCTGATTCCAATCCTTCAAGAAGCCCTTTTGGTCAATCCCGATCTTGAGTTCCTGGCCGCGCCGTGGAGCGCCCCAGCCTGGATGAAAACCAACGAAAACCTGGTCGGCGGCTATCTCAAGGGTCATAGCGATACCGTTTTGTCACCCGAAGAAAAAGCCTACGCCGCCTATCTCGTCGCCTTCGTCGAGGGCTACGCCGACCACGGCATCACCATCGATTACCTCTCGCTCTTGAACGAGCCGACCATCGCCAACGTGTCCTATCCTTCGATGCAGATGGGAACCGCCCAGTACATCCGGGTGGCCAAAGAGGTCGCCGCTTTGCTCAAAAGCGCCCGGCTCAAAACGAAAATCATGGCTTATGACCACAACGTCGGCTCGAGTTCCGACTTAACCTTGTTCGAGCAATTTGCCACTTCGATCGAGGAAGATCCCGACCTGTTGAAACGCGTGTCCGGGTATGCCTTCCACGGCTATGGCGCCGAGTGGCCCACCCTTTACGATGACGTGCTCTCGGCTAACCAGGAACGCTATCCGAAACTAGAAAATTATCTGACCGAAATCACCGAAAGCAGCCATTCAGTCGACTTCGCCACCAATTTGAGCTGGTCGTCGGCCAACGTGACCGTCGGCCCGATGAGTTATGGTTCTTCGATGGCCGTGTATTGGAACGCCGTCTTGACGGAAACCGGGGAACCGGTGCTCGGCAATGAACCCGATTGCTTCGGGATGATCACCCTCCAAGACGGACTCATCAAGAAAAACGCCTCGTATTATTCGTTTGCGCACCTGAGCCAATTCGCCTATCCAATCGAGGGGAAGAAACCGCAGCGCATCGACGCCTATAGCGACAATGAAGCCAAAATCAAAAGCGTGGCCTTCAAACGGCACGACGGGACCTTCGTGTTCGTCTTGGCCAATAACGACGCGACCACCTACGAAGACGTCGACGTGGTCTTTGAAGGCCAAGTGGCCACTTATCGCGTGCAACCGGAAAGCCTCGTCACCTTGCTGGCCGTCCCGGGACGCCTGTATACCGAACCGAACCAAAGTTTGACCTATGAACATGTCGATATTACCCAAAAAGCCCGCGGCCGCTACCAGATGGACGTCACGGTTGCTTCCGATGTGAGCCCGCTATCATTTTTCATGACGGTGACCGATAAGTTCGACCCCACCAAAACCTTAGAGATAACCAATCATGCGGGAAGGGACTATACCTTCGGCCTTGAAGCCGATCCGGGCGATTACTACCTGTGGATGGCTTCAGGCGAGAAATCCGGGATGTTACCTTTGACCTTACCATCGTTTAGTCCCACGCTGGAAGTCGAAGGAACGACGGCCGTCATTGCCTTTAATTTGGACGTGACTACCTCTTGGAGCAGTTTTTGCGATCCCTACGGAAAAGCCGTCTATCGGAGCCACAAGCCGACTTTCGACGCTGAAGCCGAACAGGTCAATGTGACGTCGACTGGAAAAGTCGATCCGATTTACATCCTGACCGAATCGTACACCGACGACGATTACGATGAAGGGAAACCGTATTATTATCTTGTCATGGACGGCAAAAACGGACTGATGCGGTTCGTATCGCACCCGCTGCTTTCCGACGAGCGCCTCTTCGCCGTGACCGCGGTCACCCTTGGCTTAGAATCTGGAAATCCACTCATGCGCCTCGAAGGGGTTCTCACCGGTTTGACTCCGGCGGAATCATTCCGGTTGGTCATTAAGGATTCTTTCGGGGAACGCCATCAAGCGGCTAACCAAGCCGACGACGGATTGGAGTTCGCTTTCGACCCGCGCCTGCTCGAGAAGACGGGAGTCTGGTACGACATCAATATTGAAAATATCGAGTCCGGTGTCCTTTATGACATCGCCTATGAAAACGTCATTAAGAACAACTTGACTTATCTCGACCAACGCATCAATTTCCAAGAATGGGCCGGCAGCGCCAAACTCAATAAAGATCAACTGGCCTACACCCAAACCGAAGCCGACCTCCTTGTGGTCGAAACCGTTCCTTATCTTAAGGTAAGCGGCCACAAAGCCGAAGAAGCCGTGGCTACGATGCGCCTGACCTATTGGTCGGGGACCGAAACCGTCGTGCTGACGGAGTGTCCCGACACTTCCGAAACATCATCCCGGTTCCTCTTCGAATGCGACTTGTCGGCCTTGAACGAACCTGGGACCTACTATGACATCGTGATCGTCATCGACGGGGTCCCGAGCGATTTGACCGGCGATATGGCAATCAATATCGCCGACACGGTCCAAGCTGACGGCCGGGATTACTATTTCCGGACTTGGGAAGGATTATTGAAGGTCGTCTATGACGACTAGGAGAAGTTATGATCAGAATTAAACAAACGGTTTTTGCCGGTAAACCTTGGAAAAACGTCCGTCCGCTTCGCATGGCCGATGAACAAGCCGTTTCCCTTCGGATCGACCCCGACAGGCGCCATCAAACGATGCTCGGCTTCGGGGCGGCTTTCACCGAAGCGGCCTGCTATACCTTTTACCAAGCCCCGCCTTTGATCCGCCACCGGATCATGAGGATGTACTTTTCGAGCCATGGCTTGCGGTACCGCCTCGGACGCCTCGCCATCAATTCGTGCGACTTTTCGCTCGATAGCTACACCTACGTCCAAGAAGGGGACCCCGATTTAAGGACATTCTCCCTCGACCGCGAGGAACAATACGTCATCCCGACGATCAAGTGGGCGCTCCGCGAAAGCGAGGGTTTGTCTTTTTTGGCTTCGCCCTGGAGCCCACCGGCCTACATGAAGAGCAACCATAACATGAAGATGGGCGGAAAACTTTTGCCGCGCTACCAGGGATTATGGGCTGATTACATCGCAAAATACCTGCATGAAATGCGTTCTCGCGACATTCCGATTGAATATTTGACGGTCCAAAACGAACCGGAAGCGATTCAAACCTGGGAGTCATGCGGCTACACCGGGGAAGAAGAAGGCCGTTTCATCGGGGAGCACCTCATTCCTTCCTTGAAGAAGGCCGGATTGGATCAAACCAAAATACTGATTTGGGACCATAACCGCGATCAGATTGTAACCCGGGCCCTGGCCACCTTCGGCCTTGAAGATGCCAAAAATGCATCGTGGGGCCTCGCCTATCACTGGTATGTGTCCGATGAGCATGAGAATTTGACCAAGGTTCACGAATTATACCCAGACAAGCACCTGCTCTTCACCGAAGGCTGCGTCGAGTATCGGGGCGCCGATGTCTCAAAAGCTGACAAGAACGAACTTTGGAGCCATGGGGAGATGTACGGTCGTCACATGATCAACGACTTCAATAACTTCACCGAAGGGTGGATTGACTGGAATTTCCTCCTCAACGAGATGGGGGGTCCAAACCACGCCCGAAACTACTGCGAAGCGCCCTTGATGTACGACCGCAAGAAAAAACGCCTGATCGTCAATCCCTCATATTATTACATCGGGCATTTCTCGCGGTTTGTCGACGTCGGAGCCCGACGGCTCGAGCGGGAATTGTCTGACCATGAAAAACTCTATGCCGCTTCCTTCATGAATCCAAACGGTACCATCGTCACCGTGATCCAAAACGAGGGGATTGCGCGAACGCTCGCCTACGACTGTGCGGGCCGCCGCGTGCCTATAAAGATTCCAAGCCATTCGATTACTACTTTGATCGACACCAATAAACCAAGGAGGAAATAATCATGAAAACACAGCGTTTATTCTGTCTGATTGCCACGTTCATTGTCGGGCTGACGACCCTAGGAGCCGCCAGCTACCGGAACTTCATCGAAGGGGAACGGGAAGCCCAAGCCACATCCTATTACACCGCTAAGGACACCTTCCAATGCAACAACGTCCGTTATGATGGGGGCTGGCCCAATGGGATAACGGTCAACTATTATGAGGATGGGTGGACATTTCCAGCCGATATCGCCAACATGTCGTATGGACGCGTCATTCTTGAGGCTGTTGCGACCGCTACATATACCATCGGCATTGAATATGGAGCGTGGGATTCATACCCGGTGAAAGTATTCGTGAACGGGGTATCCGCCGACTACACGTTTTCGAGCAATGGTGGGTCGGCTAGCACCTATGACCTCAGCCTTGCTCTTAATCAGGGCAAAAACGTCTTCATCATCGCTATGCTGAAATGGGGTGTCATCAACAAAATGTCACTGCCTGATGGCGTTACCGTCTTTGATAACACGGTCAGCGGCTCAACCTACACTGCCTTGGGCGCTGAAAGTCAAGCCACGAAACTAAAAGTAGTCACGAAAACAATTCATGACCACGACGCAGTGATATACACCGAGCCGCTCCAGTACAATAGCAATTCCAGCTATGCATCGATGGTTAATTTTAGTCTGGATACCGAAACGACCACTAAATCGTTGGAATTGTCCTACCATTCCGCCACGAACACCGATGGCCTAGCAACTGTGCAACTAAAGATCAATGCCAGCGCCGGTTTCAACGTCGATCTCTACGAGACGGCCAATGGCGTCGTCGGAACCAAAATTATTACGAGCGACGTGTTGACTAGCAACGGTTTCGTGTCCGGCAGTTTGAATACGGTTTCCATCACCAAACCATTAGATAACTCCGATAGCATCGGCCTTGTTTCCATGACTTTGTCGGACGAGACGACATCAACGCACACGGTCACCCGCGTCGAAGCCGAGAATGCCACTATGAATGGTGGCTCAAAACATACGGGAGCCGATCCGACAAAATTTTCCAACGCGGGATATGTTGGCGACATGGGAACGAAAACGACCTTAAGCGGTCCTGAGCAAATCAGCGCCGATCTATCTAACGTTAACAGCCTGTCATTTAGTTATTCGGCAGCGGCCGACGGCATCTATTCCGTCTATGTCCGTTATGGCGATGGGGCCGATAACCAAGCCTATGTTCGGTCGGACCTCGGTCCGTGGGCGTCGGTGAGCCTTAAATCAAGCACCTGGTGGGATACTTGCCGCGTCGCCGTGGCCGAAGTGTTCATGAACGCCGGAACGCGGACTATCACCTTGACGGGAACCACCAATGCCGACGGCTGGGTCAATTATGACTTCGTCGACATCATTCAAAATGAAGCATTGACCGTCGCTGAAACCGCGCTGAACTACGCGACCTTTTTCCGGAATCAAACATCATCTGGGTGTTCGGCCCAAAACGTGACCTTGATTCCCTGGGCCCAGTTGAAGAGCGAATACCTCGCCTTGTCGAATGACGTCCAAAACGAATATGCCGTCAGTACCCAAGAGACGATTGTCGACGCCCGGGCGCGCTACTTGGTCTTGATTGAGGCCTATCCAACTTTAGCGGCGGACAACTGGCTGGTCGATGGATCGGACGATTTGGTCTATGAGTTATCGTTACCAATCGAATATGCGGAAGTCAACCACAGTTCAGCGACGATCTTCGCCTTACTGGCTTTGGCCGCCTTCTGCCTCTCGTTTATTTATTTCAAGACGATGAAGACCAAAGAAGAATAAGAAGTAGGCATCATAAAAAAGAGCCCTGGTTTAATAAATCAGGGCTTTTTTGCATGGTTTTTCTCATTGAACTGAGTTCGGTGAAGCGGGTTCTTGGTTGTAAATGACGTGGTATTTCAGCTTCAAGTCGAGAAATTCGTCGAGTTGGAGCAGCACATGGAAAAGTTCGGCCCGATGCTCGAATTCGTGGCGGCTGGTGGGCAAGGGGGCGTTCTTGAAGTAATCGAGCAACCGGTGCAGTTCCTTCCAAAGATCGTCGGCATAATTGGTGCCGCCGATCCGTCCAGCGAACCGCTTCAGGAAATCGGTGATGATGGCTTTCTCGGGGATGGGGGCGACCGCTTCGAGAATCGGGGCAATCCGCTCAAGCACGATTAATTGGCCACGCCGCATCTTGATGTAGTCCTCGCGTTGGTTCGTTTGGACGTAGTAGTGGTTCTCCAGGTCAACGAATAGTTTTTCCTTCGCTCCTTTGATCAGCTGCTTCACGTGGGTAAAGTCGACCGGCTCCCCTTTAGCAATACCTTGAATCAAGCGGTCAATCGTCTGGTCGATGGTGGCAATCGATTCGGTGATGGCCTTGTCGCTTCGCGGGATGTAAAGGTTCAGCAAGAAGGCGACCGCGATGCCAATCAAAAGGATGTAAAGGGCGTTGAAGGCGAACGACAAGTCTTGTTCGACATAAAGCTGCGAAATCAAGACCAAGGCGATGACGATCCCGTCTTTGAGGCGCAGGACGAAACTCAGCGGCACGATCACGGCCACGAAGATGATCAAAACCCAGAATTCATAGCCGAGCAAAAAGAAAAGCAGGCTCGAGATGCCGATGGCCAAGAGGGAGTCAATCAGCCAGATGATGGCCGCTTGAAGGGCGCGCCGCCGGGTCAAGTCCAACCCGATCACGGCGATGACCCCGGCCGTGTAGGCGTATTCCAAACGGAACATCTCGGCGACGAGGATCCCGACCACGAAGGCGATGACCATCTTCACGGCGATGATGAGCCGGTACTTGAGTCCTAGGGGTGTTTTGAATAAATCTTTGAGCATATATCCATTATACGCGATGGCGCGACCTTGATGATCGGCCCCGATCGCGGATGGCATCAATACACCATTCGCAATGCGATATGATAACATAATCCATGAGGAATGCTATGAAAACACTAATCAAGAACGCGCGGATCTTGACCATGATAAATGGACAAGACTTATTTGAAGGCGATATCGTAGTCGAAGGGGCGCGTATTGCTTACATCGGGCCAAGCCAAACCCATCAAGACCAGTTCGACCGCGTCATCGACGCCGGCGGGAACGTAATCATGCCCGGCTTCAAAAACGCCCACACCCATAGCCCGATGACCTTCCTGCGCAGTTTTGCCGACGACCTTCCGTTAAAGGAATGGCTCTACCAGGCCGTTTTCCCCTTGGAAGCCAAATTGACCCCCCATGACGTCTATGTCTTGGCCAAAGTGGCTTTCGCCGAATATTTGACAAGCGGCATCACGGCCGACTTCGACATGTATTACCATCCCGACCAAGTCGCCCGGGCTTCGGTCGACGTCGGTTTTCGGACCGTTTGTCTTGGGACCGTCAACGATTTCAAGGAATCGGTCGCCTTGATGAAAGACCATTACCGCTTGATCAACGCCATGGACCCGCTCGTGTCTTATCGGATGGGCTTTCACGCCGAATACACCACTAGTGAAGAAATATTGAAGGAACTCGCCAAAGCCGCCCATGAATTGAAGACGCCCATCTTCACCCACATCTCCGAAACTGAATTAGAAGTGAAAGGATGCCTGGAACGGCACGGAACCACACCCCCGATGTATTTCGAGCGTCTCGGCCTCTTCGATTACGGCGGCGGCGGTTTCCACTGCGTCCATTTGACCCAAGAAGACCTTGATTTGTTCAAACGTCGCGGGCTCTACGCGGTGACTTGCCCCGGATCGAACACCAAGCTCGGCAGCGGCATCGCCCCAATCCAAACCATGATTGACATGGGCATCAACCTCGCGATCGGGACCGACGGTCCCGCCAGCAACAATTGCCTCGACATGTTCAAGGAAATGACCCTGACTTTCGCCTTGCAGAAGACGAAACTCTCCGACGCCACCGCGGCTAACCCCTACAAGATCCTTGAAATGGCCACCGTCGGGGGCGCTAGGGCCATGGGTTTGACCGACAGCGATGTTCTGGCCGTCGGCAAATACGCCGACTTGATCATGATCGATCTTCGGCAACCGAACATGCAGCCCTTGAATAACATCGTCAAAAATATCATTTACTCCGGATCTAAAAGCAACGTTAAACTGACGATGGTCGCCGGAAAAGTCCTTTATGAAGACGGGCGTTTCCATCTTGATCAACCGATCGAGCAGATTTACGAGGAAGCCCAAGCGATCACCGATCGCATCAAAGGATAGTCTAAATAACCATATGAAAAGGTTCGCGCCGTGACTGGGACGAACCTTTTTTCATTTAGGCTAAGTTACAAGACCAGATTCATCGTTTCGATAATACAATCAACCCACGATGATCTCAAGACGATCGTCCAAATAACGAGCCAAATCGTCATAAGAAGTAAAAACCCGGTTATGTTGGCGTTTGCCGGACTCGTAGGTGTAAACGTATTTTAGGGACCCGGTTTCGTAGATGACGAGGATCGGGGAAGTGGAATCAACGACCGGCAAGCCGTACTTTTCGCTTTCGTAAAGGACGAGCGAATAACGAAGGGTGTATCCCGGGATGTTATTGGTGGTCAAATACTGCTGGTAGTGGGGCATGAACTCGGTCGTGCAGGTACAGGTTGGGTCGGTGACCGTCACCACGAAGGATTCCTCGGCGGTCACCAGCGTGGCGAACTGGGCGAAGGTCGATAAATCAACGGCGGCGACGACCGGGGTGTCGGAAGCGTGAATGGCGACCCGCTCCAGGGGTCCGCAACCAGAAAAAATCGGCAGCAATGCCAATAATCCGATCCGAAGAAAAGACCCGAGCGAACGATGGGAAATTTTCATGGTTTCATTATATGTCATTTTGATTGGAAAGTGCCGCAATTTGATTGTAAAATCGGCCGGGATATTCCATATTAAATACAGGCGATTTTCGACCTAGAATTCGGTGGGAAAATCAAGGGGTTGCCGCAATAAAAAAATATTTACAAAATCCATTGCATTTACACGCGTCATTCTATATATTTTTGCTAGACAAATCGAGACGTTCCTTTGAGGTCCGGTCATCGGTTTGTCGCTTTATTTTTTAGGAGGGTGCCATGGGTAACGATATCATCATCCAACTCAACAATCTGACCAAGCAATTCGACGGGACCACCGTCGTCGACAACTTGTGCCTTTCAATTAAAAAAGGCGAGTTCGTCACCTTCCTCGGCCCGTCGGGCTGTGGCAAAACGACAACCCTCCGCATGATTGCCGGCTTCGAAATCCCGAACGAGGGGTCGATTTTATTAAACGGCGTCGACATCACCAAGTTGCCGCCTTATCAACGGCCGGTAAACACCGTTTTTCAACGTTACGCTTTGTTCCCGCATCTAGACGTCTACGATAATATCGCCTTCGGCCTGCGCCTCAAGAAAGTCGAAATCAAAACGATCGACGAAAACGGGCAACCGATCTTCGAATTCCGCAAATACAACGCCGACGAGATCGACGACAAGGTCATGACCGCCTTGAAGATCGTCGACTTGGAAGACTTCGAGAACCGTGACGTGACCACCCTTTCGGGCGGCCAGCAACAACGGGTGGCCATCGCCCGGGCCATCGTCAACAGCCCGGAGATCCTGTTGCTCGACGAACCGCTCGGGGCCTTGGATTTGAAGATGCGCAAAGAGATGCAGCTCGAACTCAAGGAAATGCACCGCAAACTCGGCATCACTTTCATCTACGTGACCCACGACCAAGAAGAAGCTTTGACGATGTCGGACACGATCGTGGTCATGAAAGACGGCATCATCCAGCAAATCGGGTCCCCGACCGATATTTATAACGAGCCAATCAACGCTTACGTCGCCAACTTCATCGGCGAGAGCAACATCTACAACGCCACGAGCCTCGGAAGCGACAAACTGCGGTTCCTGGGGGCCAATTTGACCGCCAAGCACGATTATCCGGCCAATGAAAAACTCGACGTGATCCTGCGTCCCGAGGACGTCTATTTGGTCGAGCCGGGCCAAGGTTTCGTCGACGGGGTCGTCGCCAGCCGCATTTTCAAAGGCGTCCATTACGAATACGTTTTAATGGTCGGCAAAGCCGAAGTCGTGGTCCAAGACGTCCATCGCTACGAAATCAACCATAAATACGGCATCACTTTCGATCCCGACGATATCCACATCATGGCCAAGGAATTCACCATCAACACCTACCAAGAAGCTTGGCTCAACGATCGGAACCAATTGGTGATCTCCGACGCCCTCTTCGACGTCGACATCACGCAGCTGGTCACCGGTTCAAAATTAGACGACCAGGGCTATCTCATCGGCCCCAAGGGCGTCAAATATAACCTGAAGGATTATGAAGTCACGGCCGAGATACCTTTCACGGCCATCGAATTCAACGGCGACGCCTCCGACGGGCAAGTCGTTGGCCATATCATCCAATCGGTCTGGAAAGGCGACCATTACCAGATGATCGCCCGGACGCTTGAGGAAGAAGATTACGTTGGGGACACCGACTACACCTACGAAGTCGGGACCGAGGTCGGCATCAATGTCGACGTATCCAAAATCAAATTGCTCCCGCGGGGGAATATAGGCGAACATGAAATTTAGGTTTCAACGGAAATACCTATCTTTCCCATATATTCTGTTCTTGCTCTTTTTCGTGGTTTTCCCGGTGTTCGTCATCGTCTTTTATTCCTTCACGAACAGCTCCGGGCAATTTTCCTTCGAGGCGATTCAGCAGTTCTTCGCCAGCCCCGAGAAATCCGGAGTCTTGCTCTTGTCGTTTATCTACGCGATCGCCAACACCGTTATTTGCCTGTTGATCGGCTATCCGGTCGCCTTGATCCTCGCCAACAAGAAGTACAATAAAAACGCCGTCATCGTGATGCTGTTCATCATGCCGATGTGGATCAACTTCGTGATCCGGACCTGGGCCACGCGCGATTTGCTGTTTTGGCTCGGCATCAATTCGGGAAACGCCCCCGGCGTCGCCGTGATGGTCGGCCTCGTTTACAATTACCTCCCATTCGTGATATTGCCCTTGTACACCACCATGCTGAAGATGGACAAGAGTCAAATCGAAGCCAGCCAGGACTTAGGCGCCACCCCGGCCCAAACCTTCTTCAAGGTCATCATCCCGATGACGATGCCCGGCATTGTTTCCGGAGCGATGATGGTTTTCATGCCGACGATATCCTCGCAGGTGATCCCGAACATCTTGAGCGACTACAACATCATATTATTCGGCGAAGCCATTTACGAAGCGTATAAGACGAACTGGAACCTGGGCAGCTTCATGTCCTTGGTGATGCTGGTCATCATCGGCTTGTCGATCTTCGTGACCCGGAAATTTTCAAAGAGCGATGAAGGTCACAAGGTGGCCATATGGTAAAGAAAATCTTCGCCCGGGCCTACGTGTCCTTTGTGCTCCTCTTGATGTATTTGCCAATTTTCCTTTTAATCATCTTTTCGTTCCTGTCGAGCGAGGTCGTCGGCATCGTCACCCCAAGTGACTACCTGACCTTGGAACTTTATGGGAAATTGTTCCGCAATCAAGCGGCGATGCAAGCCTTGCTGAACACGCTTTTGGTCGGCTTTTCCTCGGCGGCCGTCAGCACCGTCCTTGGAACCCTGGGCGCCATCGGCGTCTATTACATGAAACAAAGGTCGAAGCAGGCGATGGAGCTCGTCACCCAGCTTCCGGTCATCAACGCCGAAATCGTCATCGCTTTGTCGCTGGCCATCCTCTTCATCGTGTTAGGATGGCAAGCCGGTTTCTTGACTCTTCTAGTCGGGCACGTGGTCCTCACGGTGGCTTTCGTCTACCTGAGCGTCAAGCCGAAGCTCCAGCAAATGGACCCAAGCATTTACGAAGCGGCCCTCGACCTCGGGGCCAAGCCGGGATACGCCATGCGTAAAGTCATCCTTCCGGAAATCATCCCGGGCATCGTCAGCGGCTTCCTCTTGGCCTTGACCTTGTCGCTCGACGATTTCATCATCACCTTGTTCCTCAAAGCGCCCAGCTTTGAAACGCTGTCGACTTATGTCGAAAACCAACTGCGAATCGGTATCCCACCGGAAATCCGCGCCTTGACGACGCTGATATTCCTGTTCGCGGTCGGCGTCTTCGTTTTCAATGGGATGAAGACGAAGGCCGAAGCCAAAAAGAAAACGCTTGCGTTCCACAAGGAGGAAAGAAAATGAAGAAAACCTGGTTGCTTTCTATCGTCGCCCTGGGATTGCTCGTCGGCTGCCAATCGGAAAATTCCGACGCCGACCAGACCTTGCGAATCTATAACTGGGGCGGCTATATTTACGAGCAAGAGACTTCGGAGGACGATCCGAGCGTCATCGACCAATTCGAAGCCTGGTACCAAGAAACCTACGGCGAAACGGTCACCGTCGAATATTCGACCTATGACGTCAACGAGACGGCATATTCGCAAATCGCCAAGCTCGGCAAACAATTCGATTTGGTGTGCCCGAGCGAATACATGATCCAAAAGATGATCAAGGAAGACCTCCTTGAAAAATACGACCGAACCGGCGACAGTTATACCTACCTACCCAATTATAACGACCACGCTTCGCCATATTTGAAGAATATCTTCAAAAACCTCGAAGTCGAAGGGGAAGCCCTCGAAGAATACGCGGCCGGCTACATGTGGGGGACGGTCGGGCTCATCTACGATCCGGAAATCGTCAATCCCGCGGACGCCACCAGCTGGCAAGTCCTCTACAATCCGGACTACGCTAAACAAGCCACCATCAAGAAATCGATGCGCGAAACCTACATGATCGGCGTCATCGACGTCTACCATGACGAATTGATGGATTACCGGGCCGATTATCTCAACAGCTTGATTACGGCGGAGCAATACAACGCGGCCATCACCGAGATCATCAACCGAAGCGACCCCGACACCTTGGCGCTCGTCGAAGAATCGCTGCGGGCCTTGAAGGCCAATAGCTACGGCCTGGAAGTCGACTCCGGCAAAAACGACATCGCCTCCGGCAAAATCGGGATGCAAGTGTCCTGGAGCGGCGACGCCGTCTATTCGATGGACCTCGTCGAAGACGAGACTAGCAAAGAACTCGAATACGTGGTGCCCGAAGAAGGCGGCAACGTCTGGTTCGACGGCTGGGTGATGCCCAAGGGTTCCCAAACCCGGTTGGCCCAGGAATTCGTCAACTTCGTTTCCAATCCCGAAATTGCCATCTTGAACATGGACTACATCGGCTACACGAGCTTCATCGCCGGCCAGGACGTCCTCGACCGTGTTCATGAAATGGAAGATCCCGATGGTGATTTCGAACTAGATTTGACGTACTTTTTCGAAGGAACGGTTGAACCGACCTCCGACATGGTTGTGATGACGGTTGAAAACCGGCAACTCCAAACCCAATACCCTGACGAGGAGACGATCACCCGTTCGATCGTCATGCGCGACTTCGGCGACAGCAATGAAGACGTCGTCGCCCTGTGGGCCCGTATAAAGACTTCCACCGTCGACACCTTGACGATCGTCATCGTGGCTGTGATTGTGGTTCTCGGTGTCGGCGTCGGCCTTTACTTCTACTTCAAAAAGAAAAACAGCAAGCGGGGTCGCCGCAGTTCGCTCAAGAAACACCACCGCTGACCCTTCGTTGCATTAACCGCGACGCGGATGCTATACTTTCGTAGTGTCCGCGCGGACTGGTTCCTTAGCCAAGTGGTAAGGCAATTGACTGCAACTCAATGATCGTCGGTTCAATTCCGATAGGAACCTCCAAATTGATTTACTACCGAGCCATCATCTCGTCATATAAGAAAAAACGACCTTGCGGTCGCTTTTTTTCTCGACATAGCGACTAATACTGCGACTTGCGCTTGAAGACGGCCACGCCGTAACCGGTAGTGCCGTAGGCTTGGTTCGAGGTGGTGAAGGATACCAACTCCCAGCCCTCGCGTCCTTCGGCGTTCAAACAGGCGTCGAGTTCCGCCGGGGTGAATTTGCCACCAAAAAAACCTTTGGCTCCGACGACGATCGTCTTGTATTCCCAGTGATCCATTGATGCGACCTCCGGAGATATATTAGCATAGCTGGGGTTGAAAAATGAACCCGCCGAGGGCAGGAATCTCCAACAATCGCCTCGCAGAGAAACACCGCAATCGACAGGCGGATGATTGAATAAAGACATGGTCTAATTTATGATGTAGGTATCGAGGTTTGAAAGCGCTAAAAGTCTTGCAATTAACGGCGGCCGTGCTATATTATAAAAGCCTTTCTCAATGCGCCCGTAGCTCAATTGGATAGAGTGTCAGACTACGAATCTGAAGGTTACGAGTTCGATTCTTGTCGGGCGCGCCATTCGGGAAATAGCGCAGCTTGGTAGCGCATCTGGTTTGGGACCAGAGGGTCGCAGGTTCAAATCCTGTTTTCCCGACCAGAATATCAAGAAATCACCGCCGAGCGGTGATTTTTTTGTATAATGTTGTTTATGAAAAATAAACGGGAACCAAGTAAGTTTGCCAAAGCTATGAAGCGTGTATACGACTTCATCATTGTCAGCATGAACGGCATGGTTTACGGATTGTTCGCCACTTTGATCGTCGGCGTAATTCTGAATCAAATCGGTTTATTATTGGATTTCACCGTGGCCGGGGTCCACATCGGGACCGTCGTCGTCGCCATAGCGACTTTCGTCAAGTCCTTGATGGGAGTCGGAATCGGGGTCGGCATCGGCTTGGCCATGAAGCTGGACGGTTTGAAACTGGTCGGGTCGGCCATTGCCGGAGGCATCGCTACTTCGCTCGTCTTGATGGGCAAATCCGACCCAATCGTGGCATATTTGACGGTCATTTTCACTTTATTGCCTTTGCGGTTCTTATTTAAGAAGCGAATAGCTTTTGACATCGTTTTGATTCCGTTATTTGCAATTGTCGTCAGTTATGTCATCGCGATCATCATCGTGAACCCGGTCAGTTCGGTTGTCACCGCTATCGGGGCTTTCGTCAATCGGGTGACCGAATTCGAGCAACCGTTCCTGATGGGCATTCTCGTCAGCGTCTTGATGGGGATCATCTTGACATCACCCTTCAGCAGCGCCGCCATCGCCATCTCGTTTGGGATCGGTGGAATCGCCGGCGGAGCGGCTCTCGTCGGATGTTGCGCCAATATGCTCGGCTTTGCGGTCATGGGGCGTAAAGACAACGATATCGGGACGACCTTTTCGGTCGCCCTTGGAACGAGCATGCTTCAATTTAAGAACATCTTGAAAAAACCGATTATTTGGCTTCCGCCCATCATCGCCAGCGCCATTCTCGGTCCCTTCTCGACTTTGGTATTCATGACTCGGACCGATCCTTCGGGCGCCGGCATGGGGACGAGCGGACTCGTTGGCCAATTCGCGACGTATGCGGCCATGGGCAACGGTTGGATGACGTGGCTCAGCATCCTCGTGCTTCAAATTGCTTTGCCAATCGTCTTGGTATTTTTCTTGGATTTACTGTTCCGGCGATTAAAACTCTATGGTCCAGGTGATCTAAAAATATAGGCGCCCGTAGCTCAGTTGGATAGAGCGCTAGACTTCGAATCTAGAGGTCACGAGTTCGATTCTTGTCGGGCGCGCCACGCCACTAAAATGCATGATGAATGCATTTTTTTCATTGATTACTTTCTTATTGAATAATCGGTCCAAAAAATATATGATATTTAGGCGTGGAAACGCCATCCCACGGGGTCATAGCTCAACTGGGAGAGCACCTGGTTTGCAACCAGGAGGTCAGGGGTTCGATCCCCCTTGACTCCACCAATCACATGGCTGCGTAGCTCAGTTTGGCTAGAGCGTCCGGTTCATACCCGGTAGGTCGAGGGTTCAAATCCCCCCGCAGCTACCATATCGTCCAAGAACCCAGACGGAAGCGTCGGGTTTTTATTTCCAAAGCGTTCTTGTCTATATTAAGATATAAGAGCGACGGACCCTTAGCTCAATGGTCAGAGCTTCCGGCTCATAACCGGCTGGTTGCAGGTTCGAGTCCTGCAGGGTCCACCAAGGAAGCTTACCCAAGCGGTTGAAGGGGTCGGTCTTGAAAACCGATAGGGGGTGCAAGCCCCGCAAGAGTTCGAATCTCTTAGCTTCCGCCATGAAAAGATGTACCCCTTTCTCTGGACAAAAATGTCACAAGGAAAGGGGTTTTCTTATGCCGAAATATGACGTTGAATTCAAGAAGAAATGCATCAAATCCTATGAAGAAGGGAAACCATTACCAAAT
>JBAZHG010000012.1:0-24058 GCA_041652475.1 Bacilli bacterium
GGGTGTTGTAAATCCAGGTGAATTCGCCGCGCCGGACGCTCGGCCACATCGAGATGGTTTCCGCCGCCGAGGCATTGCGGTATTTCTTGTCGCGGACGATGCGGCGCAAAAGTCGCAAATCGGTCAGGGAAACCGGGTTGTGGTTGTCGAGGTTAATCTGCGACTGCGGCGAGATGTAAATCTTGTATTTTTGGTGCTTGGGGATCAAATTCGTCAACTTGTCGTTCAGGGCATGGATCCCTTCGATGATGATGACGGTATCGTGGTCGATTTTGATCGTACGCCCGGTAGTCCGTTTTCCGACTTTAAAATCGAAACGCGGCAGAGCGACCGACTGGCCTTGGATCAAATCGAGCATGTTTTGATTGAAGAGGTCGATGTCCAGGGCATCGATGCTTTCGAGATCGGGCTCGCCGTGCTCGTCCTTGGGGGCTTTGTCACGCGAGAGATAGTAATCGTCGATCGAAATCCGAATCGGGTTGACGCCACGCGACAAGAGTTCGATCCGCAGGCGGTTGGCGAAAGTCGTCTTCCCGGAACTCGAGGGCCCGGCGATGCAGATGAGGCGGATGTTGTCGATGTCGTTCGTGATCCGTTCGCCGAGTTCGGCCAGCATCCGGTTATGGAGCGCTTCCGACAGGTTGATGAATTCGACGTCGCGGTCGCTCGAGATGTATTCGTTGATGCCGGCGACCGAGTCGGCGTGAGTAATCTTCGCCCATTGGTGGATTTCCTTCAAGGTGTGCCCGAAGGTCGGGGCGTCTTGGAACGGAGGAATCATCCCCTTGCATTCGGAGCGGGGGTATTGAAACAAGATGCCGGGGCTGTACAGACGGAGCTTCCATTGTTTGAGATAACCAGATGAGGGGACCATGTGGCCGAACATGTAGTTCAAATAGCCGTCGCATTCATAAAAATGAACCGTTTTTTCAGGACGGAATTTCAATATTTCGATTTTATCGACCATGCCGCGCGATTCGTAGATCGACCGGGCTTCTTCCTTGGACACGATCAGCCGTTTGAAGGGGAGGTCGGCTTCGACGATCCGCTGCATTTCTATTTCAAGAAGCCGGACCATCTGGGAATCGGCCAAGCGGTCGCCCTTAAGCAATTCGACAAAGATTGAACGGGAGACGTTGTAGGAAAAACGGAAATTGATGTCCGGGAACAAGCGGTTCCAGGCCATGGCGAACAAATACCGCAGCGAAGTTTCGTAAGTGCGGATCGCGTCTTGGTCCTTGACGGTCAAAAAGAGCACCTCGGCATCGTAATAGACTTCGTATGACAATTCGCGGATGCGATTGTTGACTTTGGCGCAAATGATGTCGTGATCTTGGCCGACCAAGTCGATCAAGGCCACCTTGGCGTCGAAGATTTCGGTTTTTCCGTGATGGTTGATTTTAAAACTCATGGGGTACCTCCGTTATTGGAACAACATATATTATCATGGAAACGCCGCAATGCAAGCGGTTACATGACGTTTTGCTAATTATTGGCACTGAGCCAGGACAGAGTGGCTTCAAGGCCGGCATCACCAAGGCTTACGGCCTCAGTGATCGCCCCGTCTTGAAGCAGATAAAAAGTGATTGTCGGGGAAAAATCCGTCAATGAGGCGGCCACGGCTTCGGCCAAATCTTCGTCAAGGCTGATTTCAAGCTGTCGGAGCGCATAGCCTTCTTCGACGATCAAAGGGACGAGGTGCTCATTATAGAAACCGACGGTGGCTTCATCGTTTCGATCATAGACGAAATAGATGCCGTCGTGATTCATTTCGGCATACGTGTTTTCGTCGTGGATGACCGGAAGATCGATCACTTGGGCATAACTTTCCATAATCGGACGCAAGGTCGTGATGTCGTTCATGCGCGTGGCGGCCTTTTGCAGGGTTCGTAGTTCCCCTTGCTTGAAAAACATCAATGTCGGAGTCGACGGGTTGGTCGGGAAATAGTCGGGATAGGCGGCCGTGAGCAGGTCATAATCGTCCCCGTTGATGACGTTGTCGTAATGATAAACGAGCATTCCGGTCTCAAAGATATATTCGAAAAAGGCCGGTTGGAAGGCGTTGCAATTGGAGCAATACTCGTTTCCGATATAAACGGCAAAGGACGAGCTTGATTCAATCAAAGCGCCGATTTCCTCGCTGGCGACCTCAATTGTGAACGTCGAAGCCGGGGCTTCCTCAAAATCGGGCGCGGATTCCGGCAATGCGGCGTTCATGCCGATCAAAGGCAAGTCGGTGGCCCGGCAACTGGAAAGGACCAGCAAGGCCGGGACGATGATTAACAGTGACGGCCAAAGGCCTTTCGCGTGCTTCATGCTTTGCATTATATCATTTTTTACTAATGTCATATGGCGGTCGTGCTTGTTATAATATCTCCGGGAGCACCGCACCGATGAACTTATGGCATGACGTCAACCGCAAACGAATCACTCCGGAGAACTTTCTGGCTTGCATCGAAATCTCCAAGGGCAGCAAAACCAAGTACGAGCTTGACAAGGAAACCGGCACCATCATCCTCGACCGGATCTTGTTCACTTCAACCCACTACCCGCAAAACTACGGTTTCATCCCGCGGACATACGCCGGGGACCTCGATCCCCTCGACGTCTTGGTCCTTTGTTCGGAACCGATCCAGCCTTTGGCCATCGTCGAATGCTATCCGATCGGGGTCTTCAAAATGATCGACGGCGGCATGATCGACGAAAAAATCATCGCCATCACCAAGCACGACCCGGTCTATAGCGCCTACCGCGACATGAAGGACCTGCCTGATCATATATTCCAAGAAATGCGCCATTTCTTTCAAGTCTATAAAATGCTCGAAGGCAAAGACACCTTCGTTTCGCAAGTCGAAGGAAAAGAAGAAGCGCTGGCCGTCATCTCAGCCTCGATTAAAAGCTACGAAGAGCAATTCGAAGGCTAATATTTCTTAATGCGCGACCATTTCAGCCGAGCAATCGTCTTGAATATCGATTGTCCGGTCGTCACGAACATGCCCTGGGCCCAGTAATACCAAAGGTAATCCAAGAAGCGGCAGAACACTTCAAAGTCGCGCCAGGGGATGTTTTTTTCTTGATAATAGGCCGTGAGGAAGACCTTGATCAAAGTCGGATCGTCGATGTTGTTTTCGGTGATGAACGAGGCTAAATCGAATAGTGGATGGTTGATGCCGGCATATTCGAAATCGATGATGAAAACCCGGTCGTCCTTGAACAGGATATTGCCGCGGACGAGGTCGTTGTGGGCGAAGACGAGCGGATCGTGGCCCAGGCGCTCGACGACGTATTCGACGATTTTCTTCTCGTTATGGGATGGGGTTTCGATTTGGGAGGCCGCTTTGTATATCTCGTAGCGGGCTAGGGGGTCGAATGGTGATAAGCCGTCTGGTTTTAACCCATGCAGCGTCCGCAAGGCCGCGGCCACGAGCTTGACTTCATCGATGGTCGGCGGTCGTGACAAAAAGGCGGTCTTGGGCATGAATGCCGTTAGTTTGTCCCCGGAATCTTGATCGAAATGCAATAGTTTGGGAACCAAACCCGTCGGGGCGACGAGGCGCTCGGCCAAGTATTCGTTTTGCGGATCGTAGCGGGTGTCGACGGTCGGATTCTTGCAGCGCAGCACGAATTCGCCGTTGATCAAATAGTTGACGCTGTTGAGGCCCCCGTGGATCGGAACAATTGTATGAGCCTCCAATCCGGTGATTTGATAATAAAGCGTCCGGGCTTGTTTCATATTATAATCTTAGCATATTAGCCATCCCGATTCGGAGGAACCATGTTGCACGTAATCCTATACCGTCCTGAGTTGGCCTCGAACACCGGCAACATCATGCGGACCTGCGCCGCCATCGGAGCCAAACTCCATGTCATCGGACCTTTTTCTTTTTCATTGTTCGGCAAGGAGGTCGTCCGCGCCGCGATGGATTACGGGTCAATGCTCGAGGTCAAGGTGTATGACGATTATTCGTCGTTTATTGAAGACAACCACCATCCCGACCTATGGATGGTGTCCCGATACGGCCACACCGTTTTCAGCGAGGCCGATTTTGGCGGCCCGGCGCCAATATATATCATGTTCGGTTCCGAATCCAGTGGCATTCCGCTTGAAATATTACGCGAAAACACCCGCAAAACACTGCGGATTCCCATGGTTCCGTCGGCCCGCAGCCTTAACCTATCGAATAGCGTGGCCGTGGTCGCTTATGAAATAATGCGACAAAAAGGCTATGAAAACCTCGCTCGGACCGAGGTGCTCAAAGGCCCGGATTATCTTTGAGTCCGCTTGGCGCAACCAAGGGCGGCGGCGATGTCTGGGTCGATGCGGCTGATGCGCATCGATTGGCTTCGCTTCATGAGGACCTGGCCGGGCTCTTTCCCCTTGCGTAAGGTTTGCACTTGGGCATAGGAGACTTCCCCGTCGTTTCGTTTTGACAAGATGACGGCCAGGGTCCCGGCCGTGACCAGCAGCTTTGCCGATGGTCGTGGGTCCTGGACGATGACGTGGGCTCCCGGATGGTCTTTGATGTGAAAGAACCAATCGATCGGCCGGGCGTACTTGAAGGTTAGAAAATCGTTTTGTAGGGCGTTGCGCCCGAAAAGGTACCGGGTTCCTTGATAGATGAATTCGTAAGGCGAACGCGCTGCGGGGTCGACCCCCAAGGTCATTTCCTTGGCAAGCGGCAAAAGTCTCCAACTACGCAGAGTCTCGATAACCGCTTCCACTTCGTAATTCGTCGTTGGCGTCGGCCGATCCAGCAAAGCCGTCAGATCCTTTGATTCGCGTCGAGCCAATTCGAGTTGCTCTTGGAGCGGTACGATGGCTTGTTTGGCCTTTCGGTAGTTTTTATAGAGTCTTCGAGCATTGTCTTTAACGGTGTAGGCCGGATTCAGTTTGATGGTGATGCCCTCGATCACGACCGCTTCGGCGTGCTCGTCCTTCGAGGCGTAGGTCAGCAGGAGATCGGCGTGCCCGCGGGCGTCCAATTGCCGCGACCAGGCGGCTTGGTCTTGTTCGATCGCCGCGATTTTTTTCGCCAGCTGCCCCTGGCGGCGCCGGGCAATCTTGAACCAAGGCTTAACCTGCTCGTCGATGATCGTTTGGTTGATGGTCGCTCGATACCGGTCGATTTCGGCCGGCCAATTTCGGGGTTTTGGGTTAGTTTCACCTTTGACGGGGGCCGCATACGATCCTTTGATCACCAAGGGACGGACCTGATCAAGGCCAAAAGTCTTGTGGGCGTAGAGGATTGTCTCGTCTTGGGTCAAGATCAAGTTCGGATGCCCTTTGATCAACTCCACGATGAGCCGATAGCGAATCGGCTGGAAATCAGGGCCTTTTTTGTGGCCTTCCAAAGCCAGCACTTCATGCTGATCAAGGGGCGCGCAGGCGTCGATTTTGAGTTTTGTCACATGATGCTTCAAGACTTCAATGCGGAGCTTGGGAAGCTCGCTCCAAAAGGGTGGCGGGTCGATCAAGGCGACCAGCGGGCCTTCATTCCGCAACGAGACGGCCAGCATCGTTTCTTTTGTTTCCGAAAAGACAAATAGATAATCGCGTTCGGTCAGGTTCCGGATGTCGGCGATATGCCGTCCGACGAGGAAAGTCGCCAGTTCGGCCAATGTTTCTTGAAAGGAGGGGTTCGTCGCACTCATATTCTAAAGTATACCATAAGGCTATTTTTCATTGATTTACCATATAAATAACTAATATAATAAACTATCATCATGTTTAAGAAAAAGCACCTTCAAAAAGGACTCCTGATCATCATCAGCGGACCGAGCGGAGTCGGCAAAGGCACCGTTCGTCGTCAGGTGATGACCGATCGATCTTTGCGTCTCGTGTATTCAGTCAGCATGACGACGAGGCTGCGACGGCCCCACGAACGCGATGGATTCGACTACTTTTTCGTCGCGCCCGAAGAATTCGACCATGCTTTGGCCGACAATGAATTTCTCGAGTGGGCCGAGTTCGTCGGCAACCGTTACGGGACCCCGAGCACCTATGTCGAAAAACTTCGTAACGAAGGCATGAACGTCATTTTGGAAATCGAAGTCGAGGGCGCCAAGCAAGTCATGGCCAAAATGCATGGCGACGACGTCTTGTCGATTTTCCTCGTGCCGCCCTCATTCGAAGCCTTGAAAGACCGGATCACCCGTCGTTCGACGGAGCCGGAGCAAATCATCGAAAAGCGCCTGGAAAAAGCCCGGCGCGAAATGACCAATCGCGAACATTACGACTTTGTCGTCTTGAACGACTCGGTCAAGCGCGCCGCCCGGGAAATCCAAAAAATCATCCGTGACCGGATCCGCCATCTGATTGACGCCGGAAAACGCTAATATGTGGCTATTTGACGTCTTGATCGAACACGCCTCGCTGCAGCTCGATCGGCCTTTTTCCTATTCATACGACGGACCGATCCACCATCGCCGCGGTTTTCGGGTTCTCGTTACTTTCAACCATCAGACCTTGGTCGGATACGTTCTCGACGCGCACGAGGCGGCCGCGCTCCCAACGGGAACCGGGTTAAAAATAATACCGATTATTTCTATTATCGATCAGGAGCCGCTTCTAAATGACGAATTGATGGATTTGGCCCTGAAGCTAGCCGAAGAAAACCTTTGGCCGCGCATCAGCGTCTTGCAGGCGATGCTCCCTCAGAGCCTGAAACCCAAGAAAACGGCACTTAAGGGGCCGAAGATCGCATATGACGATTTCCTCAAGGTGTTGAGCACCGATGAAACGGACTTGACCTTGAAGCAAATCGAATGGCTGCGGCTTATCGCCGGAGAACCGGTTTTCGCCAAACGCGATTGCCGGTCGCCCTCGATTTTGAAGCAGCTGATCGCTAAGAGGCGGATTGCCGTTTACCAAAAAGAACGAATCCGCTTGGCGATGCCGGATCTCGAGCTCAAGGCGGCCCCGCCGCTGACGAGCGACCAGAAACGGGTCGTTGCCGAGACGATGGAATCGACCGACGCCGTTTATTTGCTCCAAGGGGTCACCGGGAGCGGCAAGACCGAAGTGTACTTGGCTTTGTCGGAACTGGCCTTATCGCAGGGCAAGACCGTGCTGATGATCGTTCCGGAAATCGCCCTGACGCCGATGATGGTCGCCTATTTCCTATCCCGTTTCGCCGGTCATGTCGCCATCTTGCATTCGGAATTGACTCCGGCCGAAAAGTACGATGAATATCGACGCATCGCCCGTGGTGAAGCCAAAGTCGTCGTCGGCGCCCGAAGCGCCGTCTTTGCCCCGCTTGAAAACATCGGCTTGATTGTCCTTGACGAAGAACATGTCGAAACTTATAAACAAGACACGCTACCGTTTTATCACGCTCGCGACGTCGCCATCCGGCGCGGATCCTATCACCACGCCAAAGTCGTCCTCGGATCGGCCACCCCTTCGCTTGAATCGCGAGCCCGAGCTTTTAAAGGCGTCTACCACCATCTCCATCTTCCTCAGCGAATCAACGCCCTCGAATTGCCCAAGGCCGAAGTGGTCGATATGCTCGATCCCGCAAACGTCGACCGTGAATCCTCGCTTTTCTCAAAACGATTACGGAACGCCATGGCCGCGGCGCTCGATCGTCAGGAGCAAATCGTGCTTTTGATTAATCGGCGCGGCTATGCCCCGACGCTCACGTGCCGGAGCTGCCAACATGTATTTAAATGTCCGACGTGCCAAATCGCCCTGACCTATCACCAGAAAGACCATATGCTCAAATGCCACCATTGCGGCTACCTGGAGCGCTATCCATCCACGTGCCCCGATTGCGGAGCCGCTTCGTTCATGAAGCAAGGATTCGGGACCGAACGCATCGTTGAGGAAACCCAAAGGCTTTTTCCCAAGGCCCGCTTGCTGAAACTGGATTCGGACTCGAGCAAAGTCCGCCAAACCATCGCCAAAACCCTAGAACGATTCGCCAAGCACGAAGCCGACATCTTGATTGGGACTCAAATGGTGGCCAAAGGCCACGACTTCCCGAAGGTGACCTTGGTTGGCTTGGTCTTGGCCGACATCGGGCTGACCTTGCCGAGTTATCGCTCGGCCGAACGCACCTTCCAGCTGATCACCCAAGCCGTCGGCCGTTCGGGCCGAGGCCATGTCCCGGGTCGAGCGATCATCCAAACCTACGCCCCTAACCACTATGCGGTCGTCCTTGGAGCCCAGCAGGATTATGAACGCTTTTTCAAGGTCGAAATGCAGCATCGAAAACTGGCCAATTATCCGCCTTATTGTTATATCTTGTCGCTCCTAGTGACCGGCAAAAACGAGGACCTGGTCGTCCAAGTAGCCGCCACTTTAGGGCACCATCTCGACGACAAACTGGGCGAAGAAGTCGAAATCATTGGGCCGAGCGCCCCTTACATCGGGTTTCTGGGCGGTGTTCATCGGCGGATAATTTTGGTAAAATACAAGCGGTTCGAAACCATCGCCCCGACGCTGGCGACCCTGATTGAATTGATGGGTCCCAAGACGATGACGCGCCTGGCGGTCAACATCGATCCTTATGACATTTAAAGACATTTATGTCATAATAGACGCCTGTACCGAGGAACTTCATGATTACGATTTCACTCCTGGGGCTTGACCCCTACATCAGCCAACACGTGAGCAAGGCCATCCATGGCCAGCTCGTGCAACTGTACGAATTGGGCAACGAGGAGATCTTCGTTTACGCTCCCGAAAGCTTTCTGTTCCACGACGGAATCGATCAAACCTCGTGGCACACCATCGCTCGCATCCACGCCCCAATTCAGTTCAAGTCCCGGCAAAACGCCGTGGCCGCCTACCTCCTGAAATATTTGAAAACCCAAGTCATCCACGTAGCCATCGAATTCTATTATTACGAGCCGGACGACCGCTACCAGGATTACGACAATGATTATCCCAAATTCATCACGGAGGTCAACCAAGTCGCAATCGAGGATCCGGGCGAAGCCGAGCCGGCTGAAATCTACCAAGGCGATGTCTTCGCCGAAACGGGAAAACATCGTCACGAGACGAAAAAATAGTCGTTCCAACCATTGTTGACGACCCGAAAACTAAAAACGCTATAGTGAAAGCGGGACATGAGGCCCCTTATGAAAGTATTCGAACATTCACGCGACATCTTGCTAGAAATCATCGAAGGCAAACAATCGTTCTCGGCGGCGGTCCGGACCGTCTTCAGCCGCAGCGGGGTCGAGTTTTCGATCCAAGGTTTGGTTCGTTCGCTCACCAGTTGCGAACTTCACCATCATCTCCTGCTCCAATACGCCGTGACCAAACGGTTTCCCGACTTATCGATTTCCAATCAGCTTTTGCTCCAAGTCGTGCTTGGAAACGTCATCTTCATCAAGCGGATTCCCTACGAGGAATCGATTTCGTTCGTGAAACGCCATCTGCTCGAATTGGGCCGCGCCGAACCGGAAATCGACAATTTCCTCTTGCAGACGCAACCCGGCCAACAGTTGATCGGCGATGAGATACCGACCAAATCGGTCGAATACCTGTCGTTGAAGTTCAACACCCCGCTATGGCTCGTCAATATGTGGCAGAAGCACTTCGGGGTCCCGAACACCTACAAAATCCTCAAAGCCAACAACCAAGCGGTGCTCCAAGCCTGCCGCGTCAACGATTTCAAGGCCACGGTCGAATCGATCGTCGAAGCCGATTCGCACTTCGTCCCGGGACCGATTCCGCACACGGTCGTTTATCAGGGCAAGGAACCGCTCAAGCATCGCCCGGCCTTCGCCGAAAACCACTTGTTCCAACAACGTCTGGCGGTCACCGACATCTTGAACAAATTCGATTTTTCGACCATGTTCGGCGACGTCTTGATCGTGGAGACGCGCCCCAACGCCCTGTATTTGGAAATCCCAATCGCCACCAATAACAAGAACAAGGTTCAAGTGGCCACCAATTCGATTGCCCGAAAACTCGACATCCAGAAGGCCATCGCCAATTTTGCATTAGCGAACATCATGGTCTACGAAAGCACCCCAAAACTATTGATCACCCACGTGAGCCATCCCCAGGATTTCGTCATCGTGGTCAGCAATTGCTCGAAATTCGACCTTATTCGGTCCTTGCCGGATTTCTTCATCCATTTCGAACAGGACCATATCGACACCCTCATCGCCGAACAGAAGGAAACTGTGCTCGAAGCCTCCCAATTCGTGGCCGAAGGCGGCCTCTTTGCCTATGGGGTCAACACCATGAATAAGAAGGAAGGCCAGCATCTGATTGCCTCTTTCTTGGAAGAACATCAGGATTTCACCTTGGTGTACGAGAAGCAGTATTTTCCGTTCGACGAATTGAACACGGCCCTTTACATGGCCATCATGCGAAAAAAGATCACCGATAAATGACCAATTTCTTCGATTTGACATATGAAAAACTAGCCGAGCGGATGGCCGCTTTGGGACAGAAACCATATCGGGCTACGCAGCTTTTCGATTGGGTCTATGGACGCGGGGTCAGTGATGTCGCGGCTATGAGCGATGTCTCGAAAGCATTTCGCGAGCAGCTCCAGACGCTTTTTTCGTTCGACCTGCCCTCGATCCATGTGCGCCAAGATAGTAGCGACGGGACCGTCAAGCTCCTTTTAAAGCTGTCCGACGGCTTGCTGATCGAAACCGTCTTGATGCGCTACAATTACGGACAAGTCGTCTGCGTCAGCTCCCAAGTCGGGTGCAACATGGGTTGTTCCTTTTGCGCCTCCGGCCTGTTGAAGCGTCAGCGCAACCTGACTCCGAGCGAACTATTGGGCCAAGTCTTGACCGTCAATCGCCTATTGATTGAAGAAGGTCAAGGCCAACGTGTCACCCACGTCGTCATCATGGGGACCGGGGAACCGTTTGACAATTACGATAACGTGATGGACTTCATCCGCCTGTGCAACCATCCGAAGGCCTTGGCCATCGGGGCCCGCCATCTGACGGTGTCCACCTGCGGGATTCCGGACCGGATCCGCCAGTATGCCCAAGAAGGGCTCCAGATCAACCTGGCGATCAGCCTCCACGCGCCGAATGACGAGCTGCGGACCAAACTCATGAAAATCAATGGGGCTTACCCGCTTTCAAAGTTGATTCCGGCCGTGCGGTATTACGTGGAAACGGCCGGACGGAGGGTCACCTTCGAGTATATCCTGATCGACGGCATCAACGATGGCCTGGAACAGGCCGAGCAATTAACGCATTTAATTAAAGGAATCTTGGCATATGTGAACCTGATTCCTTATAATGAAGTAATGGAAAACGGTTATCGGCGCAGTCCCGATCACCGGGTCAAGGCCTTCCTTGACTATTTGACCCGCAAAGGGGTGACTGCCACCATCCGCAAGGAATTCGGCACCGACATCGACGCCGCCTGCGGACAATTACGAGCCAAACATGAAAAAACGCGGTAGTTTTGCCTTCAAAACCGACATCGGCAAAGTCCGAGAAACCAACGAAGACGTCGCCTTGGCCTTGGCCAATCGCGGCGGCGACGTTCTTTTACTTGTATGCGACGGCATGGGGGGCCAAGCCCACGGCGATCTGGCCGCCCGCATCGCCAGCGATTATCTTAAGGATTCATTCGAAGCCAAAAATTCCTTCTTCACCATGGGAACGGCGCGGCTTTGGCTCACCTATCACATCAAGCAAGCCAATCGCCTCATCTACGAAGAAGCGGTCCGCAACCCGCGGGCCAAGGAGATGGGAACCACCCTGACCGTCGTCCTTCTGGTCGACAATCAAATGGCCATCGCCAACATCGGCGACAGCCGCGCCTATCTCGTTGGCAAGAACGGTTTAGAGCAGGTGACCGAGGATCAAACCTATGTCGATTTCTTGTTCCGAAGCGGCAAAATCACCAAAGACGAAATGAAAACCCATCCCCAAAAGCACGTTCTTTTGAATGCTTTGGGATTGAATCCGACCATCTCTTTCGAGATGACGGTGCGTGAACATAAAATGGAGCGGATCATGGTCTGTTCCGACGGACTGTACAACAACATCAGCGACATCGAACTATTGACGGTTTTGGCCTCAAGCGACACCGCCGCGCAAAAATGCGAAGCCTTGGTGCGCATCGCCAACAGCAACGGCGGGACCGACAACATCGCCTTGGCCATTTGGGAGCCGGACCGCTGATGCGCGAAAATGAACTGATCGATGAACGCTATCGCGTCATCGGTGTCTTGGGGGAAGGCGGCTTCTCGACCGTTTACCAAGCCGAAGACATCATTACCCGCAAAATGTTGGCGGTCAAGGTCATCAAAGACGAAGTCTTAAAGAATGAGTTGACCCTCGCCCGTTTTGAGCGCGAAGCCCGGGCCTGCGCCAGCTTGAACCATCAAAACATCGTCCGCGTCATCAACGTCGGGACCCACGATAGCCGGCCCTACATGGCTTCGGAACTCGTCAAGGGCAAATCCTTGAAGGACGAACTCGATATTCGCGGCAAGTTCAGCTTCCGCGAAGCCGCCGATTTGATGTACCAGCTGTGCGAGGCGGTCGCCTTCGCCCACGCCCATTTGGTCGTCCATCGCGACATCAAACCCAACAACGTTTACCTGACTCCCGACGGAACGGTCAAGCTCGGCGACTTCGGAATCGCCTATTTCGAAAATTCGCGCCGGGTCACCAAGAGCGAAGTCATCGTCGGTTCGGTCCATTATATGGCCCCCGAAGTGTCGCAAGGCAAGACCCCGACCTTCCAAAGCGACATTTATTCGATTGGAATCACCTTTTTTGAATTGATCACCGGAAAAGTCCCCTTTGACGGAGCCAATCCGATCGCCGTCGCCATGATGCACATCAAGGAGCGGTTCCCGAACCCGCGCAAGGTCCTGCCGACCGTGCCCAAGGAACTCGACCGCATCATCATGAAAGCCTGCCGCAAGAACCCGATCGACCGCTACCGCTCAGTCACTGAGATGCAAAAAGATCTCAAGACTGTGCTCGACAACCCGAAACTTCTGAAACCCCGGCATTCTTTTTTGGCCCGGTTCTTTGGTTTCAAGATGGATGAGTGATGGACGGGATCATCGTCGCCAAATCGTTCAATCAATACCTTGTCGCCGTCGCCAAGCGGACCTATAAATGCCAGATGCCGAAGTCGCTGCGCCGAGCCTATTCGGGGTGGCCGGGCGATTTCGTCGATTTCAATGCCAATTCGCTGCAAATCACGGCCATTAAGCCGCACACGCGGCTCTTGGACCGACCCCGGATCGCCAACCTCGAACAACTTTTCATCGTGATGTCGGTGGCCGAACCGGAGTTTTCCTGGCCGCTCGTCTATCGCTATTTAAGCTATGCTTACCACAACGAGGTTCAGCCGTTCCTCGTCATTTCCAAAGTCGATAAACTTGAGCGTGAATTATCGGAGTCGTCCCAAGGCCAATTGGCCCACCTCGACATCCCGGTTTTCTATTTCTCAAAATACAGTCAAGAAGGCGTCGACGCCATCAGTCGCTACCTGCCCGGAAAGATTTCGGCTTTCGCCGGTCAAAGCGGCGTCGGCAAATCGTCCTTGATCAATTGCCTTTGCCCCGATTACCAGCAAACGATTGGCTCTTATTCCAAAGCCCTGGGCCGCGGCCGTCACGAAACCAAAGCCGTGACCTTGTTCCCCTATGATGAGGGATACATCGCCGACACGCCCGGATTCTCCTCGCTGGAACTCGATTTCGGCAAAGGGGAACTAGCCCACTGTTTCCCTGGATTTAAGGATCGGTCGCTCCGGTGCCGGTTTCCGAATTGCCTGCACCAAGGCGAGAGCGGCTGCGAGATTACAAAGCGCGTCAAAGATGGTAAAATACCAAAGGAAACGTATGCGGCCTATCTCGAGTTGCTCGAGACGCTCCCGTTTCGAAAGGACCATTTCTAATGCGGACCCCGATCATCGCCCCGTCGATCTTGTCGGCCGACTTCATGAATCTCGGCCAAGAAATCGCCCGCATCAGCCAAGCTGGTGCCACGTATCTTCACTTTGACGTCATGGACGGCCATTTCGTCGACAATATCTCGTTTGGCCTTCCGGTGCTCGAATCGATTGCCAAAGGCCATCATCTCGTCAACGACGTCCATATCATGATCAGCGACCCGCTGCGCTACGCGGCCCGTTTCGTCAAGGCCGGAGCCCACATCGTCACCTTCCATTACGAAGCCTGCGCCGATCGGCGCGAAATCGAAAGCGTGATGGCCTCGATCGTCGCCATGGGCGGAAAACCGGGGCTGAGCCTGCGTCCCGGCACCCCGATCGAAGCCCTCGATCCGTTCCTCAAGGACCTGCATCTTGTCTTGATCATGAGCGTCGAACCCGGTTTCGGCGGGCAAACGTTCGATGAAGAAGCTTTGAAACGAATCGCTTACTTAAGAAATCAAATCGATCAAAACGGTTATCGGACCTTGATTGAAGTCGACGGCGGCATCAACGCCGCGACCGGGCCCCGGTGCCTCGCAGCCGGCGCCGACATCCTGGTGGCCGGTTCTTACCTATTCGGCCACGACGACTTAAAGAAACGCTTTGAAGCGCTCCTTGGCCAGAAATGAATCTTCCCGTCGTCATCATCGGCCTCGTCGGCACGATCGTTTTCCTGATTGGGCAATTGGCCTTTATTTTCATATATTACCGAAAAAACATCGGGATCGGGTTTTCGCTTTTGAACCGCTTCCCCTTCGAAGCGATGCTGGCTTTGCATCCGCTCGAGCGACGCCTTTTGCAGATTCCCCTAGCGCTCTTCGCCGTGGCGGTGACCGCTTTCTTCTACGGAGCCTTCGTGGCCGCCAACCTTTTTTTGACCTATTTGATCTTGTTCGTGGCCGTTTTGGCGGCGCTGTCGTTCGTGCTTTTGTTTTATGTGAAAACGACCTTTGTCGAAAAGCATGTGCTCGTGGCATCGCTGTTCATGATGCTCATCCTGTTGTTGAGCCTGTTGGTGACCTACTATGCCTTCACGACCCCGTTTGACGGCGTTTACCATATCCTGCTCCGCTACGCCGCCCCGGCTTTGGCCATGATTCAGCTCTTGATCATGATCAATCCACGGCTTAAGTCATGGGGGGTCTTGGAAGCACAAAAAAACGGGGCCGCCGTCAGTTACGTCCGTCCCCGCGTATTTATCCTTCCTTTATCCGAATGGATTACTTTGGCCAACCTCGTGCTCTTGATGTTGGCCACCGCCTTGGCGGTCTTTCTATAAACGAAACAAAAAAAGTTGCCGAGGCAACTTATTTGCTGGTCTTGCTAAGGCTACGATGAGCGCGCGTTGACATGCGCACGGTCACCATTTTTCCGTCCACCATCATCTTGTAAGGTTGCAGGTTGACGTTCCATTTCCGGCGCGTCGCTTGAAGACTGTGGGACCGGGTATTGCCGCTAGTGGGACCTTTTCCGCTTACGGGACATGTACGAGACATTCGTCATCACCTCTTTTTCATGCTTATAGATATTATCATTTACGTTGGTTTTGTGCAACGATTTTCATTTAATTTTAATCCGCGGGAACAGCTTCTTGAATTCGTCGTCGGGCAGGGTCTTGCAGCGCTTCTTCATGGCCTCGTAGATTTCCCCGTTGCGATCGAGCAAAAGGTAGCGGAGATCGCCGTAGCGGGTCACGAAGCGCAAGGTCTTGTGGCGGACCGTATAGCCATGGTCGATGAAGATGACGTCGTCAAACCGAAACAGGTAGTCTTTGTTGAACCGGTGTTGGATGATGCCGTCCTTGTCGATGATATAATAATTGGTCAGGACGCCGACGGTGGCATAAGCCACCGTAGTCACGAGCCAGACGCCCATGACGAAATAATGGGTCGGGGTCGGCGGGAAAGCCCAACCCGGGATTAGGTAGAAGAAGAAACCGAGGATCGATCCCATGATGAGATACAATCGGATGGTGCGCCAAGGGGGAATCTTGAGTTTCATGGCTAGAATTATACCATAAGCGCCGGCGCCGATAAATATCGAAAAAATCCTGCATATAAATATATTTATATGATAAAATTATTAATATTGCATTGAAGGAGGCGTGGACATGAATTTGTTTTCCAGCGTGCCCGAAAACTTTTTTTCGATTCTGGCCAGCAAGAACAAAGACATCTACGCCCTAGCCCTGGACGTTTTGTACCAAAGCCTGCAGACCGACGAGATGACGATTCGCAAGGACGACTTCATCCGGACCTTGCGCGACAACGCCGCCGAGTTGGTGCTCCGGTTTGATTTCGAAGGGGAAGAAGACGACGTCGGCTCGTTCATCAACGCCTCCTTGCCGAGCAAGGCGGCCTTTATCTGCCGCCGCTTGGAGGAAACCGGCTGGATCGACGTTGAAATCGATCCGGAAACTTTCGAAGAGCAAATCGCCCTCCCGTCATATTCGATTCAATTTTTGACCTTGATCCACGAAATCGTCTCCGATTCCGAAAGCCAATACACGAGCCTGGTCCACAGCACCTACAGCGAGCTCAAACTCGAAGACGAGGAACGCGACGAATTCATGTACGCGACGCTCCTGCGCGTCTACGAAAACACGCGGAAGCTCCGGACCGAACTGGTGACTTTGGGCCATTCGATCCGCATATTCCAACATCGGCTCGGCCAGGTGTTTTCGACGAACCGCGTCCTCTCGGATTATTTCGACGACTACAAATCGCGAATCTCCGACCGGCTTTACCATCCCCTTAAAACCTTCGACTCGATTGCCAAGTTCAAACGGCACATCGTCAACATCCTCCAAAAATGGATGCGCGACGCCGAGATCCGGCAGCAGCTCGTGGCCCAATCGCTCATCTATTCGCGCCACAAGGACAAGCGCGAGGTCGAACAAGACGTGATCGAGAAGATCAACTACATTTCCGACATGTACGAGCAACTGAACCACATGGTCGACGAAATCGACCTCAAGCACAGCGAATACACCAAGGCTTCGGCCACCAAGATCTTGTATTTGAACAATACCGATAAGACGATCAAAGGCCACTTGGAGACGATCTTCAAGCATTACGGCGAAGCGGCCTTGACCGGAGAGGGCTTGTCGAACATCCTTTCGCAGATGCAAGGCAGCATCAGCCTTTTCGAGGGCGGCTACCTGAATCCCGACTCGGTCACCTTGCCGATCGTGCGCCGCTACCGCGAAGAAGGGGAACCCCTTCCGATCGTCGATTTCGAAGACGTATCGAAGATTTTGATGCAGGGTTTTCTCGACGAAACCCGCAATTCCTTCACCGATGAGCGGATCATCGCCTTCATGAAGACGGCTTTTGGCGACCGCGATCGCCTCGAAATCGGGGAAATCCCCTTGCCGGACTACGATGCCTTCATCCTCTTGGTTTTAGCCACCGTCCACAAGGACGACCGCCTGTCGTTCTACGATATCGAGACCGGGACCGGCAAAATCGTCTCGGGCAAGTATTTGCTGCCGGAACTCACATTTGTAAGGAAGGGGAACTAATCCCATGTTCGAAACCGAATATCAAAAATTGGCGGGCGCCGACCAAACCGAATTCGCGCGCGTGGTCAACGCCTTGCTCCTCAAATCGTTCATTGTCCGCGACATGTTCGATTCCAAGGAACGGGCCATGAAAATCAATCCGGACTACCGCTTTCTCGAGCGGTTCTACGATTTGGTGAGCGACTATCTCAAATTCTCGGGTTGGACCCTCGACAAGGACGTTTTGAACGGGGTCTTCACTTTGTCGAACAGCTATGAAAGCAATCGCTTGCGGATCGACCGCGAGACGAGCCTCCTTTTATTCACCCTGCGCCTCGTTTACGAAAACGAAAAGAACCAAAGCAGCCAGACCGGAGAATCGATTTACATGACGACCCCGACCCTCATCAAGACGATGCTCGATTACGGGATCAACTTGGCCGGGAAAAAGTTGACCGGCCGCCTGATCGGACGCGGGCTCCGTTTCCTGACCACCCACAACATCATCGCTAAAGTAAGCGGCTCCTACGATGAGGGCAACGTCAGCTTCTATATACTGCCCTCGATCATCTACGCCATCGACAACCAAAAGATCGTCATGATGGCCGAGGCGCTCGAGCAGATGAAGACCACCGAAGAAGGGGGCGACGTCGACCTATGAAACTCCTGCGGAAGATGAAAATCATCAACTGGCACTATTTTTGGAACGAGACCATCACCTTCGAGCCGATCGTTTTTTTGACCGGGCTGAACGCCTCCGGCAAATCGACGCTGATCGACGCCATGCAGCTGATCCTGCTCGGCGACACGACCGGGCGCTACTTCAACAAAGCCGCCAGCGACAAGTCGACCCGAACCCTGAAGGGCTACCTCAAGGGCGAGCTCGGCGATGCCGAGGAAGGCGGGTTCAATTATTTGCGGACCGGCCGCTTCACCTCGTATTTGGCCATGGAATTCTTCGATGACAAGACCGAGAAGAGCTTCACCTTCGGCTGCGTCTTCGACTGCTTCGAGGACAATAGCGAAGAGCACCGTTTCTTCCTTTTGGAAGACAAAATTCCTGGGAACGAATTCATCGAAAGCAACATCCCGATGGAATACAAGAACCTCTCGCGCTTCTTGAAGGACAATTATCCCGACGCCCACAAGTTCTTCGATTCGAACCGCCAGTACACCGAGACGATCAAGCGCCGTTTCGGCGGCCTTAAGGACAAATATTTCTCGCTCTTGAAGAAAGCCGTCAGCTTCACCCCAATCACCGACATCGAGACCTTCATCACCGAATACGTCTGCGACCCCCAGGCCAACGTCAACATCGAGCCGATGCAGGAAAACATCATCCAGTACAAGAAACTGGAAACCGAAGCCCAACTGATGCAGCAGCGGATCGACCGCCTCGAGGAAATCGAACGGACCTACCAAGCTTTTGCCGGACATAAGGAGAACTTCGACATTTTCTCGTATTTGATCGACAACAGCGAGTTGCATATCGACAAAGAAACGCTTGAAACCTACCTCTTGCAGCTTCAAAAGGCCAAGGAACGCCTGGCTGGGATCGACATCGACTTGGCCGACGTCTCCAGCAACATCTCGGAACTTGAAAAGAAAAAATACCGCCTCATCGCCGATCGGGTCAACTCCGACGCCTACAAACTGACCGACGAGCTCCAAGAAACCAAGAAAACCACCGCTTTAAAATTGAAAAACCTTACCGAGGAGATCGACGGCATCTTGGCGAACCTCCGTCGCTATGCGACCAACTACGGCACCATCGGCCAAGCTTTGGTAGAAGGGTTGGCCGCCCTCGACTTGCGACTGCTTGACTCCGAGCGGGCCGACGATTTACGGAAACTCCTCGACTTAAGCGAAGCCGTCGCCAACCAATCGCTCAAACTCGAATCGTTCGCAATCGAACGGATCGACAGCATCAACATCGAAGAGTTGAACGCCTGGCGCGAAACCTTGACGAAGTTCAAGCAGGCGGTCTCCGCCGCCTCGGTCAACCTCGCCCGGACGATGCTCTCGCTCGACCAGGCCACGGCCACCCTGAAACAGGAAGAGGCCAACATGCGCCAAGGCGGGAAACCCTACGAATTCGCCCTCCTTTCGATCAAGCGCGAACTTCAATCCCGATTGGCCGAAGAAACGCATGGAGACGTCGAAGTGGCGATTCTCGCCGATTTGATCGACGTCAAGAACCCGGTCTGGGCCAACGCCGTCGAAGGGTACCTCCACAACCAAAAGTTCAACCTGCTCGTGCCCGAGGAACATTACCTCAAGGCTTATGACATCTTCAAGAACCTGCTTGAAAAATACCGTTTCTACGGTACCCAGCTCGTCGACGTCGGGGCTTTGATCGACCGCAATTACGTCTCGGAAATCAACTCTCTGGCCGAAGAGGTCGTCACCGATCACGAAGGGGCCCAGGCTTATGTCAATTTTTTGATTGGGCGCTTGAAGAAATGCAAGACGCCCCAGGAAGCCCGCGCTTCCGGAAACGGCATTACCCCGGAGACCGACATCTACCGCAATTTCACTTTGGGGCGCCTGCACCCGAACAGTTATAAGATCCACTATATCGGCCGCCGCATCAGCCAAGAGCAGATGGCCCTCAAACAGCAGGAAATCGTCCATAACAACCGCTTGGCCGCCGAACTCAAGCGGCTGAATGAAATCGTCGGCAAGGCCAACGGCCTCGAACTCATCAACAGCTACGAGATGACGAGTTCCCTGGCCACTTTGGCCCGTTCGCGGGAAATCCGCGGCCTCGAACAGACGCTCGCCTACGTCGAAACCGAACTTGGCAAGCACGACTTGAGCCAGATCGCGAGTTACGACCAGCGCATTAAGGACATCGACGAAGACATCGCCGGGCTGCGGGCCGACCAAGCCGGCCTCAATGAAGAAAAAGGCCGCCTCGTCGCCTCGATGGAAACCTTGTCGAAAGACAAGATCCCAGGCGCCAAAACCAAGGTCGCCGAACGGTCCCAGCGCCTCGAAACCGCCTATGATCCCTTCATGGTTTCCGAGAAAGGCTTGCCCCAATTCGAGCGCTTGCGCCTGGAAGGCAAATCCTACCTCGACATCGTCGGGGAATACCACACCAATCTAAGCAACGTCCAGTATCTGGTCACCAACTTGTTCGGGCAACTGACGCGACTTCGCCGCGAATACGTGCGCGATTATCGGTTGACGCTCGACACCGAAAGTACCGAAAACCTCCTTTACGACACCGAGCTCGTCGAAATGCGCGACGTCAAGCTGCCGCAGTACCAGGACAAGATCGCCGACGCCTACGCCAAGGCCACCAAGCAGTTCAAGGACGACTTCATCTCGAAACTGCGCGGGGCCATCGACAGCGTCATCGACCAAATCGAGGATCTAAACGGAGCCCTGAAGGCGGCCATGTTCGGAAACGACACCTACCAGTTTACGGTCCGGCCGAGCGCCCAGTACCATCGCTACTACGACATGATCAAGGACGATTTGCTTTTGACCCTCGGCGAAGACGATTCGCCCTTCCTTGAAAAATACGCCGACGTGATGAACGACCTCTTCAAACAAATCGTCGACGTCGGGCGCGGGGACGCCAACAGCGCCATTCTCGAAAACGTGGCCAAGTTCACCGACTACCGGAGCTATCTCGACTTCGATTTGATCGTCACCAACAAGGAAGGGGTTGCCCAGCACCTCAGCAAAGTCATCAAGAAGAAGTCCGGCGGCGAAACCCAGACTCCGTTTTACATCTCGGTCCTGGCGAGCTTTGCTCAGCTGTACCGGATACAGGAAACGGGCGAATTGGCCAATTCGATCCGATTGATCATCTTCGACGAAGCCTTCTCGAAGATGGACCGCGGGCGGATTCAAGAAGCGGTCCGGCTCCTGCGCGTGTTCGGGTTCCAGACGATCCTGTCGGCCCCGAGCGACAAGGTGGCCGACATCTCGGCACTGGTCGACCAAACCCTGGTCGTCCTGCGCGACAAAAACGCCTCGCGCGTCCATCTCTACGCCGAGGTCGACAAGCTGACCAAGTTCGGAAAAGGCCCCGTCAATTAGCCGGGGTTATGCTACAATCAAAGTAGCGGTTTTTAGATTTACGGAGGACGGATAATGGCCAAAGAAATCGTCGCCATGCTCTTAGCCGGAGGCAAAGGCACGCGTCTTGAAGCTTTGACGCGCAAAATCGCCAAACCGGCCGTCTCGTTCGGCGGCAAATACCGCATCATCGACTTTCCGCTGTCCAACTGCGCCAACAGCCGCATCGACACCGTCGGCGTCTTGACCCAATACGAGTCGGTCTTCTTGAACACCTACATCGGCAACGGCGAAAAATGGGGCTTGAACGGAGTCCGTTCCCTGACGGCCTCGCTTCCGCCGCGCCAGACCGAAAAAGGGGCCGCCTGGTACAAAGGCACGGCCGACGCCATCTACCAAAACCTCGATTTCCTCGACAGCCTCAACCCCGAATACGTCTTGATCCTGTCGGGCGACCATATCTACAAGATGAATTACGATGCCATGCTGCAAGCCCATCAGGAGCATGACGCCGATTTGACCGTGGCCGTCTTGGACGTGCCCCTTATAGAAGCTTCCCGCTTCGGCATCATGAGCGTCAACCCCGACATGATGATCACCGCCTTCGCCGAAAAGCCGGCCAAGCCGACCTCGACCCTGGCCTCGATGGGCATCTACATTTTCACTTACAAGGTTTTAAAGCAAGCGCTGACCTTGGACGCCAAGGCTGAAAAATCCGACCATGATTTCGGCAAAGACGTGATTCCCTACCTTTTGGGCAAGAAGAAACGCCTTTTGGCCTATCGTCACCGCGGTTACTGGAAAGACGTCGGCACGATCGCCTCGCTGTGGTCGGCCAACATGGACCTGATTGACGACGAGGCGGCCCTTGATTTGTATTTGAATGAAGACGATCTCAAGATTTTCTCCGAAGACACCCATAGCGTCCCCCAATACGTCGGCAAGCAAGCCACGGTCGTCAATTCGATGGTCAACCAAGGGGCGATCGTCCTCGGCCGCGTCGAGCACAGCGTCATCTTTAACGAAGTGATCATCGAGGAAGGGGCGTATGTCTCCGACAGCGTCATCATGCCGGGGGTCATCGTCAAGAAGGGGGCCCGCGTCCACAAAGCCATCGTCGCCAGCGAGGTCGTCGTTCCCTCCGAAGCCGTCATCGACGGGAGCCAGGACATCGTCCTGGTCGCCAATTGAGAGGTAAATGCATGAAGAAAGTAATGGGACTGTGCAATTTGCATTCCGGGGCTGGCTTGAACGAACTGACCCACGCCCGGCCGATCGCCTCGACCTCGTTTTTGGGTCGCTACGCCTTCATTGACTTCACCTTGTCGAACTTTTCGAATTCCGGCATCGACGAAGTCGGGATCTTGGTCAAGAACCATCCGCGTTCGATCTTGAAGCACATGGGCAATACCAACGTTTGGAATACGAACACCAAGCTCGGCTACGAGGCCGTCATGTATAACGAAAACCTGGCCCACGTCCCCCATTATAACCACGACATCAACAACATCATGGCCAACGACTGGATTTTTTATAACGCCAAGCCGGACCTTTTTGTGATTGCCCCGGTTCATATCCTCTATCCGCTCGATTTCCGCCCGGTCATCGCCGCCCATGAAGCGAGCCGGGCCGACATTACCCTCGTCACCGCCCGAATCCATGACGGCAAGACCTCGTTCGTCAACGGCGACCAAGTTTGCCTCGACGCGACCGGGCGCATCACCTCTTTGACCGTCAACCGCGGGGCCGAGTCCGACATCGACGTCAGTCTCGAGACCTACGTCATCGCCCTCGACAAGCTCCAATCTTTGATTGAAAAGGCGCGGGCCATCTCCGGGTTTTATTCCTTGCGCGACATCATCGCCCAGGTCATCGGCGAATGGCAAGTCCGCGCGTTCGCCCACACGGGTTACGTTCGCCATTTCGGGAGCCTGAAACAGTACTGCGACTATTCGCTCGAACTGCTCAATTATGACGTCCGGAAACAGCTATTCCTCGAGGATTGGCCCATCTACACGGTCACCCACGACACCCCGCCGGCCAAATACGGCCATCACGCCCAAGTCCGCAACAGCTTCATCGCCAACGGCAGCCGCATCGACGGGAAGGTCGTCAATTCGATTATTTCCCGGAACGTCGTCGTCGAGCCGGGGGCCCTCATCAAGAATTCAATCATCTTCACCGACACCAAAGTCGGCGCCGACGTCCATTTGACCCACGCCATCGTCGACAAGTACGTTCGCATCCGCGAAGTCAAGGACATCGCCGGGACCGAAGTCGATCCCCTGTACGTCCGCCAAGGAGACCGCATCTAGTGAAAATCTTGATGGTGGCCAGCGAAGCCAACCCCTACGCCAAGACCGGCGGCCTGGCCGACGTCGTCTATTCTTTAAGCAAGGAGCTGACGATCCAGGGCCATGAAGTGACCATCGTCTTGCCGTATTACCAATCGACTGTCAAGCGGGTGAACGGCTCCCTGAAAATGGTCGGATCCTTTGATTTGTACATGTCGTGGCGCAAGCAACACGCCGACCTGTATCGGACCTATCACGACGGAATCACCTACTATTTCATCGCCAACCCCTACTATTTCAACCGCGATAACCTTTATGGCTATTACGATGACA
>JBAZHG010000013.1:0-23931 GCA_041652475.1 Bacilli bacterium
CGCTGTAATGGAAGAAGACATCTTTGCCATCTTCGGTGCGAATGAAGCCGTAGCCCTTGTCCTTGTTGAACATTTTGACTGAACCTTTCATCGAAACCTAAACCTTTCTGAATTTTACGACAGTAGGCTTCGCTATGAATACCTACGCGAATATAATACTCGCTAAATAAATAAATCACAATATAATTAACAAGTTTTATCGCAATAATTTCAAAAATTGCATTTTTCACGATTTTTACGTCTTTTTCGATAAAAAAAGAGCCATGATGGCATTGATCATGGCTCTAAACGAACGATGGTTTCCGGTTAGAGGGTCCGGGTGATTTCAATCACGGCTTTGGTGTCGGTGATTTCGAGGATCTCGATTTCGTAGCCGATTTGATCGCCGTTGTTGAATTTGCCGAAGAAAGTGTCAATCGAATAGATGTCGTAGACTGGGAAGACCGAGAAGTGCTTGCTGGCCGAGAAGGTGTCCCCTTCCACGAAGAGCGAGTCGTTGGTGGCGTGACCGCCGACGATCAAATTGTTGACGCCGTCCGGCTCCAGGAGGTGCACCGTCTTGAAGGCCGGGTAATCAGTCCTTCCGCTGCTGTTGGAGGTGATGATGCCCGAATAAAAGTCGTAGCCGTACTCGAGGGTATCGGTCATGCTGTCGAAGACCCAATCGGAGATCGCTTCGCTATAAACGTATTTGGCCATCCGCGAGTCGATGTGGTAGAGCTTCACGCCCGGGATCGTGAAACCCTGGAGGCTGTTGCCTGGGTATGCGGCCGCGGAATCCTTTTCGTTCAATCCGGTCGGGGTGTAGAACTCCATCGCCAGATATTCGTCGAAGGCCGACCCGTTCCACCCGTCGTTGATCAAGATGATCTCGCCGGTGTCTTGGTAGGGCGACAGTTCAATCGTGGTGACTTCTTTGGTCCCGTCGATGACGATGGGATCGACCCATTGCCAGAGTAGTTTCGAATAGGGGTTGTGGTCGAGGATGTTGTTGTCTTGCATATCCAATCCGCCGGCGGCGCCCCAGTCGCCATCGGTGTAGGTGTAGTAGTCTTGGATGCCAAGCAAGTGGCCGGTTTCATGGATGTAGGTGTGGGCGTCGATTTCCGAAGCGCCGTAGCCTTCGTACATGAAGTCGTAGGAAGCAAAGCTATAAGTCATCGGCAGGGCGTCCGAGGAATCGATTTCCCGTTCGTCCCAAGCGTCGTAATTGGCATAGTTCCAATACACGTAAGCCCAGAAATCGCTATCAGTGCCCATCGAGTAGTTGGCGTTATACTTGTTTGGGTTGTTGTAGACCATGTACAAGGCGTCGACATAACCGTCGCCGTTGTTGTCGTATTGGGAAATGTCGCTGCCGGGCAGGGTCTTGTACCAGGCGATGACTTCGTCGGCAATCTGCCATGACGGGATGAAATATTGATAATAACCACCACTCGAACGGGTCAAAGCGTCATACTCATTGGCGGTATACGGCGCTTCGTAGAAAGGCGTGACCTCACCGGTGATGTGGAGTTTGCCGTAACTGGATTTGTAGAAATAGCTGGAAACCGATTCCCAAGCGGTGTCTTCGGGTTCTCCGAAGAAGGCCCGTTCGATCTCATCGATCCGGTTGTCGCAGACAACGCCGGAACAACGGTAGTTCGAGAAGCTGACCGGGACGACCAGCATCTTCTGCTCGCCGATGGACGGCATTGGGAAACGATCCGATTGATACCAGTATTCTTGCGGGTCGATCGTTTGGTTTTCGGCATCGGCGTGATAATAGCCAGTCGCCTCGGGGTCGTAGACGGTTCCCGATCCGCCCGCATTCGGGGCATCGGGATAAGTGAATTCCTCGGTGAAATAGATTTTAATGCTCTTGATGTAAATCGGGCCTGTCCCATTTACAAAACGGAAATGGGTATATTCTCCATTCGTAAAATCGAACGTGTATAAAACTTTTCCGTTGAGCGAAACGGCCGGTATGACCGTGGTCGATGGGGCTTCGGCGATTCCGGCGTACATCGTGAATTTGCTTGAATCCTTTGGATAGGTACCTAAATCCAATTCAATCCGGTAAATCTCGTTAAGTGATAAAACGTTATAGAATTTGAATCCGGATCCTTTGCCTTCAAGCGAGGAAGTGGCGTAATTCCGTGCCCCCTCGAACCGAAAGTGGACGTTGTCGATGTAGATGTTCGTCTCCACTAACGGGAATGAAACAAGTTCCGGCACCGATACTTTACGTGCAAAGACGATTTCATTGGCGGGAAGTTCTTCGCCGCTCGATGATTCCGACTCTGAGGAGGAACTATCTTCTCCGCTTGATGCCGAAGAGGAGGTTTCCGAGCTTTCATCCGAAGATGAAGATTCCGATGAACTGCCCAGCGAGCTGCCACAGGAACCAAGCAGCGTCAAGGCCAGTATCGAATAGATGATGGCGGTTTTTTTCATATCGTGCCCTCTTAATATATTAGAATTACTTTACTTTATGTAATAACAGGCAAAATGTCAAGGTAACGACTCTGGTGTTTTTGATGATACCGCTTAACCAATGAAGATGGGATATAAAAAAATTAACGTTCAGGACGCCGAAAACGATTCATCAAGGCCGCCGTGGCAGCCAAAAGCAAGGCCAGCAAAGCCATCGAGGTGACAGCCAGGAGCGGAAAGGCGTTTTCGATTGGGGTGGCAAAATAATCGGACAACATCACTTCAATCAAGACCCCGGCGGAAAGCACCCCGATGATCGAAATCGCCAAAGCCGTACCGAACAGGATCAAGATACGGGCCGTCATTAGTTGCTGGGCATTTTCGGAAGAAGCTCCCAGTTCCAATAAGAGCCGGCGGTCTTTAGTCATGTCCAACCACGAAAGATTGGTCACCAATAAGGCGAGTCCGAGGGCATTGAGTCCGGCAAAACCAGCCATGGCGATTACCACGGAGTTGATTTTATTCGTGATCTCATTGATTTGACGATGCAGTTCGGCTTGGGGAAAACTGATGTCAAAATCAGGAAAGGTCCGTTTGATTCGAGCGGCCGATTCCTCAAGCCGATCCGGAATCCCTTCAAACATCACCGTCAAAGGTCTCAAAGCACTGGCGGGTATTCCCATTTGCTCGATGAAAAACCGGAGCGACCATAGCGGGCTTCCATAGAGGTACATACCTTTATCAGCCACCACGGCGGTCAGCGTCAGTTCGGCGCGGACGAATTCGCTTCGAACCGTTCCTTTTTCTTCTCCGACGACGAAGCGGGTCGCGCAGTGGATGATCGTTCCCAGTTCCGGTTTCCAATCGAACAAGGCTTCGGCCAAGCCGGTCGAGATGGCGATTTGGCTGGTGTTGGTCGGAAGCGTCCCCTCATATCCCGAAGCGGGGCTCGGCCTAAGGCGCAGCACCTCGTCGCTTTGGTCTTGATAATAACCGCGGACGGTCCGCTCGGGGAGCCGGTCAGTCGTCCGGATCGGTTCCGTCCAAGAAAACCAGTCGATGGCTTGTTCAAGGGCCGAAAGATCCCCGGCGAGAAAGGTCTCGTGGGCGAAACCCGACATCATCGCTTCCGGATAAATCAAATAGCCGCCCTCGGTTCCAATCAAGGCCGGAGCCAAATCCGGTTCCATCTTCTGGATATAGGCGATTTCGGCTTCGGTGACGGTCGTTCTCGGATCAAAGAGCACCAAAAATCGACTTAGCGGGCACGGCCCGAACCGCCAGCAGTAGGTCGGAACATACTCGTGATTGATCTGATCGAACCGATATCTTCTTAAAGATATGTCTTGAGACAGCTTCTCCAAGAGATTTTGACTCCCGCGATACGATAAGAAAAAAACCTTGCGCAACACCCAAGGCCATTCCAGGGGTCCTTCAAGATCAAAGGTCGTGGGAAAGCGCATCGACGTCTCGAAAACGAACTCGTTGAAGCGCGGATTGGAATGGACGACATGGGCCCGTTCGCTCATGAATACCCCCTTGAGACGCCATAACTGCTCGTCTTCGTATTGCCAATTAAGGTTCGCAAATCCCGCTCCTAGGAGGATTTCTTCGCTTTCGAGCTTTTGGTTGATTACCGCTTCGTCAATCTCGCATCGAAGTTGCCGAGCGATGATTTTCAAGTCGGTTTCGGGAACGGCCAAGAAGATTTCGTCATTGTCCAAGGGGATATTGGGAAGGCCGAGTTCCGCGAAAGTCATCGCGTCGGCCAAATGCCGGGCTTGGAAACTGGGCAATGGGACGATGGGCCCCCGCATCGTCATAAAGATTTGGTTTCGATCGGGGAATAACCCGTTGATATCGGTACGATAGGCGACTCCGATGTCCAATTCATAATCGCGATAGCGAAAAAGAATCTCATCAAGTGAATCTTCTTCCGCTCCATGCAGCGTCGATAGATATCCGAGTGGTCTTGCCCTAGAGGTGATTTGAATGCCGGATTGACCCATCATGCGATCAAAGGTCGCCGCCATCTTCTTGGGGATGGCCGTGGCGAGATTCATCCCGATTCCGGTTCCAAGCAGAGCCAACGTCAGCATCGCCTGGGCGAACCAGTGACGCCACCGATGGGTTTTCATGTCCTGGATGGCGTGACGGAAACAAAATGCCCAAGGGAGATGTCCCCGCCGAGCAAAAACGGGCAAGCGTTGGCGTACGGCTTTTTTAGCATAGGCAGTTCGGGGCGGGTTGTATGAATCGACGATTCGTCCGTCTTCAAGCCGATAGATTACGTCGGCATATTGTTCAAGCAAGTCTTGTTCATGGCTTACGACAATGACAAGCCGATGTTCCTTCATTTGGCAAAGAAGGCGGAAAATGGCATGTTTATTGGCGGTGTCCAGGGCGGCGGTTGGTTCGTCGGCAAGGATGATCCGCGGTTGCTTGATCAAGGCCCGAACGGCCGCCAAACGCTGTTTTTCCCCACCCGACAAAGTGGAAACCCGGCGGTCGCGGCAATCGTAAAGGCCCACTTCTTTGAGCCAATCGGCGACATGGCGCTTGATGAGAAGCTCGCTTAATCCAAGCATTCGTAGCGGCAGCCCGGCATTCCAAGCCGCCGTTTCGTTTTCAAACAGGCGGTACGACTGATACAACAACCCAACTTCGGTCAAGCGCCAATCCAAGCGACCGACCGCATTCAATGAACCAAGGTCGCGGTCCTGGGCACGAATTCGGCCTTCAAACGAAAGTAGGCCGGCCAGAATTTTGAGTAACGTGCTTTTGCCGCTGCCGGAAGGACCTGAAATCCCAATAAGACCTTGGCGAGGCATAGCCATGTCCAGCCCATCCAGCACGAAGGCGTTACGATACCTTTTTTTCAATCCATTGACTTCAATCATCGTCAGTCAACTCTTTAATCAGCATTTTCGTGTTTAGCGAAGACATCATCAGGCGGATGGTCGCTTCCATGATCAGCATGGTGACGAGCGAAACGGCAACGGGTACCAATAAGGCTATGCCTTGGTATTCAGCCCAAGGTATCCGTATTATTTGGTTCAAGCCGTAGCGGTTTTCAATCAGGCGATTGACGCCCCAAGCCAAGGCCGCGGTCAAGGCGAAAGATACCGACAAGGCGGTCAGGACCAGGCGACGACCCAAAGTCAAAATCACGTGTTTGAGGTTTTTGATCGAATAACCGATTTCCCATAAAATAGCTAGGCGTTTTCGCTGGTCGAGATAGACACGGCTCATTGATAACCCCAACGTCAAAGCACTGGCAATGGCTCCAATCGTTACAAAAAACATCAAACCATAATCAATGGCGGTGACGATTGAAATCAAGTATTGATAGTCTTGACCATAGCTTGATTCCCAGGCGAAATCATCATGGAGACCCATTTTGCGATAATTATCCAAAACCGCGTCCTGGTCGGGGAAGACGACAAGCAATTCCTGGTTGGTGATTGCTTCGCCACCCGATCCCATCGCGACACGTTGGTACCAGGAGACCGGGTATCCCATCTGTGTCGACAAATTCGCGACCTCGAGGCTTTCCAGCCATCGCCGAGCGCCCAGGTGGGAATAATAAACGATCGGCGTTGGGAGTGGAGCTCCCGAATCGACCACCCCGAGGACATGCAACGCTTTCTGGCACGCGAAGGCGTCGGCCACCGGCTGTTCATAAAGAAAAGTGGTCGCCAGATTCGTTACGAATTCGAGGTCATATTCGCAAATATTCCCGATGATATCCTCTATCTGCTCGTGCGCGGCTTGATTGAGGTAGACGTTGGTGAAGCGATCATCGGCTGGAAAAAGATGCTCCACCCCCACTAAAGGGCGAAATTCCATCGTTGGCAAGTCCCTGCCTTCAAGCGTAAGGGAGGTTGGTCCAGCCAAAATGCCTCTTAGCGAGACATCGATGTAAGCTTTCGATAAATCGATTCCCGTCAATCGTAAATCCGAGAGCGACGGACGCTCGTAACGGACCAGATTCATCGGGGTGTTTTGTATCGGGACGGTTTCGCGCTTTCGAAGGTAGAACACGTTATAGTCGGGATTTTGAAGCGGATGCGAACTTGCCATGAGCGGTCCGCCATGATGTAGTCCAAACGTCAGCAATCCCGTGATTGTCCCAATTACCAGACTCGTGAAGGCAAAACCCAATCGTGGGCGCGCCAAGCGATAGAAGCGCCGGCTGATCAAAGACAAGCTTTTTCGAAAATCGGGTTTTCTTCGCGAACCCACTTTCAGTTTGTCCGCGGCGGCGCTCACGAGGAAATCGCTTTTGATTTTCCCTTGATCCATCTTGATCAAACGATCGGCATGCCGCTCAGCCAAAGTTTGATCATGGGTCACCACGATTACCAAACGCCGTTTGGCTTCGGCTTTTAAAACCTTCATCAAGAACTCTCCGTTGACCCGATCCAAAGCTCCGGTCGGTTCATCGGCGACGATGATTGGAGTATCTTTGGCGAGAGCGCGTATCAAAGCAGTCCTTTGGGCTTCTCCTCCGGACAACTCTTGGCTCGGTTGATTCATGATTGCGGCTAAACCAAAATTGGTAAAGAGCCGATGCAACGTATCGGTTGCCTCGGTCGCGTCATGAGCCATGGCCTGTGCCAACCAGGCGTTTTCATAAGCGGTGAATCCATCTAGAAGATAATAGTGCTGAAAAAGAAAGGCAAAAGTCGTTCGGCGATGGTATTCCCGCTCCGTTTGGTCGAATCGGTTCGTATTTTCCGTATTTAGACGATACGTGCCTTCGCTCGGCTGATCCAATAATCCGATGATGTTTAAAAGCGTCGTTTTGCCGCATCCCGACGGACCCATAATGACGACTAATCCGGTGTCGTCGAAAGAAATGGTGACGTCATCGAGGGCGGGCTTCGAGGAGGTTCCATCCTTAAAAACCTTCTTGACATGTTCCAGTTTGATCAATAAAAAACTCCTACCAATTAGTAGGAGTCCGTTTCGGGTTTTATCGCCGGGGAGGCCGATTCGGCCACTCGCTTGACGCGTTTGTTGAACAAGTCCCGGGTCAGCATCACCACGCGGCCGCAGCCAAGGCAGGTCAGTTTGATGTCGGCCCCGACTCGCACGATCTTGAAAAGGCGGGTGTGGGTCTCACATGGATGGGGACGTTTCATTTCGACGGTGTCCCCGAGCCCGTATTTGATGGGAGTTACCATGGTTCGTCCTGCATCCGGACGGCGCCAGGGATCTTTCCAAGTCCGGGCATCGTCATCACGTCGCCCGTCAATGGCACGATAAAACCGGCTCCGGCCGACAATTCGACCTCGCGAATATTGATCGTAAAATCGGTCGGGGCGTTTAAAACGTTAGGATCGTCAGTCAGCGACTGCGGCGTCTTGGCCATGCAAATCGGAAGCGAATCATATCCCAAATCGCGGTATTTCCTAATCTGTTCCAGGGCCTTGGGGGCGAAAAAAACCTGGCCGGCTCCGTAAATATCTTTGCAAATCTTGGTTATTTTGTCTTCAATCGGCATGTCGAGCGGGTATAACGGGCTGTATTTCGAAGTGGTGGTTTCGAGGATCTCGTTGACCTTGGTCGCCAGCGGGACGGCGCCAGCTCCGCCAAGTCGGAAGGCATCGTTGACGGCAAACGGAAATCCTTCTTGATAAGCCCAATCGGACAAGGCTTTGATTTCTTCGTCCGAATCGGTGTCGAAGCGATTCAAGGCAATGATCGATGGAACCCCGAACCGGTGGATGTTCATGACGTGGCGTTTCAAGTTGGGGGTGCCCTTCATCAAGGCCGCGACATCGGATTCTTTCAATGTTTCAAGGGCGGCCCCGCCATGCAATTTCATGGCCCGGATTGTCGTTACGACGACGGCCGCGTCGGGATGGAGGCTTCCAGCCCGGCATTTGATGTCGAAAAACTTCTCGGCGCCAAGATCAGAACCAAAGCCGGCCTCGGTCACCAGGACCTCGCCCAATTTGAGCCCGAGTTTCGTCGCGGTCAAGGAATTGCATCCATGGGCGATGTTGGCAAACGGACCCCCGTGGATGAAGGCTGGGTTGTTTTCAAGCGTTTGCACGAGATTCGGCTTGAAGGCCTCCCGCATCAGTTTCATGATCGCGTGGGAAATGCGCAGGTCGCCGATGCGAATCGGCTTTTTGTCAAAGGTGTAGGCCACGATGACTTCATTGGTGCGCTTTTCGAAGTCTTCCGGTGTTTCGGCAAGGCACAGGATCGCCATCAATTCGCTGGCAACGGTAATCATGAAATGATCGGGACGCGGCGTCCCGTTATTGGTTCCACGGCCCACTTCGACCTCGCGCAATGCGCGATCGTTCATGTCCAAAACCCTTTTCCAGACGATGTTGTTGGGATCGATGCCCAATTCATTGCCTTGGAATATGTGGTTGTCGATGATGGCGGCGGTTAAATTGACGGCCGAGGTCAAACAGTGGATGTCGCCGGTGAAATGTAGATTTATTTCCTCGGATGGTTCCACTCGGGCCAGGCCGCCTCCGGTCGCCCCGCCCTTCAATCCAAACACCGGGCCAAGCGAGGGTTCACGTAGACATAAGATTGCTTTCTTGTGCAATCGGTTCAGCCCGTCGACTAAGGCTATCGAAGTGGTGGTTTTTCCTTCGCCGGCCTTCGTTGGGGTGATGGCGGTCACCAAGACGAGTTTTCCGTCGGGTCGGTTTTTGAGTTTTTCGTTGATCGCCAAGTCGATTTTGGCCTTATAGTGACCGTAGGGCAACACGAATTCGTCGGGTATTCCCAGGGTCTTGGCAATTTCGGTTATTTTCTTCAATGACATGTCTTTCTACCTCTTACATATTGTAGCAAGCAAATGATGAGCCAACAAAAGTCCGGCCGTCGAAGTGACGGTCATCGCCGAGGCGACGGGTCGAGATTTAACAAGCGGTTCTTCAAAGGAGAAAACGACCGAAACCGATTCAAACTCAAAGTGCCGTTTTCTAAGTTCGCTTCGCAACGCCTTGGCGAGCGGATCGTGGCTCGTGGCTCCCAAGGTCGTGACGACGACTTGCCGGGGATCAAACCGGTTGCCCATGCCAAGACTCGAAACGATCGGGCAGCCATGGGCGGCGGCCCAAACGATGAGCGAGGCTTTGCTGGCGACGCTGTCGATTGCGTCAATGATGAAATCGGGTTTCCACTCGTCGAGGAGGTCAATCGTTGTTTCGTCCAAAAATACGTCGCTAATCGTGACATCGGCTTCGGGATTGATGAGTTGGAGTCGTCTTTGGGCGACGCCGGTTTTCGAAAGGCCGATGTCGGTCGTCAAATATAGCATCTGGCGGTTGAGGTTCGATTCCTGGACCCGGTCATGATCGATTAAAAGAAAGTGACCGACGCCGGAACGTGCCAAGGCTTCAAGCGCGGTGCCGCCCACTCCGCCCAGGCCGACGACGGCCACCCGAAGGTTTTTAAGCTTTTCGAGGTCGGCTTTCGTCAGCAAAGGTTCAAGGCGAACCAAGCGTTCATCCATGGCTGGCGTGCTCCTTCAGCAAGGCATCAAGCGCCGTGCCGTGATCGGGAAACCATTCGACCGGCAATTGATGGCGAAAGAAAGTGTATTGCCGTTTGACGTAATGGCGCGTCGCCATTTTGATATTGTTCAAGGTTTCCGCGAGCGTCGAGCGCTTTTCGAAATAATCGATAAGCTGCTTATAGCCGATGGCTTGAAAGGCCTGGGCTTGGGATCCATAGTGATCAAAGAGCGACTTGGCTTCTGAAACCAAGCCGGCTTCGACCATGGCATCGACACGCCGATCGACCCTTTCGTAGAGCTGATCCCGCGGTTGGTCGATGGCGACGAATCGGCATTCATAAAGCAAATCCGGCTTGTTTTGCGACAAGTGGGCGCTTTTCGTCGTCCCGGTTTTAATAAAAATGTCCAGGGCGCGCATAATCCGTTGGCGGTTGTTTCGATGGATGGCAGTGGCCGCCAAGGGGTCGACTTCCCGCAATTTTTCATACAACGATTCGGTCGTGGCCGATCCATGGTCGGTGACGATGCCATCTTCTTGGGCGAAGACGTAATTGTAAAGCGCCGCCCGGATGTATAAACCGGTCCCGCCGCAGATGATGATTGGGATGTTCTGGTTTTGGAGCGAAGCGATGGTGGCCCGGGCATCCTTTTGATAGCGCGCCACGTCATAGCCTTGGTTCGGATCGACGATGTCGATTAGGTGATGCTTGATTGAGGCTTGCTCGGCGGCGCTGGATTTGTTGGTTCCAATGTCGAGGCCGCGGTAAACCTGAAAAGCGTCGGCGTTGATGATTTGGCCGTGGATTATTTTGGCGAATTCAAGCGCCAAACGCGATTTTCCGCTTCCGGTCGGCCCGGTAATCACGTAAATCATTCTAGAAACCGGTCCGGTTGAACATTTTTTCAAGGTCATATTTCGAAAAAGCGATCATCGTCGGACGTCCGTGGGGACAGGCGTAGGGATTGGAGGTCGCCAACAATTCGCTGAGCAAACGCTGCATTTCCTCGAGTGAAAGCGCTTGGTTGGCCTTGAGGCTCCGTTTGCAGCTTTTCGAGGCGATGGCCGCGTCGCGGATCGCCAGCGGATCGGTGTGGTGCTGGTGGATGATTTGATCAATCAATTGCTCGACATAGCTACGCTCATCTTCTTCTCGGGCCCACAAAGGAATCTCGGTCACCTTGTAGGTATGGATTCCAAATGGTTCGAGGACGACGCCGGTTTGCTCCAAAAGGCGTTTTTTCTCGCTGGTGAACAAAGTCTCTTCGCTCGGCTTGAAGGTGATGACCAGGGGCACGAGCGGCGTCGTTTTGTAAGCGTCGGTCAAAGCCAAAGCCTGAAACCGTTCGTAATTGATGCGTTCGGCCGCGGCGTGTTGATCGATTAAGACGAAACCGCCCTCGGAGTCAGCGGTGACCAAATACGTATTGTGAAGTTGGCCGATGACCCGCAGATTGGGGATCTTTTTTGTTGCAATTGGCTTATCGGTGACATTGATGTCCGATTTAGTTATCGGTTCGTCGGTTTCAAGCAGCGACATCACCTCGTCGGGCAAAACCACGTCGCGCGTTTGATCGGTTTTGATGGCGTGGGTCAGCGGTTGCCCCATGAGCGGCGTTTCGCGCAAAGCCTCGGGAATGACTTTCAGCAAAGCTTCTTTCAAGGCGTCTTCCTTCGTGAAGCGGATTTCGCGTTTGCTTGGATGGACGTTGACGTCCACCAAAGCCGGGTCGATGTCAAAGTTCATGACGACGAAGGGAAAACGCACCGGAGGCAGGAAATCCTTATAAGCTTCGATGATTGAGGTTTGGATTTTCGGCATGTAGACGCTGCGGCCGTTTAGCAGCGTAATGATGTAATAGCGGTTGGATTTGGCAATGGATGGTTGCCCGACATAACCCGACAAGGAGAAATCGGGACAAGCATAGCGGACGGATACCATGTGCTTGGCGGCTTCCGGGCCGTAAATTCGCATGATGGCCTCGAGCTGTTTTCCAAGGCCTGAGGTGACGAATTGCTCCCGATCATCAATCGATAGCGACATGGCAACATGGGGATGACCCAGGGCCAAGCGCGACACGATTTCGTTCGTGGCGGCATTTTCGATGTAGTCGCTTTTCAAATGTTTAAGCCGGGCCGGGGTGTTATAGAAAAGTTCGCTCACGGCGATCGAGGTCCCGCGTTTGCTGGAGGCGTCCTCGACTTCGAGACCGTCTTCATGGGCGTGGATGCGGGTGCCCGACCCGCGTCCGGTCGCCGTCGTCAAGTCTAGTTGGCTCACGGAGGCGATCGATGGCAAAGCTTCCCCGCGGAAACCGAGCGTCTTGATGCGGAATAAGTCGAATTCGGTTTTGATTTTGCTGGTCGCATGGCGTTTTAAGGCCATGACGGCGTCGTCGCGATCCATGCCTTCGCCGTCGTCGGTAACGACGATTTTGGCGCGTCCGCCGTCATAGACGGCAATGTCGATGCGTCGAGATTGGGCGTCAAGGCTGTTTTCGACCAATTCCTTGACGACGCTGCTCGGGCGTTCGATTACTTCGCCGGCGGCAATCATGTTCGCCAAGGCGTTATCCAATAAGATGATTTTTCCCATGTTATTTGATTTTCTTTTTCAAGTCATAAAGGAAACGGAGGGCTTCCATCGGGGTAATCGACAAAGGATCGAGCTTCTCGATGTCCTCGCGCCACGGATCGTGAGCTATTTCCGGTTCTTTCAGGACTTTTCTGGATGTTTTGACCCCGTTTTTCTCAAGGCTCTGCAATATTTCCTTAGCCCGAGACAGCAAGGCGTCGGGTAAATGGGCGAGCCGGGCCACGTTGATGCCGTAGGATTTGTTCATGGCCCCGGGCGCCACTTGATAAAGAAAGGTGACTTTGTCCTTTTCTTCGGCGACCAAAACCTGGATGTTCTTCAAATTGGGCAGATTCTCGTCGAGTTTCGTCAATTCGTGGTAATGGGTCGAAAAGATCGTCTTGCTCTTGACCAAGGCGGCGATGTATTCCATGATGGCTTGGGCGAGAGCCATCCCGTCGTAGGTGGCGGTGCCACGCCCGATTTCGTCGAACAGCAAGAGCGAATCTTTGGTGGCGTGCCTGAGAGCGTAATTCGATTCGTTCATCTCGACCATGAAGGTCGATTGGCCGCTGACCAGGTCGTCGGAGGCCCCGATGCGCGTGAAAATTTGGTCAAAGACCATCAAGTCGGCTTGCTCGGCCGGGACAAACGAACCCATTTGAGCCAAAATCACGATCAAGGCCAATTGGCGCATGTAGGTCGATTTGCCGCCCATGTTCGGTCCGGTAATCAGCAAGATGTCGGTCTGGTCGTCGAAATCGATGTCATTGGCGACGTAGCGGTTGACCTTCATGACCTTTTCGATCACCGGATGGCGCCCTTGCTTGACGGCGATGACCCGTTTTTGGTTGAAAGTCGGCCGCACGTAGCCGTTTTTGCTCGAGACGGAAGCCAGCGACCGCAAGACGTCGAGTTCCGCCAATTGGTCGGCTAGCGTCTGGATCGGCCGGGTTCGTTCTTCGACGTGATGTCGCAATTTGAGGAACAATTCATATTCAAGGGTTTGACGCCTTTCCTCGGCGTGGAGGATTTGAATTTCCTTTTCCTTGAGTTCTGGGGTGATGAACCGCTCGCAGGTCGTCAAAGTTTGTTTTCGTTCGTATTGGCATTCGGGGGTGACGAGGGCCAGGCTGCCTTGGCTAATTTCGATGTAATAGCCAAAGACCTTGTTATAACCGACCTTGAGGTTTTTGATGCCGGTACGTTCCCGTTCCCGGGCTTCAAGGGCCCCGATCCAGACTTTGCCGCCGGAGGCCATGTCAATCAATTCGTCCAATTCGTGGTCGTAGCCGCGTTTGAAGATGCCCCCGTCCTTGATGGTGATTGGGGCTTCTTCGTCAATGGCCTTTTCCAGGATGTCATGGATGTCTTGAAGCGTTTCCATCGTCGAAGCGAAGGTTTGAAAATGCGGTTCTTCGATTTGGCTCAGCGCCTGTTTGATTTTGGGGAGTTGGGCCAGCGATTGTTTTAATTGCAGGAGGTCGCGGCCATGGGTGTTGCCGTAGCCAATCCGGGCGATGAGCCGCTCGAGGTCATAGACCTCGCCCAATAGGCGCGTCAATTCTTCACGAATCAGAAAATGGTCAATCAAGGCCTCAATCATGTCTTGGCGTTTGACGATTGTCTCGAGATTGGCGCTCGGCCGCGAGATCCATTGCTTCAATTTGCGGGTTCCCATCGCCGTTTTGGTGTCGTCGAGAAGCCAGAATAGCGACCCGTACTTCTCCTGGTTGCGGAGCGACTGGACCAGTTCGAGGTTGGCTTGCGAGAAAGCATCGATGCGCAGGGTGGCTTGGGCTTGGTAAACCTGGGCTTTCTTCAAATAGTTCAAAGCCCGTCTTTGGGTCTTTTCAAGATAATGAATCAAACGGGCAATGGCTTTCATTTGGAAACCGTCGCGGATGTCTTCAAGCAACGGTTCGTACTCGAGGGGGACTTCTTCGTCGTCTTCTCGGGATATCAAAAGGCGCTTGCCGTCAATCAGCGCGGCGACGACGGACTCGTCAAACGAGGAAGAAACGACGATTTCCCGGGTTTGAAGCCGGTCGAGTTCGCTCGTGAGGCCGACGAGGTCGCGTTCGAGGTTGGCAACCGCCAGTTCCCCGGTCGTGATGTCACAAGAAACCAAGACGAAATGGAGCCCGGTGTCGTCGAGGGCGGTAATGTAGTTGTTGTCGCTCCCGTGCGCGTCGATGAAGGCTCCCGGGGTCACGATTTGAATCACGTCGCGATCAACCAATCCTTCGGCCAAAGCCGGGTCTTCCAATTGTTCGACGACCCCGACTTTATAACCGCGGTTGACGAGTTTGGTCACGTAGCTTTTGATGGCGTGATGGGGGACGCCGCACATCGGGACCCGTTGTTTGGCCCCGGCGTTTTTCCCGGTCAAGACCAGTTGCAGTTCCTTGGAGGCGATTTTGGCGTCGTCGAAGAAAAACTCATAAAAATCCCCTAACCGAAAAAGGATCAAGGTGTCGGGATGCTTCTCCTTGATGCTCAGGTACTGCATCATCATCGGGGTATAGGGTGCTTTCATAAGCTCGCTTCAATTAGTTTATTTTATCATAATGGCGCGCGGATTCGACGCTTCACTCAAGCGAAAGCAGGTCTTTGATTTGGACGAGCAGGTAATAGACCGCTTCGCGGAGTTCCCGGTAATTGGCGACGAGAGGATGGTTTTCATAAGCCGCCTCATAGGCCTCATAATCGGCTTTGTGCTGATGATAAAGCGCTTCTTCGCCCATCGATTCGGCCATGGCCCGTTGGGCGTGGCGCTTCTTCTCGTCAAGCGCATTCAATTCGGGATTGGCCAAAACCGCTTGCCGGGCCTGATTGAAAGCGACGACTTCCGGGAGCGAATCGAGGGCTTCCTTCAGTTGTTTGATTTGGGTTTCAAGATCACTCATTTATCAATTCCCCAACGAAAGAATACAAATGGGATTCGACGATACGCACTTCGACGATGGAGCCAATCAGCGACTCGTCGCCTTGGAAATGGACGAGGCGGTTCCCCTCGGTATAACCGGATAGGACCGATTCGTTTTTCTTCGAATAGCCGTCGACCAAGACTTTTTGCCTCGTTCCGACCAAGGCCATGGCTTTCTTTTCGGCTTCGCGTTCAACCGCGGCCACCAGGCGCATGAAGCGCTCGTGTTTAACCTCGCTCGTGACGTTGTCGGCCATGCGGGCGGCCGGCGTCCCTTGGCGCATCGAGTAAATGAAAGTGAAAGCCCCGTCATAGCCGACCGTTTCAACGAGCGACACCGTCGAAACGAATTCCTCTTCGGTTTCGTTCGGGAAACCGACGATGATGTCGGTCGTCAAAGACAGACCGGGGATTTTGTCTTTCATCTCTTGCACGAGGGTCAGGTACTGGTTCCGGGTGTAGCGCCGCCCCATCAAACGCAAGACGTGGTCGTGGCCCGATTGGACTGGCAGGTGGATCGCCTTCATGATGTTTGGGTATTTGGCAATGACTTCGATCATGCGCGATGAAAAATCCCAGGGATGCGAGGTCGTGAACCTTAACCGGGGGATTCCGGTCAACGCCACTTCTTCGAGCAAATGGGCGAAATCATAGGCGCGATCGAAATCTTTTCCGTAGGCGTTGACGTTTTGTCCCAGCAGGGTTATTTCCTGATAACCATCGGCTACGAGTCGGCGGCATTCCGACAATACGTCTTCGCGCGGCCGCGACCGTTCGCGGCCCCGGGTGTAGGGCACGATGCAATAAGTGCAAAACTTGTCGCAGCCATACATCACGTTGACGAAAGCCTTATGAGTTTGGAGCCGGCGAGTCGGTAGGTTCTCGTTGGCGAGGGTCGGGACTGACGGCACGTCTACGAGGCGCGTTTTCGAGACGTATACCTCTTCGAGAAGTTCAAGCAGTTGATGGATGTTGTGGGTGCCGAACAAGAGGTCGACGTGGCGGTATTTGTCGACGATCGTCGTGACGATGTGGGCTTGTTGGACCATGCATCCCCCGACGGCGACGACTAAATCCTTCTTGTGAGACTTAATCCCCTTTAAGACCCCGATTTCGCCAAAGACCTTGTCTTCGGCGTTTTCGCGCACGGCGCAGGTGTTCAAGATGACGAGGTCGGCTTCGTATTCCGAAGCGACGCTACGAAAACCGGCCGCTTCCAAAAGGCCGCGCATCGTCTCTTCGTCGCGGACGTTGGCTTGGCAGCCGTAGGTGCGGATGTAATAGGTCTTGCCCCAGGCGATGTCCTTGAGCCTTTGGCTCACGGCAATCTCGTCATGGACGACCAAGACGTTATGATGCAAGCGCGACCGAGCTCGGGCCAAGTCGGGCGACTGTTTGACGATTATCGCCATCCTAATGGGACTCCACGAGATAGATTGGGTTGATGTCGAGCGTTTTTCCGGTCGTCTCGTCGATCGATAAAACGACGGCCGATAAAATCGTCTCCGGACCAGTGTCCAAGGTGAAGACGACTTTCTCGTCATGCCAAAGTTTCTTGATGATGGCCTCCGGGGCCACGCCGAGAATCCCATCGTAAGGTCCGGTCATGCCGACGTCAGAAATGTATCCGGTGCCCAAAGGCAAGATGCGGGCGTCGCGGGTCTGAACGTGGGTATGGGTTCCGATCACGGCGCTGACTTGCCCGTCGAAGGCATGGGCCAGGGCGTATTTTTCGCCGGTGGCTTCGGCATGGAAGTCAACGATGTGGATGTCGGTCTTTTCTTCTTTGTCAAGCAGCTTTTTAAGGCTGTCGAACGGATTGACGACCTCTTCGGTCATGAAGGCTTGCCCCAGCAGGTTGGTGATTCGAATGGAAAACCGGTCGTCTTTGAAAACGGTGGTGCCGACTCCGGGATATTCCTTTTTCAGGTTCAAAGGCCGCACCAGGCTCAAGGCCCCGTCGATATATTGGCGGATTTCGCTTTTGGCGTCATAGTGGTTTCCCAAGGTCAAACAGTCGATCCCGGCGTGGAGCAAACTCTCGTAGTGATGGAGGATTAACCCTTTGCCGTGAGTGGCGTTTTCGCCGTTGGCGATGATGAAATCCAATTTAAATTTCTTTTTAAGGGTGGCCAGGTGAAAAGAGACGGCTTCCCGTCCCTTTTGCCCAACGATGTCGCCGATGAAAAGAATCTTCTTCATCGGTTATTTAGCGGTTTCCACCGCGCGGTATTCCCGAATGACCGAGACTTTGATCTGACCCGGATAGGTCATTTCGTTTTCGATTTGCTCGCGGATGTCGCGAGCCAGTTTATAAGCGGCCAAGTCGTCGATCTTCTCGGGGATGACCATGACCCGGACTTCGCGTCCCGACTGCATGGCGAAGCTTTGGGCGACCCCATCGTGGGATTTGCAAATCTTTTCGAGCTGTTCCAGGCGCTTGATGTAGTTTTCAAGCGTTTCGCTCCGGGCGCCCGGGCGGGCGGCCGACAGGGTGTCGGCGGCAATGACCAGGTTCGAAATCACGTATTTGACGTCAACGTCGCCATGATGGCTTTCGATTGCGTTGATGACGACGTCGGGTTCCCCGTACTTCTTGGCGAAGCGGGCCCCGAGTTCGACGTGGCTGCCTTCCATTTCGAAGTCGATCGCCTTGCCGATATCATGGAGCAACCCGGCCCGTTTGGCCAAGGTTTGGTCGAGACCGAGCTCGGCGGCCATGATGCCGGTGAGTTTGGCCACTTCGATGATGTGGTCATAGGCGTTTTGTCCATAGCTGGTCCGGTATTTCATTCGGCCGACCAAGGTCAATAGTTCGGGATGGATTGTCGGCAGTCCGAGGCGGAAGGCCGCTTCCTTTCCGGCGACTTTGATCGATTCGTCGACTTCTTTCTTGGCTTTTTCGACCACTTCTTCGATGCGACTCGGTTGGATGCGGCCGTCTTTAATCAAAGTTTCGAGCGTCTTGCGGGCGATTTCCCGGCGAATCGGGTCGAAGCTGCTGACGGTGATCACTTCCGGGGTATCGTCGATGATCAAATCGACGCCCAGTAGTTGTTCGAGGCTCCGGATGTTGCGTCCTTCGCGGCCGATGATGCGGCCCTTCATTTCGTCATTGGGCAAAGACACGACGCTGACGGTCCGTTCGGTGGTGAACTCCTGCGAGTAACGGTTGATGGTGATGCCCAGGATTTCTTGGGCTTGGCTCATGGCTGTGTCTTTGGCTTCGTCTTCCTTGTTCTTGATGAAAATGGCGATTTCCTTGCTGAGTTTGTTTTCAACCCGGGCCATGATCTCGGACTTGGCTTCGGCAATCGACATCTGGGAAACTTTCTCGAGTTCGGAAATGATCGAGTCGAGTTTGTCTTGGAGGATTTTCTCTTTCTTTTCGGTTTCTTTGACGCGGGCGGCCAAGGCGTCGGATTTTTCTTCGAGGAGGTTCTCCTTGCCGATTAAGGCGACGTCGCGCCGATCGATGCTTTGCTCCCGTTGGAGCAGTTTGTTTTCGGCAGCGGCGACTTCGGATTTCCGTTCCTTGATTTCGCGTTCGGCTTCCTGCTTCATCTCATAAATGAGCTGTTTGGCGTCCAATTGGCTGTTCTTGATGATGTGTTCGCTGCGGATTTCGGCGTCGCGGATGATCTTCGCGGCTTGGCGCGAGGCCCGTTTGGCTTTGAACAACGGAATCAGGGCGTAAGCGGCGATGCCGCCGCCAAGGCCGACGAATAAGGCGATGAGGATCAGGGCGACGGCAAGCCCGGTTTCCATGGCATAGACGATTAACATAGTGGTTTCCTTTCGATTTCTTTTATTTGGCCGCGAGGCGGCCACGACCGATAAATACAATAAAATGGCAAGGCCATATTACCCAAAAATCGTTTCGCAGAAAAGCGATGTTCCCAAATTATGTTGCACAAGCGAGGCTTGAGTTTCAGAAGGCGATTTTTGAATGTATATTAAGTATCTATTGATACATTAATACAATAGCAAAAATACTCGCGGAATAAAAGCAAAAAAATCGGGAGGTTTCCCGCTCGGCTACATTAACCGAGAAAGCTTAGATGGATGCTGCCGTTTGACGTTTCCAAACGGATGCGGTCGGTCAGGTTGGTGTTGTAGGCGTTGGTGCTCACTTTGGTGCCATTGAGATAATAAGACCCGTTCGAAGTCGCCATGTTGATGCGGAAATCATCGAGACTTCCGGAGAATGAGGCGGTGATATTGCCGTTGCTGGTATCGAGATGGGCGTCTTGGCTCGTAATTCGCGTGGCTTCGATTGGGCCGTTGCTCGTATGGGCCGACAAAGTCGGAACCTCGATGTTATCAAGGACGAGGCGTCCGTTGCTGGTATCGATGTCCAGAGTTCCGGATAAGGCAACATCGGACACGGTCACGCGACCGTTGCGGGTCGCCAATTCGACATCGGAACCGGTTTCGATTCCCTCGATGGTGATGGCTCCGTTGGAGGTCGTGAGATCCAAACTCGACACGGCGACGAATTCGTCGGCGTCGATGGTTCCGTTCGAAGTCGTCGCTTCAATCGTCAGCGAGGAGTTTTCCGGCACGGTCAAGGTCACTCGCAAAACAGCCGGGTTGGTGATGATCCAATTCCAACTGAAAAAGGAAAACCACGACTCCCATTGACTGGCGACGATCAGCTCGCCGCTTGTTAAAGTGACGTCGATTTGATCGTGTTCGGCTTCGTAATAAGCCACCGTGACGGTATCGACGTCGGCGGTGACGATGTCGATCGAGCGGTTGCTCAAATCAAGGTTGACGGTGTCGACGTCGGCGATGTCTTCGACGTGGGGCGTCGCTTCAATATAATCCGCGGCGGTGACCACCGGGAAGAATTCTTTTCCGTCGATGAGACTGCCGGTGATCGAGGCGGCCAAGCCGGCCACGGCCAGGACGCAGCCGACGATGAAGGTTTTATTCATGGCGCGCTCCTCCCAGTTTGACGTGGAGCTTGGCGACAAGCTTCCTCAAAAGCCCCGAAAACTTGGTCAAACCGCCGACGATCATCAATAGTAAACCGGATGCCAAGACGATTTGCCCGATGTAAAGGGTCAAGCCGCCGCCGGTGACCGTGCGGCCCTCCAAGGCCAAGCGGCCGATGCCGGAAGCCAATAGAGCCAAAGCGGTGCTGCCGACGCCCAAGGCTAAACCAATCATTGCTAAAGCGATGATTCCGACGATGAAATAGGTTAAGGCCAAAATCAGTTGATCGTTAAGCGGCAAGGGTTCTTTTTCGATGGTGGCGACTTTGGGCGTCGCCTGTTTGGCGATGGTTTCGACCGGTCCTAGGTCGGCGATGAATTCTTCTTCGTCGCGCCCGACTCGGACGGCTTTTTCAATCATGGTCTTATAGTCATCAAGGATGCGCTTGCGCGTGCCGGGGTTCAAACTGGACAGTTCGGACTCGAGCGCGGCCAGGAACGCTTCACGTAACATGGACAATCCTCCTTGGAACTTTTCTTGGTTACGGAATTATTATGGGGATAACCGCCCATAATCACAATACCGCATGAACCAAAACATAAAAAAAACCGGCTGAACGCCGGTCTTTTCGAGAATAGCTTATTTATTGAGGATTTCCACCATCTGGAGATAGGGATTGTCCTCGGTGTTCACCTCGTGGACTTCCTTCGTGGAGATCTCGCTGTAATAGTAGTTGGTATAACCTTCGGCCAGCCACGGTTTGATCAAGGAGAATTCATAGTGGTAAGCGATGAATTTGCTTTCGAGGAAGAAGTAACAAATGAGCCGGCAATGCGAGGTGCGCCGTTTTTCGTCAAGGCCGACCCGGGACAGGATTTCGACGTCCTTGTACTTGGTCTCGTCGGTGAAATCGTAGAAATGGATCCGCTTCAAATGGTCGTTTTGGATTTCGCTGATTTTCAGTTGATCGAGCGCTTGCTGTTCAAATATGGCGATCATGGTCGTAATTTGCTTGTCGATGTAACGGTCCTTGATGTGGTAGCGGAGCGGGAATATCTTTCCGAAGGCAAATCCGATCAAGACGAAGACGATTCCAAGGGCGTATCCGACGAGCGGCGGGGTCACCAGCGCGGCGACGCCGGTGTAGATGGCGCCTCCAGCCACGATTAGAAAAAAGAACATCCACAGGAAATTGAATCTCCGGGGATCTTTGAAGTAGAGATAATTCCGCTTGTAATCCATGATTAATCCTCTTTTGTCATTTTATCACGGACCATAACGTTTGATAAGATGCGAAAAACAAAAAGGAGCCTGAGGCTCCCATTATGTTAAGCGACTTCGCCGGTTTTGATTTTCTCGGTTAAACGGGCCATCAATTCGGGATTGTCCTTCAAGAACTGCTTGGCGGTCTCGCGGCCTTGTCCCATCCGGGTGCCGTCGATTTCATACCATGATCCCATCTTCTTGACGAGACCCATCTCGGTGGCCAAATCCAGCACTTCGCCGGTCTTCGAAAACCCTTCCCCGAAGATGAGGTCGACCCGGCATGATTTGAAGGGCGGGGCTACTTTATTTTTGACGATTTTGATGTTGACGGTGTTTCCGACGATTTGATCGCCGACTTTAATGGCTTCGGCCCGACGGATGTCGATTCGGACCGTGGCGTAGAATTTTAGGGCTCGGCCGCCGCTCGTGACTTCGGGATTGCCATAGGAAATGCCGACTTTTTCCCGCAGCTGGTTGATGAAGATGACGGTACAGCTCGATTTGTTCAACACGCCGGCCAATTTGCGCATGGCTTTGGACATCAAGCGGGCTTGGAGACCAACCTGGTTGTCGGCCATGATGCCGTCGAGTTCGGCTTGGGGAACCAAAGCGGCCACGCTGTCGACGATAATCACGTCGATGGCCGAAGAATGGGCCAGCATCTCGACGATTTCGAGGGCTTGTTCGCCGTTATCGGGTTGCGAGAGGATCAATTCGTCGATGTTGACCCCGAGCCTTTTAGCGTAGACCGGGTCGATGGCGTGTTCGGCGTCGACGAAAGCGGCCCGGCCGCCCCGGGCCTGGGCTTCGGCGATGGCGTGGAGAGCTAACGTCGTCTTGCCGCTCGATTCGGGCCCGTAGATTTCAATGATGCGTCCTTTGGGATAACCGCCGACGCCCAATGCGAAATCAAGGGCGATCGATCCTGAGGGGATCGTATCGATGTCGGTGTTCGGGCGCTCGCCCAATTTCATGACGGCGCCTTTGCCGTACATCTTCTCGATGGCGTGCAGGGCTTCTTCTAAGGCGGCCTCTTTGGTGTTGGTTTCTTTTGCCATGGTGATGATACCTTTCTCTTAATAAATAATGGGACGTTTCCGATTATGGCACTTTTTTATTTGTGGGATTGCCGAAGCTGCTTTTCGATGGCCACCAGGGCTTGTTCGACGCAGGCGCGTCGGATTTGGACCCGGGTCCCGGTCGCTTCGAATCGGGATACTTGAACTTCATGGGCGGAAGCCAGGGCCAGGTAATAGAGACCGATCGGCTTGTTTTCGAGGGCTTTCGGCCCGGCGTTACCGGTCAAAGCCAGGCACAGGTCGACGTTGAGGCGATAGCGGCCCATCTTGGCCATGTCGTGGGCCACTTCCGGGCTGATGGCTCCGTATTTCTGTAGTCGCGCCTTGGAGACGTGAAGCAATTTTTCTTTTTCCTCGTCGGCATAGGTGACGAGTCCGCCCTTGACGACTTTCGAGGCCCCGGACACCGAGGTCAAGGCCGCCAGGAGCATGCCGCCGGTCAAACTTTCGACCGCCCCGAGGGTGACCCCTTGCGCGCGAGCCAGCTTCAAGATCGAAGCCACGGTGCCCATCAGTCGGCAAAAACCTTTCGATTCTGATAAATGTAAATCACTCCGGACAAGACCGACAACGCCGCGGCAACGTATACGAGAAAATCGCTGACACGTAATCCGACCGGGAGATTGAGGTAAGAAAAGGGCCAATCGTTCAAAAACACGAAAGTGACGGCAATCATTTGGGCGACGGTCTTCATCTTGCCGAAGATATTCGCGGCCACGACGATTTTCTTGTTGCTGGCCACGAGCCGCATCGCGTCGACGATGAGGTCGCGGGCGATGAAGACGATGACTAATAACGGGGCGACGGCCATTTGGCTCGGCCCGGCCCAGGCCGGGACCACCATCAAGAACAGGAGGCTGGCGTCAATCAAGACCTTGTCGGCGACTGGATCCATGAACTTGCCGAAATCGGTGATGAGATTATATTTACGGGCGATGTAACCATCGAGAAAATCTGAAAGGCTGGCAATCAAAAAAACGATGGCGCCGATGACGTAGACGAGATTGACGTCCCCGGGGTAAACCGGGACCACCCAACCGAACCGGTCATAGGGCAAGGACAGCAAAACGATGAGGATTCCCACCATGACCACGCGTCCGATTGTGATTTTGTTTGGTAAATTCATTCAAATGCTCCTAGGAGTAGCCGACCCGATAAGCCATGTTCTGTCGCGGACGATTATTTATCTATGCGTATGCATGCGGGAGGCCATTCGTTTCTGGCCGCCCACTT
>JBAZHG010000014.1:0-20692 GCA_041652475.1 Bacilli bacterium
AAAGCCGACGCATACCCCTCGACGTCATAAACCGGGGGTGTTTTTCGTTTGGGTCGGACCATGAGTGAGACCACGATCACAAACGCGACGCCAATCGCGGCGCCGACCAGCGAAAAAACCAATATAATTTCGTTGTAAATGATCATGAGTCTTTGATGAATGAGCGGCGGAGTATTTCCGGATAGGGTCGGTTATTCTGGTGGACGATGGCGACGGTGCGGTCGGTCAGGGTGATTTCGAGTGAGGTGACCGTTTCTTTTAATGGCAAGACCAAGTGATCGTATCCGATGACGGCGTTATGGAAATCGCCTTTCAAGGTAATCCGCTGATCGGACCCGAGGACCAAGGAACTGCCAAGGCTCCGGAAAGCGTTATTCTGCAGGGTGGCCACTTCAGTCAGTTGCATCGTCTCGAGCTGGGTGTTGACGAGGGCCCCTCCGAGGCTTTTGTTGTAACCCGACGAACCGAGGGTCGAGGCAACGATAAGACCGTTGCCGCGGAAGGTTTCAAGCAGGGTCCCGTCGATGTAGACGTCGCTGACCAAGGTGTGGAAGGGGTTTTCGAGGCGAACTTCGTTCACAGCCAGAAAATCGTCGCTACCGGAAGCAAAATGGCGGGTCAATCGCAAGAGGCGGTAGCGGTGGGCCCGGAGGCCGATTTGCGGCAGATCGGTGACGAGCTTGGCGAGATCAGTTTCGTGATAATCACAGAAGAACCCGAGCGTGCCTGTGTGGACACCAATGAAGGTAATGTGGTCCAACTGATCGCGATAATGCTGAACCGCTCGCAGAAAAGTGCCGTCCCCACCGATGAAAACGACGAAATCGGGGCGAGGGTCTTTTTTCCAGTTGGTCAAATTTTGAAGGCGCAATGTCAAATCATTTTCCAATTCGACGGAATGGGGATCGCCTCTGGTAAAAACGTCATATTTCATCATGTTACCTGCTGTAGATAAATCGTTCTAATTGTAGCATAATACTACTATTAAGAGGAAACGATCATGTCCACCAACGTCGAGATTGAAGCCAAAATATTAGTCACCGCGCCCGAGTTCCGGAAACTGTTCAATTTTTTGGGAGTCAATCCCCGAAACGCCATCCGGCAAGTCAATTACTATATCGATACCCCAACTTCCGAGTTGCGCGGTTTCGGCTTCGGCTTGCGCATTCGCGAACGGCTCGGCGAATATACCCTGACCTTGAAATCGCCGTTGGCCGAAGGTACTCTCGAAAAAAACCAGACCCTGACCGAAGACGACTACCTGGCTTTGGCCGACTCCGGCCTGTTCCCGACAGGTCCGGTTCATGATTTTCTGGCCTTGCTCGGGTTTCCAATCAAAGATTTGCGCATCGTTACCTCACTGACCACCTATCGCCTCGAAACCACCTACCAAAACCGCCATTTGGCCTTGGACCGCAACGAATACAGCCGGCAGGAAGATTATGAAGTCGAAAGCGAACAATCAGCCATCAGCCTTGCGGCCGAAACGCTTAAAAATCTTTGCCGCGAAGCAAAGATCGAATATCGTCCCAACAATATCAGCAAACACGCTCGGGCTTTGAAAGCCTTGGCTAATTAGACGTCTTGTCGTTAGTCTGGGTCATCTGGATGTGGTCGCAGCAATCGTAGCGCTCGCAATTTTCAGGTGAGCACATCAAGGCGGCATAACGGCGGGCCAGCGGGATGAAGGTGCGGATTTCTTCTTCGTTATAACCGACCTGAATCCGCCGGTCGTCGACGATGATCGGCCGTTTGAGGATTGAGGGGTTCTCGCGGATGAATTCAATCAAATCGCGAATGGTCATCGATTCGACGTCGATGCGTTCTTCCTTGATGATCTTGCTGCGGGTCGAGATGATGTCCTCGGTCCCGTTCTCGCTCTTGGATAGCATTTCCTTCAATTCCTTCTCATCGAGAGCGGCGGAGAAAATATTGCGTTCCTCATAAGGAATCTTTTGATCGTCAAACCATTTCTTGACCTTGCGGCAGCTGGAGCAACTGGGGGATGTGTAAATCAGGATCATGGTGGTTCCTCCACAGCAAATTTTATATGATTATGGGGTTTTTCACAATGATTATTGTTGGAATAACCCTAATTGCCTCGTTGCAACCAGTCGGCATTTTTCATATAATGAATAATTAACCATGGGAGGGAAAACCATGACTCGTGTTCTCAGCGGTATCAAACCGACCGGCCAATTGACGTTAGGCAATTACATCGGGGCCTTGCGGCGTTTTCCGCTGTACCAGGATCAAAACGAAACCTTCGTTTTCATCGCCGACCTCCATGCCTTAACGCTCCCAATCGAACCAGATGTCCTCCGAAGCAACAGCCGCGACATCGTGGCTTTCTACCTCGCGGCCGGCCTCGACCCGAAGAAAACGACCATCTTCCTGCAATCGCAGGTCCCCCAACACGCCGAGTTGAACGCCATCCTACAAAATTACATCTACATGGGCGAACTCGCCCGCATGACCCAATACAAGGAAAAAGCCCAAACCCAAAACGAAAGCGGACTCGGACTCGGTTTATTCGCCTATCCGGTCTTGATGGCCGCCGACATCCTGCTCTATGACGCCGCCATCGTCCCGGTCGGGGAAGACCAAATCCAGCACGTCGAGCTTTCCCGCGACATCGTGCGGCGTTTCAATAACCGCTACGGCGACCTCTTGGTGATGCCGGAAGCCAAGGTGGCAACTGGAGCCCGGATCATGTCGCTCTCGGACCCAACCAAGAAAATGAGTAAATCCGATCCCAAGGGCGACGTCTTCTTGAAAGACGATCCCAAGACGATCCGCAAGAAAATCATGGCCTCGGTCACCGATTCGCTCAATCAGGTCGCCTATGATCCTGATCATCAGCCCGGCATCAGTAACCTCTTGACCATTTACGCCTCCTTAAAGGACATCCCGGTCGGCGAAGCGGCGACGAAGTTCGCCGGTTTCCAATACGGGGCCTTCAAAACGGCCGTGGCCGACGCCGTCCTCGAAGCCTTGGAACCGCTCCAAGCCCGTTATCGGGCCTTGATTGATTCCCCAGAACTCGACCAAGTCCTGGCCGAGGGGGCCAAGAAAGCCGCCGCGATTGCCAAAAAGACGCTCACGAAAGTGCAAAGAGCCGTCGGACTCCTATGATATTCAAAAAAATACCGCGCCACGTGATTGCCATGGATCTCGATGGTACCCTTTTGACTGATGACAAAACGATCGACCCACGCACCAAGCGCTATCTTCGACATCTCGAAAAGCAAGGACACATCATCGTTTTGGCGAGCGGCCGCCCTTATCGGGCCGTCATCAATTACTACAAAGAGATCGGCCTCAAAAGCCCGGTCATTTGCTATAACGGGGCTTATGTCGTCAATCCGAGTGACGAGCGCTTTCCCATCGCCAATTTCGATTTCCCGGCCACGATCATCAAAGACATCTACGCCAATATCGATCCCAAGTACATCACCAATATCATGGTGGAAACCAACGAAAAGATTTGGTTCTTGCGCCGTGGCGACGATTTCCCCGGCTTCTTGTGGAAAGACAACATGGACATCGCCTATGGCGACCTCCGCGAGACCTTGAACGAAAACCCGATGACGATGATCATCAAAGTCCGAAACCGCGACGCGGAAACGGAACAAGCTTTGATTCAAGCCGCCTCGCGCCATCCCGGCGTCAAGGTCCGCTTTTGGGCGTTGATGCTCTTCTCCGAGATTTATTTCGACCACATTTCGAAAGGCCATGCCCTTCATGACATCGCCAAGTACTTCGGAGTGCCGCTCGAACGTACCTTGGCATTTGGCGACGCCGACAACGACATCGAAATGCTATCGATGGCCGGGGTCGGTTTTGCAATGCAAAACGCCGACCACGCCATCAAGGCCAAAGCCGATTTCATCACCAAATACACCAATAACGAGCAGGGTCTGCTGCACGGGTTGAAAAGCTATTTCAGAAAAGCCCGCTTCTAGAGATCGTAAGTCGTCAGGAAAGCCTCGATCAGCTTATTCATTTTGGCGTCGGCTTCGTTGGAAGAACTCGCCACAGCGCTGAAGTATAATTTGCACTTCGGCTCGGTGCCGCTTGGGCGGACGGCTATCGAAGAACCATCCGTCAAAATGAATTTTACGACATCAGACGAGGGCAAGGCGATCGAGGTCTGTTGACGCTCGCTTTTCCGAATCGAAGTCAGATAATCCTCGAAGGTCGCCACCTTGAAATCGCCGATTTGGGCAAACGGCGTCTTGCGCAATCTGGCGAGCATCGTCGCTATCTTTTCGGCCCCGGTCGGGCCTTGGAAGTCTTTGGAAACCTGGCGGTCGACGTAGAATCCATGCCGCTTGTGGAGGATGTGCAGGCGTTGTCCGAGATGATAGCCCTGCAAGTGGTAGAATAGGGCCATTTCGGCGTACATCAAGATGGCTTGGAACCCGTCTTTGTCACGGGAAAAGGGAGCAATCAAGCAACCATAGGATTCCTCGTAGCCGAATTCGAAATGGGGACCGCCGGTCTTTTCGTAGAAATGGATCCGGTCGCCGATGAATTTGAACCCGGTCAAAAACGATTCGACGCGGCAGCCGTGATACTCAGCCACCTTGGCGCCGAGAGGCGAGGTGACGATCGTGTCATAGACGACGCCGTTATCGGCCAATCGGCCCAAGCGGTTGCGTTCGCGCAATAGATAATCAATCAAGAGCGCGCCCGATTGATTGCCGGTAAGCCGGACGTAATTACCCTTCTCGTCGCGATAGGCGACGCCGACGCGATCGGCGTCGGGATCGGTCACCAATACCAACTGGGCTTGGATTGTCTTCGCTAATTTGATGGCTTCCTCATAGGCTTCGTCCAGTTCCGGGTTCGGAGATTTAGTCTGACTGAAATCGGGGTCGGGCACGCATTGACTGACGACCGGATACAGCTCATAACCGCATTCGCGCAGCAGGCGCACTCCCAGGAAAGAACCGGTCCCGTGCTCGGGGGAATAAACAACCTTGAAGCCGCGTTTGGGAAGATCGGGATACAAAGCGACGCCTTTGACATTATATAGGTAACGAAAATCGAGTTCATTCCCCAAGGTGACGATTTCACCAGGCGTGGCCCATGCGGGTATTTCCACTTCGAGCGAGTCGGGAAGCGAAGCGATGGTTTCGACCAAAGGGGCGATACGATTGGGAGTCAACTGGCAGCCGGTTTCATCGTAGACCTTGTAGCCGTTATATTGCTTGGGATTGTGGCTGGCCGTGATGACAATGCCCCCGGCGGCGCCTTTTTCGCGCACGGCGAACGAGAGTTCCGGAGTCGGCCTTAGGTCTTCGAATATATATACTTTAAAGCCCATTTGGGAGAGCGTCGCCGCGATCAAATCGTTGAATTCCCGAGCGTGGCGCCGGTTGTCGTGGGCGATGACGACACCATGCTCGCGCGCCGATTCGTCGACTCCCAGCAAATACAAACCAAAGCCGATGGTGGCCTTTTTGATGGTAAAGATATTGATACGGTTCGGCCCCGGCCCCATGATTCCGCGCATCCCGGCGGTGCCGAATTCGATGTCTTTGTAGAAGGCGTCGAGCAATTCGTCGGGGCGATATGCCTCGAGTTGCTCCTTTAAATCGGGTGGTAGGAAGCGGCTTTTTTTCCAATGATCGACGATTGGGCGCATGTCCATGGTCAGTCCTCCAGCGATGACGGGTTCAACTGTTCGAGCAATTGGTGCTCCTTCACCGGCAACGGAGCCGTGAAGACGCGGCTTGAAATGCCTAGTAACGGGTCATCCAAGGCTCCAAAAGCCATTTTATAAGCATGTAAAAATTGATGTTCGTAGCGGAAACGCTTCATGATCTCGTGGTTGACTTCGTACCGGCCGTACTTGCGATCGCCAATAATCGGGTGCCCGATAGCGCCGAGGTGGACGCGGATCTGATGAGTGCGACCGGTGACGATGGTCACTTCAAGCAGGGTGCAATTACCAAAACGTTGCTTGACGGAATAACGGGTCAAGGCTTTGATTCCCTGACCTTTGCGCACGACTCTGACGGTGTTGGTCTCCGGGTCTTTACGAAGTTCGAGGTCGATCTCGCCGTCTTGATTCAAATCCCCAACGACCAAGGCCAAGTAACTTTTTTGGATTCCCACGCGATCGTGGAATAGTTTTTCCAGCGCTTGTTGGGCGAGGAGCGTCTTCCCGAAAATGACGAGACCGGAGGTGTTGCGGTCGAGCCGATGGGCCGGAGCCGGAACATATCCGCCTTGGTCAAGCGTCAATCCCGACACCATCAGATAGGCGATGACCTGGTTGGCCAAGGTGATTCTTTTTTCGCTATCGTCGCCATGGACCAGCAAACCTTTGGGTTTATTAACGATCAGGCATTGGTCATCCTCGTAGATGATTTGATGGGGGAAAGCCGCGGCCACGATCGGCTTCGGACGGTTGAATTCTTCCATTTGGGCATCGGTAATGTACACGGTGACCACGTCGTCATTTTTAATGACGTAATCAATCGTGGCCCAATGCCCGTTGACCTTGACGTCCTTTTTGCGAAAGAGCCGATAGATGAAACTCAAAGGGGCGTCTTCCAACCATTTGCGAACGAATTTGTCGAGGCGTTGATTGGCATTGGTGGCCGTGATCGTCGTTTGTTTCATATAAAGAAATTATAGCATTTTATCAATTGGGGCCATGAGCCAATTGTAGAGATGACGGGTCGATATTTTTGATGACACCCCTCAATCGTATTGATATAATTAACCCTGGAGAAATACCCAAGTGGTTGAAGGGGCGGGCTTGGAAAGCTCGTAGGTCTGTAACAGGGCGCGAGGGTTCGAATCCCTCTTTCTCCGCCAGGGTGATCAACATGGTTCAATGCGTCGGTGTTGAACTTTTTTTATGAAAAAGGAAGCGCGTTGCGCTCCCTTTCCTTGGATAAATAATCGAAGACGATCACTCAGCTTTTAATCTTTCCGGCCCAGAGGGCTTCTTTCTTGACCCCGGTCGCCACTTCGATGTCGCGGATCACCTCCGGGCTCAAGGAATCGAGGTTACCGTGGAGCTTGAAACTTTCGATCCCGGCGATGACGGCGTCGAACCGCCGCTTGTTGATTTTGTTGAAGAAGGCAAACACCAGGCATAGGAGACACAAGATGGCCGGGATGGCGACGAACATCCAGCGAATGCCGGCCACGAGGCTGGAACTCGCATAAACCGATGGATCGAAGTTTTCGGCCGTGCTGCGTAACATGTTGTAGGTGTCTTGGTCGAACCCTAAAGTCTTAAGCCCAATGCCGAGAATCAAGATGGCAAGGCCGCTTCCGAACTTGCGGGCGAAAGTCGTCACCCCGCTGTATAACCCTTCACGCCGCTTGGCAGTCTTGATTTCGTCAATGTCATAGATATCGGTCAGCATCGACCAAGTCGATAAGTTGCCGGCCGAGGAACCAAGGGCAATCAAAACGGCCATGATGGCGATGACCCAGATCGGAGTCGTGTTGTTGAAGGCAAGAAAACCAATGGAAACCGCAATCCAAATCGGCAAACCGATGAAAAGCGGGAAGGTTTTGCCCTTCTTCTGGGCGATGATGTTGTTGACGACCATGAAGATAATTTGGAAGACCAAAAGAAGGCCGACGAACAACTCATAATATTGATATTTCAAAATGACAAGGTCGACGTAGAAAATGAAGATGGCCAAGACCAAGTCGACCGCGATTTGAAACGTCAGGAAGATGCCTAAATAATTACGGTATGGCTTGTTCTTGAAAATGCCGAGCCAATCCTTAAAGGTGACTTTCTCAGGAGTTTCCAAATCTTTCTTTTCCTTAACGCCCAAAAATACGATGAGCCAAGCCAGACCGAAGACAAGCCCGAGGACCGCCGCCATGATGAGATAACCGTTGACTTGGGCGGCACCGTTGACCTCGCCCCCGATCCCCTTGATGATCATGCCGGGTAAAACCGCGCATACGAGGGAGGCCGCGCCGGATATCATCATGCGAACGGTCGTGAAGCTGGTCCGTTCGTTATAATCGGACGATATGTCCGATAAAACGGCGTTGTATGGCACCATGACGATGGTGAAGGCCGTTCCGAAGAACATATAGGCGAAGGTGTGATAGATGATTTTGCCGATTTCGCTCGTGATCCCGAAGGAATAAAAGAGAGTTATGAACGAAATAAATACCGGCACGATTCCTAAGAGGAAATAATAGCGGCGCCGGCCGAACTTGGACCGGGTCCTGTCGGACAGGCGACCCACGATCGGATCGGTGACCGCGTCCCAGAGTTTACCGATGAAAATGACGATGGTGGCCGCGGCGACCGGTATGCCTTCGACCAGGGTCAGAAAGTTCATGTACAGGAGGCTGAAAACGAGAAAGGCGCCACCTCCGTAAATGTCTCCGGCTCCGTAGGCTAACTTGGATTTAAGCTTCTTCATAATATCCCTCCATCAATGCTGACATTGATCGAATAACGATGGAATAATGACTTAACGAAAATTTTAAGCAGTTTTTGCAGGCTATTTTACGGATCGATGCTTCATCAGGAAGTCATGCAAAGGTTGGTTGGATCCGGGTTGATTGATCAAATCCAGGAACGGCTTTTGCTTCATGATCGTCTTCAGTATGGACGGATCGATGCCTTGAAGCGTTTCAACCAATGATCGGTGGCTAGCCTTGGAAATGGCGCTTAAGATCGTGCGGGAATTCCTTTGGCTGTCCTTTCGGGCTTCGGGGTACCCCTGGCCCGGAGGCGCTTCGAAAAAGCGGTCGAATATGTATTTGAGATTCACATCGCCGGCCCATCCATACTCTTTGTTAAGGGCTAATGAAATGCAATTTCCATTATTGATCTGGGAGAATAGGAAACCGTCAAGTGGATCAATCAGCAAACCGCAAAAGACATTCGGGTACTGCATTGCCGAATTCAGAAAACCTTGGCCGGTGCCGCAGCCGCCGACGACGAGGTCGACGACGCCTAGGTTCAGCAAGATGGCAGCCATGAGCCCGGTATGGATGTAAGTCAGTTCAACCTGGTTGTCTCCGGGGATCATGCCGACGTTATGCACTTCGAGGCGACGATGGCTCAACGCCTTGACGATGTCGGGGTTTTTGTCACGAGCGGACACTTCGTTGATGACGGCGACTTTCATGGCAGTTTCCTCGCTAAGACTTCTTTAATTTTTACGATGATGTGCTTCGATGTCAATTGGAATCGTTCCATTAGATAGTCTTGGGTGCCGACTTCCCCGAATGATTCATGGATTCCAATCTTGGCGACCGGGACCGGAAAGTTGGCGGTGACCACGTCATCCACGGCGCTGCCAAGCCCGCCGATGACGTTGTGGTTTTCAGCTGTGACGATGGCCCGGCATTCTCGGGCGGCCCTGACGATTGCTTCTTCGTCAATCGGCTTGATGGTGAACATGTCGATGACCCGGACCGAAATACCTTCTTTTTCAAGTGTCTGGGCGGCCATCAAGGCTTCATAGACCAATAGGCCGCAGGCGATGACCGCCACATCGGTTCCCTTTTTCAATAGATTGGCTTTCCCGACGACGAAATCGGTTCCCTGGTCATAAAGGCGCATGGTTTTTTTTCGGGTCGACCGGATGTAGAAGTTACCATATGTCTTGGCCGCATAAGGAATCAACTGTCGATAAGCCGACCCGTCCGCCGGTTCGATTACAATGAAATTCGGGATAGCGCGCACCAAGGCAAGGTCTTCAAACGGCATGTGGGTGCCCCCGTTGCTGGAAGCGGTCACCCCGGCGTCGCCGCCAATAACCTTGACGTTCAACTTTTGGTAACCGGCCGCCAGGAATAACTGGTCGAAAGCGCGCCGGGTCGCAAAGGTCGCAAAGGCGTGGACGAACGGCACATAACCGGCCGCTGACAAACCGGCGGCAAAGCCGACCATATGGGCTTCCATGATCCCGCAATTGACGGCTCGGTCCGGGAAGCGCTTATAAAAGGGCAAAGTCCCCATCGAATGGGCGACGTCGGCGTCGACGGCGACGATGCGCATATCTTTCTCGCCGGCTTCGATTAAGGCGTCGCTGTAATAGGATCTCATTTCCTTGTCGTCGAGTCGGAACTCGTTCATTAGTTTGATCATAATAGTTCTTCCTTGACGCGCCGATCAATTTCCGCGCAGGCGTTTTCGGCCATTTCTTTGGTAATCACCATGTAGTGGTTGAAACCGGGTATTTCGGCAAACGAACAGCCATGGCCTTTTTCGGTGTTCAAAACGATGACGCTTGGCTTTTCCAGGTTTTTAGCCTTGACGATGGCCTGTTCGATCGCTTCCACGTCATGGCCGTCGATCGATTGAACCGCGAATCCGAATGAAGTGAATTTCATGTTCAAGTCGTTTTGATTGCAAATGTCGCTAACATAACCGTCCAATTGGCGCTTGTTATTGTCGACGAGAACGACGAGATGGTTCAATTTGTGATGGGCGATAAATTGGAAGGCCTCCCAATTTTGGCCTTCCTGCAGTTCGCCATCGCCGATGATGGCATAAACGTAATTTTCCATCTTGGCCATTCGATGAGCGAAGGCGACGCCGCTTGCAAGCGACAAACCTTGCCCAAGCGAGCCGGTCGTAATGTCGATTCCGGGTGTTTTAAGCCGGTCGCAATGGTTCGGGTACTTGGTTCCGTTCGCGTTGAGTTTATTCAGTTCTGACACGTCAAAATAACCCTTGTATGCCAACGTGGCGATGAGGGCCGGACCGCAATGGCCTTTGCTGAGCACGAGCCAATCGCGGTCGGGTTTATGCGGATCTTGGGGATCGACGTTCATGACTCGGCCGTATAGGACGGCCAAAAGATCGCAAATCGACATCGCCCCACCGATATGGCCCTGCCCGGAGGCGGCCATGGCGCGGATCGTCAGTTTGCGGATGTCGGCCGCCATCAGTTTCAATTTTTGGTAACGGTTCATGTTATTTCCCGATCAGCATCCGAAAGATGCCTTTTTTCTTAGGGATGGCTCGATCGACGTATTCGCTGAGGAATACCGTCCGATTGTTCTTGGCCGAATCGATCGTCGCCAAGGCGAATTTCAAAACTTCCTTGCCAACGATTCCCGACAAGACCGGTTCCCGATCGAGTTTGATTGCGTCGATGAAGTCGTGAGTCGAACCGATGAAAGAATCCTGCCAGTCGTTCTTCTCCTCCCAGAATTCGGTCATTTTCCCGTCGCGGTACATGACGACCGGGGCGATGTTCGGCATCAGGGTGGCCGTGCATCGCGTTAACCATAAAACGCCGCGTGAACCGGTGATTTCCATCCGTTCATCGCACGTGTAGTATTTCGATTGGATGTACATGTCGTCGCTGGCGGTGATGTCCCAAGTGCCATAGATTTTCTGATCAAGGTATTTCCACATGATGACGGCCGGGCAATCTTGACAGATGCCGGCCAAGACCGGGGTGGTGTCGATCCAGGCGTTGACTTTTTCGATCGGGCCAAACAAATCGTAAAACATCGAAAACTTATGGTAGCCGTCGTCAAAGACGAACGGACCGCCGCCGGCCAAGGTGTCGTTCAAACGCCAAAGCCAACTGGCCGGATTGATCTTCCAACCGGTTTCCGTCAACTCTTCAGATCCTTCGACGCTTTTGGCCCGGGCTTTGACACCTGGGGTATTGACCGACATTAGGCTGCAGTTATTCATCTTATAACGGATTCCGAGAATGTGTCCGATTTCGCCTTGGGCGACCATTTCCTTCATTTTCTTATAGGGTGGGTAATGAACGAAGTTTTCAAATACTTTCAACTTGACGCCGTTAACTCGGGCGGCTTCGATCATCAAGTCGCATTCCTTCAAATTCATGGCCATCGGCTTTTGGACCGAGACGTGTTTCTTGGCCTGGCAGGCCTGTATCGTCATTTGGCAGTGGAGATGATGGGGAACTAAAAGTTCAATCGCGGCGACACTTTGATCGGCCAGGACTTCTTCATAGGAATCGTAGACTTTGGGGATGCCATGCTCTTTGGCAAAGGCCACGGCCACGGCTTTTTTCTTGTCGAAGACGCCGTATAGCTCAACGTCGTCCCGATCGTGGTACCCAGCCACGTGCAAAGTGGCGATCCGTCCGCATCCGACTAATACAAAACGCATTTTTTCACTCATTTCAATGGGCTCCTTTAGATGGTTCCGTCCCAAGTTGAGACCTTGGTCTTTTTCTTTTCCTCTTCGTCGAACCAACGCGTGGTGACCACTTTGGCTTCGGTGTAAAACTTGAAGCCGTCCCGTCCAAGGACATGGATGTCTCCGAAGAAGCTTTGTTTGTGCCCGTTGAAGGGGAAGGTTCCAATCGGGACCGGAATCCCGACATTGACACCGACCATGCCGGCTCCGGTTCGTTTGACGAATTCCCGGGCGTAATGGCCGTTTTGGGTGAAGATGATGCTTCCGTTGCCATAGGGGCTGGCGTTCATGAGGGCCAAGCCTTCGGAAAAGGAATCGACGCGCTTGACGCACAAGACCGGGCCGAAAATTTCTTCTTGCCCCACGGTCATCGTTTCCGTGACACGATCGAAAATGGTCGGTCCGAGATAGAAGCCGTTTTCATGTCCGTCGACGGTAACTTGGCGACCATCCAAAACGAGACGGGCTCCTTCTTGTATTCCTTTATCAATCCAGTCGAGGATGGCCTTCTTGCGTTCGGGGGAAACGACCGGGCCCAATTGGCTCGTCTTGTCGCAAGCGGGGCCGATTTTCAATTTCATGGCCTGGGTTTTGATGGCGTTAATCAATTGATCGGCGACTTCGTTTTCGATGACAACGACCGGCAAGGCCATGCAACGCTGGCCTCCGCAGCCAAAGGCTGAGTTGATGATTCCGGCCGCCACGCGATCGATAGGGGCATCCTTGAGAACCAGGGCGTGGTTCTTGGCCTGGCACAGCGCTTGGACGCGCTTGCCACCGGAAGCCGCTTCTTGATAGATGTGCCGTCCCACCTTGGTGCTACCGACAAATGTAATCCCGGTAACATCGGGATGATGTAAGAGGGCTTCCGCTTCCTGATTGGCGGTGGTCACCACATTGACGACGCCGGCGGGCATCCCGGCTTCGGCATACAGTTCGGCGATTCTTAACGCCGTGCGCGGCGTTTGGTTCGAGGCTTTCAAGACGATGGTGTTGCCGGAAGCGACGCAGATGGGGGCCATCCAACCGAACGGGATCATGGCCGGGAAATTGAACGGCACGATGCCGACAAATACACCAAGAGGTTCTCGGTATAAGACCGTGTCATAACCCGAGGAAGCGTCCATTAGGCTTTCGCCTTGGAGCATGGTCGGGGCCATCAAGGCTTGCTCGGTTCCTTCCTTGGCTTTCAAAACATCTCCTAAGGCTTCCTCATACACCTTGCCGTTTTCAAGGGCAACCAGGTGCGTCAATTCCTCGAGATGCTCAATCAGCAGTTCCCGAACCCGATAAAGGATTTGGACACGCTTCATGACCGGGGTGGCCGCCCAGCCGGGAAAGGCTGCCTTGGCATGGGCCACCACTTGATTTATTTCCTCAAGGGTACAGGCCGGCACTTGGGCGACGACGGCGCCGTTTGAAGGATCATAGGCATCGAAATAAAGATTGGTTCGGCTGGTCACTAATTGATTGTTGGTAAAATATTTGAGTTTTTCCATAGGGCTAAATCCTTAGAGCGTCTCTTCGACGAGAGCCGCTTCGTATTCGCGCCGTTTTTGATCCATATAAGTTGGAATCGGGACGTCCCACCAGCCAAAGGTCTGACCGCCAGTTAACGGGAATTCGCGCGTCACTGGGACATTGATGAAGGCAGGTTTATTCAAAGCGAGGGCATTTTGCAGCGCTTCTTTCAATTGGTCGGCCGTCTCTGCCCGGAAATGCGATAGCCCGAATGATTCGGCCATTTTATCGAAATCGGGCGAATAGGGTTGGCCGTCTTTCAAGAAATCGTTACCGAAAGCCAAATCGGGTCCAAAGGCGTTCATCTGCAGGTCTTTGATGGCCATCCAACCGCTGTTGTCGGCCACGATGACGACGACCGGGATGTCGTATTGGACCAAAGTGGCCAATTCTTGCATGATCATTAAGAAGTCGCCATCCCCCATCAAAGCGACGACGGGTTTGTCTTTGAAGGCCAGCTTGACGCCGATGGCGGAGGGAAGGGCCCAGCCCATGGTCGAAAAGCCGCCTGTCGTCACGTTGCAATATGGGGCTGAATATACATATTCCTGGAATAATTGCGCTTGGGTGTTTCCCGATGAGGTGACGATTCGAGTGTCGTGGGGAAGGATGTCGTTCATGACCCCGATCACTTGCGAAATCGTCAACTTGTCGCTTTTGATTTGACGGATGTCATGGAGGTAGCGGAACCAATCTTCGCGTCGTTTCTTAATTTCCTCCAAATACCTTCCGTTGACGGTGAAATCATTGAATTGGTCCAATAATTGATTCAGAGCTAAACTGACATCGGCCACAATGCCGACGTCGGTACCGTAGTTTTTCCCGATTTCACCAGGATCGATGTCGACATGAATCAATTTCGTATCGGGAAAATTGAAGGCTTGACCCTTGCGGTACGAACAGCAAGTCTCGTCGGCAAAACGGGTGCCCAAGGCCAAAATGACGTCGGCCGTTCGGGCTATGGCCACGCCGATGGCGGTCCCCTTGCTTCCGGTATGGAAGCAGTATTGCTCGAATTCTTCACTGATGGCGCCTTTGGCCTGCAGCGTCGTGATGACGCCGGCGCCCCAGCGGCGCGCCAAGGTTTCGACTTTGTCGGCCACGCGGGCTTTAAGGGCGCCGCCACCCAATAGGATGACCGGGCGTTTGGCTTTTTTCATCAATGCGAGCGCCGCATGGATGGATTTAGGATCGGCTTCCGGTCTTGCCTCGGTGCGACTCATTTGGACCTTCATCAATTCACATTCGACTGCGGATGCTTGAACGTCCATCGGCAGGGTGATGGCCACGGGGCCACAACGGCCGGTCAGCATTTGATTGAAAGCCCGATGGATGGTCCTCGGTAATTGCTTGACGTTTTCGACGCGCCAACTTCGTTTGCTCAATGGTTCGAGAGCCCTGAGGATGTTGCTGTCTTGGTATCGTTCGACTTCCTGGAGGACGCCGACGCCTTTCATATGGACGTGGGTGTCCCCGCATAGCTGCAGGAACGCCGAACCGTCGACGTAGGCCGTTCCCAAACCGATGGCCGTGTTCAAAGTGCCCGGACCAATCGAGGCGAAGGTCGCTAGCGGCCTACCGGTCACCCGGAAATAACCGTCGGCGATGGCGGTGGCCGCCTGTTCATGTTTTACTTGGATGTAAGCAATTTTCCCTGCTTCGCATTCGCGTCGCAAAGCGTCGAAAAAGCACAAGATCCCATGCCCGGGAATTCCGAGAACATAAGGGACATGTTCTTCCAGCAATTGTTTGACGATGATTTCTCCGCCGGTTAGTTTCATAATGCGCTCCTATGTAGGTGTTTTGTTAAGTGAATGGCTGGAAAGATCGGACAAAAATGGGTCAAAAACTTCCTTGTCCTAGATCAAGCCGATGGAATTGCCTTTATCTTTGATATTCACTTTTTTAATAACTATATCCATTGTCGGTCATTTAACCGAAAAATAAAAGATGGCAAGCTGATGATTTATGATTTTTTGCGTTTTCTCGCGTTTCTATCGAGGTATCAAGGCCATTTTCTTTTTAATGTTCCGGTATGATTAATAAAATCGTCCGATAATATCTGTTTTCTGCGTGTTGAAATCGATGATTTGCTACGCATATACTAAACATATAGCCTGCAACTAGGTTATAGGAAATTGGAACGCGCATCATGAATGGACCGAAACCGACTTCCGCCAAGATTCGTCGCTTCATTGTTCAATACCAAAAAATACTTTATGCCGTGGCCATCACGGGGATGGTACCGCTTGTCTATTGGTTGGTCTACGCGACCGGAGGCATCAAGTACGTATACTCGCATTCGATGTATTTGCCAATCATCATCGCCGGAATCATGGTCCATCCCTGGTTTGGGGCCTTCATTGGCCTTTTCGGCGGGGTAATGCTCGGTCCTTTGATGCCGTTTGAGACTATCACGATGGAACCGCAAGCCCCGATGAACTGGATTTTCAGGACGATCATCTTCGTCACCATCGGAGTCCTGACCGGTTATGGGGCCCTCCGTATCGCCGTGCTTCAAATGCACAACCAAGACACGGGCCTCAATAACACCAACTACCTGAAGCGCGGCGCCAAGCATCTCAAAAACCAAAGCCACGCCATCATGACCTTGTTGATCAACAATTACCATGACATCCTCGACATTCTGGGGGTCGACGTTTATCACGATTTGATCCGTCTGATTGACAAGTCGCTACGAGAGGAACTCGGGCACCCACTGCTTATCCAAGTCGACAACAACCGTTTTTGGATTGTCCAGCCGTTGACCGAGTTGACCCATGATATCGAGCGGGTCGTCAAGGTCTTGAAAGGCATCCAGCAAATCCAAGAGCAACCCGTCTACATCGAGTATTCGGTTGGCGCCTATCAAACCGACAAGCGCGAAGACTGCGAAAAAATGGCCACCTATATTTATTCCGACAGCGCCGCCCGCATGGCCACCGAAAGCCGTATTCCTTATGTCATTTACCAAGACGAGATGTCGTTGAAACGCAAGCAATACGAGCTCTTGATGCACATGCAAAACTCGTTTGAGCACCAAGATTTCTTCTTGGTATTCCAACCCCAAATCCGCTTCAAGGACGAAATTATTGAAGGCCTCGAAGCCTTGATCCGCTGGCGACATCCGACCCGGGGCATCATCATGCCGGGCGAATTCATCACCCTGGTGGAAAAAACCCGACTCATCGGGGAGTTGACCATGTACGTGTTTCGGCATACGATCCAAGCCATCAAGCATTTGGCCAGCGCCGGCTATCGGATTCCGGTTTCCATCAACGTCTCAGCTAAAAACCTGTTTGATCCTTTGTTTTTCGAAAAGGTCTTCGACCTGCTGACGGTTCATGAAATCGATCCATCCCTTATTCGAATCGAAGTGACCGAATCGACCGTTATGGACAACCCCGACTTGTCGGCGGAAGTGCTCAAGAAGTTCGCCGAGCACGGCATCAAAATCAGCATCGACGATTTCGGGACTGGGTATAGCTCACTATCGTACCTGAGCCGTTACCCGGTCAGCACCATTAAGATCGACCGTTATTTCATCAAGAACATCCATCAAAATTCCTCGGTTCACAAAATCGTCTCGGCCACGGTAAAATTGGCCCATGATCTCGGCTACGAAGTCATGGCCGAGGGCGTCGAGACCGACACCGTCAAAAACACCGTCATCGAGGACGAATTCGATTCAGCCCAAGGCTACCTGTTCGCCAAACCGCTCGACCTCGACAAATTAATCAACTATCTAAACAACCAAAAAGAAAACCCTACTTCGTGAACTAGTCAAGTAAAACTGGACAGTTAAAAAAAGTCATTCAGAACCCCAGATCAGTTCGATACTGAACTGGGGTTTTGTATTGAAGGGCATAGGCCGGCCGTTCATTATTGAACCACCGGACGTATTTTCGTATCAGTTGATGAACATCATCACATGATTTCAGGTTGAAATCGTAATACAGTTCATCTTTTATCCAACCATTCAACGCTTCGATGACTGGATTATCTGTTGGAGTCCCGATTCTAGACATTGAATGAGAAATACCGCTCCTCTTCAAAAATTCATTGTAGTTCCGAGATGAATATACCGCTCCTTGATCGGTGTGAAGAATGCTAGCCACGCCGAGTCGGGCTATGATATCTTTCAAACCGTCAAAATAGGTTCGTCGGTCACCTCTAGTTGAACTCAAGCCATAGGATAATATTTCGTGATTGAACACATCGACATAGAGAGTCAGCTCATGGATGATGCCCTTGTGATAGAAACTGGTCATATCCGAAACGATGACTTCATATGGTTTGTTCGTTTCCCATTTCCCTTTGACCAGGTTGGGGAACACGATCGATTCTTCCTTCGGCTTTCGATATCTGATCCGGTTTGAAATCGCCTTGATGCCGCCGTGACGACAACATTCATGCACATATTGATCGGTAAGCGCTAGACCGTATTTCTTTCTCAGGAAAGCGTTTATCCATCGGTATCCATGAGAAGGATGCCTGTCATGCGCTTCCTTGATCAACTTCAGGTTCGCTTCTCGCCGCCGAAGCCACGCCGATGGATGCATCTTGTGAAATCGATGGGAGTAATATCCGCTTCGATTAAGCGACATCAAGCGACATATGGTCGAAACGCCCCATTGCTTGGCGAGGCATTCCGCTATTTCGAATTCTTCTTTTTTAGTACGTAGAACTCCTTGTTTCGACCAGCCCCTCTCACCATGTAACCTTTTTTTAGTCTTTCAATCTCGATTTCTTTCTTCAACAACTCCAATTTCAATCGCTCGACTTCCGATAGATTTTTGGCCGAACGCAACGCCGCCAAACGATTTCCCGAGCCATGCTTCCCTGATTGGCTTTCCAACGAGGCGAGTCCGCCGAAATCATACTGACGGATCCACTTCCGAAACACGCCTTTTTGGATGCCTTTGCTCTTTGCAAATGCCATGACCCCCATCCCGGATGCTTGCCACTCTTTGATGAGGATTTCTTTCTCCTCGGGAGTCCTCATCGCGTTTTTCGTGCCGGAGGGTCTACCAATCTTTCTCGCGGGATCTCTTACCTTCCTATCCATTTGATAACCTCCCCACTATCATAACAAAAAGTGGACTTGGTACTTTTTTACCTTGTCCACTTTTAGGCTACCACTTCATCGTAGGGTCTTTTTTCAGTGCCGCATCTTCTTGTTGGCCATCAGCAAGACGGCGCCTAATTTCTTCAATTCGGGGTTGTCCTCGACCAAGGCCTCGAGATCGTCAAGGTCGGGTTCTTCGGTTTCACGCAGGATGCGAATAAAGTATTTGGTCTTCTTGTTTTCTTCCATGCCGATCACCCCTTTTCTGTATTGATATTATAGCACGGAAGCGGCTTTGGTCATTCCTCGACGCTCGGGATTTCGGCTCCCAATCGTTGAGCCCGACGCTGGGCTTTTTCCTTTTCGGTAATGTCTTTCTTGGCAAAGTACAATAGGGTCACCACCGCGATGGCCGAAGCTAAGGTGATGAAGATGGTTCCCCAGCCGAGCCAATCGATCTCGATCTTCGACCAGGTGCCGACTGCCTCCTCGGCATTGACAATCCAATTGTCGCCCGCCGGAACGTTTAAATAGTCGCCGACGATCGATAAAACGGCCAGGGTCACGCCGATGACGGCCAAAACCGCGGCGATGATGTACCAGACCAATTCTTTTCCTTTAAGAACGCGTTTCTTCATGATAGTCCTCCGATGACAAGCGCCGTTATTTTAACATCCGGCGCCGGCTATTTCAATCAAATGGGAGCTTAGGCGTCAAACGGTTCCTTCGGGTCCCCATCGACTCCATCTTTCAAGCCGGCCATCAATTCTTGATGGATCGGCAGATACCGTTCTTTCCAAACCTTTTCGCTTTCGATCAAGACGGCGCGGTTGATATCGCGCGCTTGTCGGAAGACATCTGGGAACGAGCGGTGGCGGACGCCGTTTATCATGACGCCGATTTGTTTGCTTTCGGGAACGACTTCCTCTTCTGGCATCAAGGGAAGCTCCCGTTTGCCTTCGATCATTTCAAGCACGCGGAGCTCGCCGTCAACCATGTCGTTGAAAGCCGTGTCCTTGATGCGGTTATGGGCTTTTTGGAAATTGACGAGCTGGACGAGCTTCGTCAAATCGTTGATGATGTAATTGCTTTGAGGCGTTTTGGCGCCGCGGCTTTCCTGCATGGCTTTTTGGAATTCAAGAAACACTTTTTCGATTTCGTTCATCAATCCCTGGATCGCGATGGTGCGATAGAGCCGTTCGTCGGCTTCGAAAAGCGGTCCCAGGTCGATGTTGATGTCTTGGCGCGAAGTGGCCGCTTGGAGATATCCCGACAGGATGTCCCAAAACGTTTGATGGAGCCCAACGACCATTTCGAAGATGATCAAATGCTGGGCGTGGTCGACCCGAAGTTCGTCGCCGGAAGCTTTCAATACGGTCGAATTGTCGCTGTAGACCAAGTCGATGAATTCTTGGAGCTTGGTTTCGACTTTGGCTCCGTTTTCTCCGAGTTTGGCCAAAATCTGCTTGATTTGTGCTTTTTCTTCAAGCGATTTTTCAAAAGCCTGGCGCCGGGCCTTGTAGGCGGCCGGTTGATAATTGTCCTTGCGGAACGTGTATTCGAGCGTGTCCCGAAGCATGATCGTGAAATGGTAGATTCCCAGGATGTAATGACCGGCTTTGTTAATCATGATATGACCTCGTTGTCGATTAATATGCGGCGTAGGTGATGGACTTTCTTGATGGTGTAGCGAGCGAATTTCTTGACCGAATCGTGGGCGTGCTCCATCGCGTAGCTGTGGGCTTGGAAGTTTTGGAACATCGAGATGTCGTTGCCCGAGTCGCCGACGACGTAGACCTGGTCACGGTCGATGCCCTGCAAGGCGATGATCTTTTCGAGGGCGGCTGCTTTGGTGCATTGGTGCGGGGCGATTTCGACCACGGTGTTGATCCAGGAAGCCTCGACGTCGCCGCTGTATTTCTCCCGGACGTGTTTGTTGACGCCTTTGGCCAGTTCGA
>JBAZHG010000015.1:0-20123 GCA_041652475.1 Bacilli bacterium
AAGTTCTTCCTTTACAATGACTCGGGACGCTTTGCGACCGACTTTTTACCCTTAGGAGTACACCTTTGAACATCACCATCGTCTGCGACGTGCTCGGCGAAGAAAACAACGGAACCACGATTACCGCCAAGCGCTTGATCAATAGCCTGAAAGAACGCGGTCACCGCGTCAAAGTCATTTCACCGAGCCATGAGGACGGGCTCGATTATTACGAAGCCCCAGCCCTCAATTTCGGCATTTTCAACAAGTACGTGGCCAAAAACGGCGTCCGGATTGCCAAAGCCGACAAAAAACTCCTTCAAGCGGCCATCGACGGAGCCGAGGTCGTCCACATTCTCTTGCCGTTTTCGCTCGGCAAGGCCGCCATCAAGATGTGCGTGAAGCAGGGCATCCCGGTCACCGCCGGCATGCATACCCAAGCCGAAAACGTCACCTCGCACTTTTTTCTCAAGAACATCAAATTCGTGAACGACTTCGTCTATTGGGCCATGCGCCGGGTTCTCTATCGCTACGTCGACGCGATCCATTGCCCGAGCAATTTCATCTCCCACGTGGCCAAGGACCATGGTTACAAAGCCCCGACCTACGTCATCAGCAACGGGGTGATTCCGTTATACAAACCGATGGATTGTCAGCGCCCCACCATGTACGAAGGACGCTATTTGATCTTGTTCATCGGCCGGTTCTCGCGCGAAAAACGCCACGACATCCTGGTCCGGGCCGTCCACGAATGCCACTATCGCGACAAGATCCAGTTGATCTTCGCCGGCAGTGGGCCGCTTGAGCAATCGATCAAGCATTTGAGCCAGCGCCTATTGAAGCACCAACCGGTCATGAAATTCTTTCAAAAAGAGGAATTGGTCCAAGTCATCAACTACTGCGATTTGTACGTCCATCCGAGCGACGCCGAAATCGAAGCCATTTCCTGCATCGAGGCGATGTCCTGCGGTCTCGTCCCGGTCATCTCGGATTCGCCCCGGTCGGCCACCAATGCCTTTGCATTGTCGAAAAACAACCTGTTCGACCATCGGCATCCGAGCGATTTGGCCCGTAAGATTGAATATTGGATCGAAAACGAAGCTTTGAAGCAACGAGCTTCCGTTAAATACATCGAATACGCCAAGCGTTACGCCATATCCGGCTCGATTGACAAGATGGAAGGAATGTTCCGCGACGTCATCAAGAAGAAGACCGGACGATGAAGAAACCCCTATACGGCCAAACGATTTACTACCAGGACGAACTGAACGACGATTTTGCCAACACCAGCATCAACGCCGAGAAGATCACGTCCGATTATCGCTATTTCATTCAAAATCCCTTCGCCCGGTTGGGCAGCTTTCTTTTGCTTTATCTGATTGCGATTCCGATCATCAATTTGATGAACTGGTTCCGTTTTGGGATCCGGGTCCACGGACGCCCCCATCTTCGCGGCATTAGGACCGGCTACATCCTTTATGGGAACCATACCCACCATTACGACGCCTTCATTCCCCAAGCGATCATCGCCCGGCCCCGCAAGACCTACATCATCGCCCATCCCGACGCGGTGTCGATTCCCTTCGTCAAGTACTTGACCAAAGGTTTGGGGGCATGGCCGCTACCGGACACCGTCAAGGGAACGATGCGTTTCCTCGAGGCGATCGAACGGGCTTTGAAACAAAAACGCGTCATCGCCGTTTATCCGGAAGCCCACATTTGGCCCTATTACACGAAAATACGTCCCTACAAAGCGACGAGTTTCCAATATGCGGCACGCAACTTGGTCCCGGCCGTCCCGATGGTGACCACTTTTCGCCGGCCCAAAGGGTGCTTAAAAGCCTATCGGAAACCCTTGATGGACATCCATATCGGGGTTCCGATATACCCGGATCCGACTTTGACGGTCAAGGAAAACGCCGCCATGCTCCATGAGCGGACCTTGGCTTTCATGAACGAATACGCTTCGCGCCCCGATAACGTCGCCTTCTATGAATATGTGAAGAAAAACGCCGATTAACATAGATAATGGATGGTTATTGTTATAAAATAACAACTGGTAGTTTTTTCCTGAAGGAGGAATTATTTATATGCCAATCATCACTGATGTTTATGCCCGTGAGGTCATCGATTCCCGCGGCAACCCGACCATTGAGGTCGAGGTAACCACCGATTCGGGCGCGTTTGGACGCGCCATTGTCCCGAGCGGCGCCTCAACCGGCGAACGCGAAGCGTTAGAACTCCGCGACGGCGACAAGAAGCGGTTTCTCGGAAAAGGCGTCTTGAAGGCGGTTGAAAACGTCAACGACGTGATCGGACCCGAATTGCTCGGTTTCTACGTCGACGATCAACCGACGATCGACCGCAAGCTCTTGGAACTCGACGGCACCCCGTTTAAATCCAAATTAGGGGCCAACGCCATGCTCGGCGTCTCCTTGGCCTGCGCTCGGGCGGCCGCCGATTATTACGGCATGCCGCTGTACCGCTATCTCGGCGGCGTCAACGCCAAAGTGTTGCCGACCCCGATGATGAACGTCATCAACGGCGGTTCCCATGCCGACAGTTCGGTCGATTTCCAAGAATTCATGATTCTGCCAATTGGAGCCCCTTCTTTCAAGGAAGCGATCCGTTGGGGAGCTGAAGTCTTCCACAGCCTGAAGAAAGTCTTAAAGGGCAAAGGCCACATCACCGCCGTCGGCGACGAAGGCGGCTTCGCCCCGAACCTTCCAAGCAACGAAGCGGCCATCGAAGTCATCGTCGAAGCCATCGAAAAAGCCGGATATGCACCCGGCAAGGACGTGGCCATCGCCCTTGACGTCGCCGCCAGCGAATTCTATGACGAGGAAAAAGGCATTTACGACCTGAAGAAGAGCAAAGAAGGCATCAAAACCACCGACGAGATGATCGCCTGGTACGACCGCTTGGTCAGCAAGTTCCCGATCGTCTCCATCGAAGACGGCTTAGGGGAAAAAGACTGGGATGGCTGGGAAAAGCTCACCGCGAGGATCGGCCACAAAGTCCAATTGGTGGGCGATGACATCTTCGTGACCAATCCGACCATCTTCAAACAAGGAATCGAACGCAAGATTGCCAACTCGATTTTGATCAAAGTCAACCAGATCGGCACTTTGACCGAAACCCTCGATTGCATCTCGATGGGCAACCGAGCCGCCTACACGACGGTCATCTCCCATCGTTCGGGCGAAACCGAAGACACGACCATCGCCGACTTGGCCGTGGCCGTCAACGCCGGTTTGATCAAGACCGGGTCGATGTCGCGGACCGACCGCATCGCCAAATACAACCAACTGATGCGGATCGAAGACGAACTGGGAGAAAACGCCGTTTACCTCGGCGGGGCCGCCCTCAAGAAGTAGTCCGTTCTAACCAATAAAAAAAGAGTCAGTCTCGCGGCTGGCTCTTTTCATTTGTTGCGTTTGATCAGGCAACTGTTGATCATGCACTGGATCGCTTTATCGACGGCTTTGCCCCGATGGGAGTAGCGGTGCTTTTCGTCGAGAGTCGCTTCCCCGAAGCTTTTGCCGAGTTCGTCGGAACGGAAGATCGGGTCGTAACCGAAGCCGTTGGCCCCGATGATCTTATCGGTAATCACGCCGCAGGCGGTCCCGATGAAAATCCGATAGTCGCCATTTGGGTGCATCAAGACGAGGGTGCAGCTGAATTGGGCCCGACGGTTATGGTGGGACTCCATCATTTTGATGATGGCTTCCATCTTGTCGAGATAGTTGCTTCCGGTCATGAAGCGGCTCGATTTCAAGCCCGGGAATCCGCCCAGGGCTTCGATCTGCAAACCCGAATCGTCGGCCAATACCGGCTTGTTGACATAACGCGACACGGCCCGGGCCTTAATCAGAGCATTGTCGAGAAAAGTCGTCCCCGATTCATTGATCGGCACGTTGAGCGAAATGTCTTTCAATGAGGAAAGATTGATCGAATACCCGTAGAAAAAATGGCGGAATTCGCGCATTTTCTCTTCATTGGTGGTCGCGACAATTACATCTAGTTCCATATCATCAGCATTCTAATAATAAACAAAAAGAACTGAGTAACACAACTTATTTAGTGGACGAGCCATAAAAAAAACCAATATTTGGTTGATTTAGCCGTTTTTTGCTAAAAATCCATCGTCCGTCCGATGATTAGGACCGTGTCATGCGGCGATTGGAAGCTTTCTAAATAAAAAAAATGGAGCAGGTGACGGGAATCGAACCCGCGTGATCAGCTTGGAAGGCTGATGTTCTACCATTGAACTACACCTGCGCCGTGGCGGATCAGACGGGAATCGAACCCGCGGTCTCCTCCGTGACAGGGAGGCATGTTAACCGCTACACCACTGATCCTTGATACGCTCAAAAGCGCAAGATAAATGATATCATACAAAGCCATCCTGTCAATTGCATGAATTGCTGAAAAGCACCAATTCGAATTAGTGGCCGTCGATGAAGCGGGTCAAGGGACTGAGCGGCAGGAAACCGACGTTCTTGGCGGAAATCGCGCCGTTCACGAACAAGATTAAGGTCGGAATCGAATAAACGCCGTATTCGCCGGCGAGGTCCGGGAGCATGTCGACGTTCAGCTTGACGATTTTGGCCTTGGGGCTGCCGGCGTCGTATTGTTCTAAGACCGGGCCTTGCATCTTGCAGGGGCCGCACCAGTCGGCGTAAAAGTCGACCAGGACTTTTCCTTCCTTGATGGCGTCGCGGAATTCTTGGGCGTTTTGGACTTTGATGATCATTGGTAAATCCTCCTAAATGGATAACAAGATGACGAGTTGCAGGATTCCATACAAGACGATCAAGTGCAGGGGGTAGAAAGCGTAGCTCCCGTATTGGAACCAGGCTTTGTTATACCCGCGTCGGCCGCTGTAGGCGAACAGGAAGAAGGCGGCCATGATCGAGTAGGTTTGGGCACCCATCGACAGATTGACGAAATCGGCGTCAATCACGAAGATAATATACCAAATCAAGTTGACGGTTAAAAGCCAAATACTCGCGTAAACGTTCTGTTGCTGCTGATATTGGGGCGTTAAGGTCATGCCGACGTAGCTGATCCCGAATTTTTCGGTTTGTCGGCGCAAATACCAATTGCCTAATTGGCGAATCAAATAGAAGCCGACGGCCATCGTGAAGCCGTAAAGATGGTATTCCATCTCCAAAAAGACCGGGGCGTCAAAGATGAACAAGGCGACGGCGGCCGCCGTGGGAATAACCGCCAAAGCTTTGAACCAACCTTTTTGGCGCAGGGCAAAAATAGCCAACGCGGCGACGAGCAGGTCCACGAAGATATTCCCGTTGAAAAAGGAAAACGAGGAATTGGCGTCGATTATGTAAATGGCGGTGCCGATCAACAGGGCGGAGACTGCCAAACGCATCAGGTAGCGAATCGGCTTTTTGCTATGGAGAACTCCTTCGCTGATCATGAAGGCAAACAGCGGAAAAGCGATTCGTCCGATGATACGAAGCAGGGCGTAAACGACACCGCCCGGCCAAAAATAACTGACGATGATCGCCCCGATATGATCAATCAGCATCGTCACCAGGGCGATCAATTTCAAATGAAAGTTGTCAAACGACCACGACCGTCTCATGATCACATAAGCCTGACGATGGCGTCGGTGCCGATGAACGAGAATACGAAAGAAACGAGGTTGTTGGTCATGTGGGCGTAAATCGAAACGGTCAAGCCTTCTTTTTCATAAATGTAGCAAAATAACAGTCCGGCGATGATGTAGAAAGGCAGGTTCAAGAGCTCGTTGACGATATTCGGGTTCGTGAAGTCGAAATGGATCAACCCAAAGACCAAAAAGGTCCCGACGTAAGCCAAATAGCGGTTGGCGCGGTTCAGCAAGCCGAACAAGCCGAGTCGGTAGGTGATTTCTTCGACGATGGGTCCCGCGATGACAAAGGCAATCAAGGAGAAGAAGGGATAGGCCTTCATGATTGCGGTGACGCTCGATTCGTTGGCGTTGTCGGTCAGTTCGATGCCGAAAGCGAGGTACACGGCATTCAAGGCGATTGTCGCCAGGAGGATGAGCATCCCATAGCCGATACCTTTGACGATGACGCTCGGCCGGTAGAATTGCTTCCGGAGGCGGTTAATGACGTCAAAGGCGGCAATGAACATGACGACGACCAAAATGACGTAGGAAACGATATTAATGGTCGCCGCGTACGAGATATGCTGCAAGGCGTTGGCATAGGCGATCGGATCGGGATACTGCAAAGCCAAATAGGCCTTGACGATAGTGGACACCGCTAGGGCGATGACGTTTAAACCCAAGAATCCAAGCGCGAATAAAAGCAGCTGTTTGAAGACCGAGGGGGCGTTTTCCTCAGACCGTTCGGGATTCGGTTTTAAGAATTCGGATATGTGAGCCATGCTTTATTGTTGTTATATGCATATAATGATACCATAATAAAATAATAATTGATTGTCATCGTCTTTTCGTTCCCTTCAAGCAGTTAGGAATGTGAGGAAACCATCGTGAAAAATATGCTGATCAGCCTCATCGCCATCGATCCCGAGACGATATCCATGGCATTTAATATCGGCTTTTTCGTCATCATCGGCATGGTCGTCGTCGGTTTCTTGGTCGGTTTGATCCGCGGCGTGTGGAAATCCGGTTTCCGTTTGATTTTCGTCGGTGGCTTAGTCATCGTCGCCTTCTTGGCTTCCCGCTCCTTGACCGACATCATGGCCGATCTCAACGTCAGCGCCCTCGCATCCAACTTCGGATTCACGATTCCAACCCTCAACATGACCTTGGGCGAATCGACGATTATCGTAAATATTACCTCAATCCGCGAAACCGTCGCCTCGTTCATGACCCAGCTGTTCGCGGCCATGGGAATCGACCCGGCTTCGGGGACCGAGACCGCCAATTTGATCATGGCCGTGGTTCTCGTTACCATCCGCTACGTCGTCTTCATCGTGCTCGGGATTTTAATCACCACGGTCGGCGAGATGCTGGCCAGTTTCCTATATTTCTTCCCGTTCCGGCTGATCATCCCCAAGTCTTGGCGCAAAAAACACAAACTGCGCTTGGTCGGCGGCTTGCTTAATGCCGTAAAGGTCGCCCTTGTCGGCGTCATGATGCTGATTCCCTTTTCCTCGATTATTAATACGATCAACCAAGCGTTCCACAATCCCGACAATGGAGTGGCCACCGGGGTTGACGATGCCACTTACAACCAAGTGATGTCGTTCATCGACGCCTATAATGACTCGCTCTTTGCCCAGCTGCTCTTCAACTGGAGCGTCGACGAGAACGGCAAGACCCTGGACACCGTTTTGATGGACTACGTCACCGGCGAAGATGTCGGCGACTACATGGTCACCCTGAGCGGCGAGTTGTACACCATCGCCAGCATCGGGCAGACGATTCTTTCCACCGGCATCTTGACTAACGGCCTCGACACGGCAACGACCACGGCTTTGTTGTCCGAGGACGTCATCGGTTCCGTCATCGTGAACCTGACCGGTTCCGCCTTGATCATGGAGGCGCTCCCGATCGCGGTCGCCGTGGCCATGAACATGGAAGCTGTGCGTGCTTTTGTCGATCCCGATTTATTGGATCTTGACGGCATCAGTTGGGAACAGGAACTAATCAATATTAAAGAAATCGCCACTGACGTGATTGATTCCGGCATCGTGGAAATGTTTTTCACCGGTGAAGAACTTGACCCGGTCAACATCCTCCTGGCCATGGTCGAAGACGAAGCATATGCCTCGATCCGCTCGGCTTTGCATCGAATTGACGATTCGGAATTCTTGAGCCAGGTCCTCCCGGCGGTCGTTTACAAATTAGTCACCGACGAAGCGGCGAACCCGCCTGAAAACATCGGCTTGTCGACTTTCTTCCCGACCGATTGGGCTGATTATGAAGACATTCACTTCGGCGAGGAAATCGCCCTTGTTTACGACGTGGTCCATCAGCTAGCCACGATCGATCCCGACTTGCTGCCGGCCGTTTTCGATTTGGTCGGGACCCAGGAAGACGGCGAGGCGTTTGACTTCGACGACACCGATTTCACCGCCGGGAACGGCGGCCGGACCAAATCGCTTTACCGCCGCGTCGGCAATCCGATCGAATACTCGGAAGCCCAAGACAACCTAATCGACATCGTGCGCGCCCATAGCGACGAGTTGATCGAAATCATCGTCGGGCAAATCGACGGCTTGGGAAACCCGGTCGGCGTCGATCCCGAGACCGGAAAAACGATTCTCGTCGACGAGTTTGGAGAACTGCTCCCCGACGTCTCGGCGAACCTCCTCGATAGCAGCCTGGTCGTCAACGGCCTCGACGAGCTCTTGGACATGGCCCTTGCGCCTCTTTTGGACACGATTTCCGGCGGCATCGAATTCGACCGAACCTCTCTAGACGACACGATCGAATGGCTGAATGGCACCGACAATGGCGAGAAACGCTTCAATTATAAAGGTGAATTCAGCGCCATTTTGGGCATCATCAGCGCCATCTTCAACAATGACAGCCTCATCACGATGATATTCCCGGAAGATGATCCGACCCCGGAACCCGCCTATGCCAAGGGTCCGAAACCGAGTTCGATTCCCGATTCCTCGGAAACCGATGAAGGATCCGGCTTGCTGGATATCTTCGAAGACGAGGATTTCCGTACGGGTTTCAAAGAAGACATATGTCCCTTGCTCGATCGGTCCCGCATCATGGGGGCGGTCTTGCCCGACGTGCTTGAAAGCGCTTTGGCCGGCGCCGGCATGGCCGACATGCTCGACCCGCTTGGTTTGTCCGTCGAGAGCCTCAATTTCGATTTTGACGACGTCGGTACCCAGATGGCCTATTTGATCGACATCGTCGGGTACTCGCTTGGCCTTGTCGATCAAATCGACACCATTTTCGAAGACATCTCCCCGGTGGTCGACGACTTGATCGGCCTCATGGACGCCCTTTTCAAATCCGACATCATCAACCCGAAAGACGACGATGGGTTGATGCTGACCGATAATTATTACGACATGCTGACCTCGCTTTTCTCGCAGGCCGAAGGGCTTGATTTCGATACCGCCCAACTCGACGCCGCCGCCAGGACGGTTCCCGCCGACGGGTGGACGACTACCTACGACGAAGAGGGCGATCCGCTCGTCAAAGGCGAAAACTACAATTTGATCAAATTCATCGAAACGGCGTTGACCAGCGACCTGTTCGACATCGACCAAGAAGGCGACATCCTCGATCAAATGATCGCGTTTGCCAGCGATCCGGACGATCCCATCGGCGAAATCTTCGATGCGGTCGATTCCTCAATCATCATTTCTTCGAACTTCGGCAATATCCTCGATACCTTCATCGGCGACGCCGGCGGATTGGTCGACGACGAACTTGGTACCTCGTTCACGAACGTGACCGATTGGTCGGCCGAAGGCGACAACTTCAAATTCGTCTTGACCTCGCTCGAGCCGTTCTCGGCTGGTTTGGAAAACATCGACTTCTTGAACAGCGACGCCGATATGGTCGAAGACATGCTTAAGGCCTTGGCCCAAAGCCAGATCTTTAACGTCAGCGAAGACGAATACGTCTTTTCCGATTTCCTGCTCGCAAAGCTGAAGGGCGAAGGCTCGATCATGGGCGAGTACATCTACGATCCCTATGAAGACGAAACCTCGCCCAGCCCCTACGACATCATCACGGCCGACTTCCACGCCATCGGGCAAACCCCGGCCACGGCCGCCAATTGGTACGGCCCCGGCGGCGAAATCGAAGCCATCGTGGCTTTCGTCGACGCGATTCAAACCTTCGCCGATGGAAGCGCCGACCCGATCGACAAGCTCCAAAACGATCCGACCATCGGTTCGGTTGAAGTCAAACCAATCATGGAACGCCTTAACGAAATTAGCAGCATGCGCATCCTGCTCTACAACATGTTCGACTTGCTCTTGGGGACCCCCGAGTTCAACGTCGGTAATATGACTCCGAGTGAGAATAACAGCTACGCCCTCTTAAGCATGGACGAAGACACCCGGGCCGACGAAATCGACTTCACCTTCGAAATTTACAGTTCCTTGGAAGCCATCGGTCTCAACGGCGGGGTGGCCTTCACCGTCGATTTGTTGACACCCGCCAACGTCAACGAAATCAGCGACATGCTCAACGCCATGCACGATTCGGTCATTTTCAACACCTTCGACGAGTCGCAGGGAAGCCGCAGCCACGTGCTTGGATTCTTGACCTTGTTCGAGCAAGTGGTCGAAATGGTGTTCGACGTCTCGATGTTGGACACCTACATTTACGCCGAATTGGCCACGCCCGAAGACGTGGACGACGCCTTGCGCGCCGACGTGATGGCGATTCCCAACGATTTCACCGAAAGCGGGGATCCCGACGAATGGATTGGCGCCGGCGGGGAAATCGCCGCTATCACCGGGCTCTTGACGACCTTCATCGACACCGGACTCAGCTTCGACGATTTCGGCACCGACGGGGCCGCTTCCTTCAATACTTTGCTTGGAGAAGCCGGCGGTGTCGCCAAAGTCGAAAACTTGCTCTTTTCGATTAACGATTCGCGCCTGGCCCATCCGGCCATCCCGAACCTGTTTGACGAGATCTTCACGGCCGGGGCCTTCGCCATGGACGGCGTCGACCTGACCGATGCCAATACCGATTACTTCCGGACCGAAGACGACAAAAACGAACGCGCAACTGAAATCACCCAGTTGCTGGATGTTTATGAAGGCATTAGCGACCTCGGCTTGACCGATGGCACGCCCTTGACTTTAGCCGCCGTCGACGGCGACGCGATCAGCACCCTTTTGCTCGATCTGCACGACTCAAAAGTATTTAATACTTTCCAAGACGGCAAGAGCCACGCCGCCACCGATTTGACCGTGTTCGAACAAACCTTCAAGATGCTGTACACGGTCACCAATTTCATCGACCACATCTATAGCGACGCCTTGGAGGCCGCTCGTCCCAATCTATTGCGCGACGACATCATCGGCGTCGGCAACGATTTGGCCGGCACCGATCCCTTGGCCATCGACGGCTGGACCGGTCTCACCGGGGAAATCGCCACCGTCAAGAACATCCTCGTGGCCTTGAAAGACACCGACATCGACTTCGACGCCATGGGCGGGGCGGGGTTGTCGGGCGAATTCAACACCCTGATCGATACCCCGGCGGGCAAAGCCAAAGTCGAAACGCTGATGGCCCGCATCAACGAATCGAAAATCGCCTGGCCGGCCAACCCGAACTTGCTAGAAGAGCTTTTAAGCGCTGATGGCTTCTCGATATCCGGCGTCTCCTTGGCCGATTCGAACCCAGCTTACCTCAAATCGATACCCATCGTCAGCGAACGGCAAGAAGAACTCGACCAATTGTTCGACATCTTCGACCTGATCGATGCCCTGGGCGTCAACGACGGAACCCCGTTCGACGACACGCAGCTGGATACGATCACCATCGACGACTTGCTCAATGCCCTCCACGACTCGGTTATCTTTAATACGCTCCGAGACGAGGCCGATCGTCTATCCGACGATTTGACCGTCTTCGAACAGATGATTTGGATGCTGATTGACGCCTCGCAGCTTGACGAATACATTTACGAAGACATCGGCCGCGATCCGACCTTGAAGCAAGATATTATCGGCATCGGCAACGATTTTGCCGGGACCGACGCTTTGGCCGACGACGGCTGGAAAGACCAGACTCTCCCGGTCTTTACCGGCGAGATCACCCGTTTCATCGACATCCTGGATGCCTTCGACGCTTCGGGATTGACCTTTACGTCCTTCAGCGACGCCGGTTCGTCGGATACCTTGTCCACCTTGCTCACCAACGATTTCTCGGCGGTCGAGAACATGCTCTTGGCCATGAATCATTCCGAAATCGTCTACCCGGCCATCCCGAACTTGTTCGCCACGATGCTCGAAGCCGGGGACATGTCGATTGCCGGCGTCGACTTCGCCGACGCCAACACCCATTATCGCGGCAATCACGGCAACCCGCTCGTCGATGACAAGTACTTGCCCTACGACGATTCGGAAATCAGCCAGTTGCTGACGATTTTCACTGACGCGAAAGTCATCGCTGCGACCAGCTATTCCAACTTAAGCGCGATCGGTAACGACGACATTGACAACATCAAGGCCCTGGCTGAATCACTCTTCGAAAGCCACGTCTTCCATATTGAAGGCGTCCCCGGCGGCGCGGCCGACGACCCGACCGTCTTCGAGCAAATCATCATCAAAATGATGAACGACACCGGGCTCAGCGCCTTGATCAACGACACGATGAACCCGAATCCCAATTACTATGACGGGATGGTTTACAAATTTGCAAACGCGGCCGAAAAAGCCGAATACCTCGTGGTCAATTACGAATCGCTTTACGGAGCGAGCCTCGAGCACTACACGACCACTTGGGACGGATTGAACGGCGAAATCAACGCCTTGTTCCGCATCTTCAAGGAAATCAAGCGCGTGTTGCCCCTCTCGGCCGGAGCCGGGGCCATCGTCCCGTCCGACTTAGCGCCGCTTGACATCAGCGCGATCCTGGCCGTCTTGAACAACAGCGACCTCGCCGCTGACGCGATCCCGGACCTCGTCCGCGACGCCTTCGAAACGATATCGTTCGACGTCTACACCGAATCGAACGAAGATTACTACTTGACCCCGGTCGAATATTTCACCGTCGACTTGACGACCATGGATTACTCGGACACCGACTTCACCGCCTTGAATCCGCCGGAACCAGGTTTAGGCGGACTGATTGAGAATCTACTCGCGGAATTCTACGACGGGGCCGCTTACGAGGACATGGGCCCGGCTTTTGACCTTGGCTCCTTTATCACCTTGGGCCACACGACCGAACCGCTCATCCACCTGTTCGACGCCTCGCTGGTATTCGGCAACGACGTCAGCGGCGAATCCTACAAGACCCGTTCGCTGGCCTTCCATAACATTCTCGATTCGGCTGGCGTCGCCAAATACGTCGATTTCACGACAGTTGGATCCAATAAGACCACCAAGAGCGAGAAACTGGAGACGATCTTCACGACCGACTTCGATTACGTGTTCGAATCCGAACGGCTCGACCTCTACATCGTCGACTTGATCAGCTTTAACGCTTTAACCGACGCCACTTCGATCGACGGGTTCGGAAGCCAATTCCGCGCTTTGATCGAAAACACCTATGAACTCGACGGCCTCGGAGCCATCGTCGACCGAGCCTATTTGATTAGCGAGCTCTCGGCCGGTTTCTACACTGATATCTTCGAAGAAGAATACCCCAAGGTACTCCCGGTCGCCCCGGACGTAATCGATTTCTACGCCGCCGATTACGGCAACCTCAATCCACTGGAAGCCGACGGCGTCGAAGGGGCCTTGTCCATCCTCGGCGAAATCGACGTCATCCTCGGCGGGTCATTCGACCAAGACGACGTCGACCGTCTCCATGGCCACTTCGTCAAGATGGGCTCCTTGGCGAACACGGGCGTCACCGGCGTCTACAACACCTATAACTTCGACGATTACGACGAAGATGGAAATTCATTGATTGCCAAGCTATTCTACGCCGCCGAAGTCACCCAGCACGACGACTTCGACGACTTCTCGACGGCGATCACCACTTACGCCTGGATCGACAAGATGGCCGTCGTCGTCTTGAATCCCGACCCCTATAGCGCCAACTTCGTCTTTGAAATCGAAGGCGACAAGATCAATTACACATATTCATAGATCGGACATTGATAACCCATGGTAGACAACTCCAAAAGCATTTTCGAAAAGGCTGAATTAAACCCGAAAGCCAAAGTCGGCCGCGTCATCGCCGTCTTGTCGGGCAAAGGCGGGGTCGGCAAAAGCCTAGTCACCGGCCTTTTGGCCACCCACTTGGCCCGCGAGGGTTTCCGGGTCGGAATTCTCGACGCCGACATCTTGGGGCCCTCAATCCCGAAGATTTTCGGCTTGTCGGGCAAAGCCGCCACCAGCGACGGGGCGATTCTTCCCGAAATGAGCCGCGGCGACATCCAAGTCATGTCGGCGGCCATGCTGCTCGAACAGAGCGAAGACCCGATCATTTGGCGTGGGCCTCTCGTCAGCGACTTGGTGCGCCAATTCTACACCGACGTGTGGTGGAATGAGCTCGATTACCTCCTGATCGACATGCCGCCGGGTACCGGCGACATCGCCTTGACAATGTTCCAAAAGATTCCCGTCGACGGTCTCGTGATCGTCACCTCGCCCCAAAAGCTTGTGTCCACCATCGTCGCCAAAGCGGTCAAGATGTCGGCCATGCTCCGAATCCCGATTCTTGGGTTGATTGAAAACATGGCCTACGTCGAATGTGATCATTGTCACCAACGAATGGAGATTTTCGGGACGAGCACGGCCCAAGATCTTGCCGACCGTTATCAAATTCCCCTATTGGCGCGTTTGCCGATCCGACCCGATTTGTCGGCCTTGATCGACGCCGGCAAATTCGAAACCGTTTACTTCGAGCAAATCGAAACCGCGGTCAAACAGGTCATCGAAACGCTATCATGACCGGTATCGACCAGGGCGGACATAGCGAAATCACCTGCGAGCGCTCGCGCTTTATCGGTTTGGTTTTTCCAATCATGTCCCTGGAAGACGTCCGGTCGATCAAACGAAAACTCAAACAAGATTATTATGATGCCAGCCATATTCCCGCGGCTTACGTCATTGATGGTCAAACCCATTTAGACGATGACGGCGAACCCCAAGGTACGGCTGGGGCTCCTTTGGGCATACTACTGCGCCAAGCCAACCTCGATTTGGCCTATTTAGCCGTCGTCCGCTATTTTGGCGGCCGCAAACTTGGCACGAAACGTCTTCGCGAGGCTTTTAGGGCGGCTGGCGTCCAGGCTTTGGCGGCCGCCTCTTTCGGCGAAGTCGTCAGCGAATCGGAGTTCGACATCGAAGGGCCGCTCGAAGAAATGGGAATCGTCCATCGATTTTGCATGGAAACGGGTGCGAGAATCGTAAATATCCATTATAATAAAACAATAAACGCCACGCTTTTGGCGCCGGACTACGATCAGGACCGCTATCGGTCCCATTTACCGGAAACTTGGACGCTTGGCTTGCCGACGGTCCATCGGCGCGTGGTTGCTCATTCTTCGAAGGAGTAGGCTCATGGATGCCAGTCAATTCAAAAAAAGACGCGAACATCTGCTCACCAAGCTATTGCCGGACAGCGGCTTGCTTTTGTTTGCCGGCCGCGCCATCAAATCGAGCGCCGACGCCACCTATCCCTTCATCGGCAACCGCAACTTCGAATACCTGACCGGAATCACCCAAGAGAATTCCGCCCTATTGATGATCAAGACTGGAGAAAGCCTCGTCAAGACCTATTTGTTCATCGACGAAGCCGATCCGAGCAAAGAACGGTGGACCGGCCGGTTGCTAACATTGGAGCAAGCGCGCCAAATCAGCGCCGTCGACGATATTTTATTGACCAAGAACCTCTGGGTCAAACTCGAGGCCGTCCTGGCCGGCGAAGGGACCTATGGGGTCATCAAACAGTTTTATCTCGACTTGGAGCCGGACCTCGTCGTCGGGCCGCAATACATGCATCCCCGCGATTATGGCGCCAAACTGATCGGACTTCGGCCCGAACTGGTGATTGAAAACGCCTACGAACTAATCATTACCGACCGCATGATCAAATCCGACCCCGAGATTGCCGCCATCCGGCAGGCAATCCGCATCACCGGATTCGGCATCGATTACATCGCCAAGCGCTTGAAACCGCGACTCTACGAGCATCAAATCGAGGGTTTATTCCGCTTCGCCATCAAGGATTTCGCTAACGTCGAACCGGCCTTTGACACGATCATCGCCTCGGGCCCGAACGCGACTATCCTCCATTATCCCAATCCCAAAGACAAAATCGCCGACGGGGCCTTGGTCCTATGCGACCTTGGGGCCCGCTACGATGGATATAGCGCCGACATCACCCGGACCTTTCCGGCCTCGGGATCGTTCAATTCGCTCCAAAAAGAAGTCTACGAGACGGTCTTGGCCGCCAATAAGCACATCATAACTTTCGCCCGTCCGGGCATTACCCTCCTCGACCTCCAGCGGGAAGCGGTCGAATTCTTGACGAACCAATGCCTCGACCGCGGACTAATCGCCAGCAAAGACCAAATCGTCCAACATTATTATCATAATGTTTCCCATCATTTGGGTTTGGATACCCACGATGCCGCCCTTCGGGAACTACCTCTGGAACCGGGTCACGTCATCACCGTGGAACCGGGTCTATATTTCGCCGAACTCGGAATCGGGGTCCGCATCGAAGACGACGTCTTGATCACCAAGACCGGAACCGAGAACCTCTCGAGCGACATTCCCAAAGAACTCGGCAACATCGAACGCCTCGTCAAGTCCCGTTAATCGTCTATGGCCCAGCAAACCCATACCATTTTGACGGTGTCGGATCTCAATGAACGGCTCATCGCGCGGGCCGTCCCTGCTTCCCGACCCGTCTCTTTTTATCTTCGGTTGCGCATGGGGCCGTTACGAGAACTGGCCCGGGAGTTGGCCGATGCTCCGATCGATTGGTCGGGCTTCGACTACAAAACCCATTATGAATTGAATCTCCTTCGGGGATTGATCGTAGCCTATGGACGAGAACCGCTTGAGAAGAAGTGGGCTTTCTACCGCGAGTATTTCCGCCGCGCCGAGGATTGGTCCTACGTCGATAGCGTGGCCGTGACCTTGAGTCAAAAAGATAAACGGGAGATTTGGAAAGTGATACCAGAATTCGCCCGGTCGCCTTATCCATATCTTCGCCGGTTCGGTTTTGTCCTAGCGTTGGTGTTTTTGGTCAAGGATGGGCCGCTCGACATTCTATGGCCGCTCATAGATGATCATGAACCCGTCTATCACGTCTACATGGCGATTGCCTGGCTTTTAGCGGAGATTTTCATCAAACGCCGCCAGGAATTCCTCCAATACATGAATCGATGTGACCTCGATGTCCACATCCGTCAAAAAATGGTTTCCAAGATCCGCGACTCCTATCGGGTCAGCAAAAACGACAAGGAATTTGCGAAGATATTCAAGGACAAGAAGGTGGACCAATGAAAAAATACATTCTCGCGATCGACCAGGGAACGACGTCCTCGCGCGCCATCATTTTCGATGAAGCGGCCCATATCATCGCCCAAGCTCAAGAGGAGGTCCATTGCACCTATCCACATCCCGGTTGGGTCGAGCAAGATCCCCTCGAAATATGGTCAAGCGTCAGTGCCACCGTCAACGAGGCCTTGATTAAATCGAATCTCGGCATGCGCCACATCGCCGCCATCGGGATTACCAATCAACGGGAAACGACGATTGTATGGGACCGCAAAACCGGAATGCCGGTTTATCCGGCCATCGTTTGGCAGTCGCGTCAATCATCCGACATATGCGCTCGTTACGAAGACAAAAAAGACCTGATTCACCGCAAGACCGGCTTGCTGCTCAACCCATACTTCAGCGCCTCGAAAATCCGGTTCATCCTCGAGGCTACCAAGGGTGAAACCCGCGCCCAAAAAGGAGAGCTGTTGTTCGGGACCGTCGACAGTTGGATTCTTTACAAACTTACGAACGGGGAAGTCCACGCCACTGACGTCACGAATGCTTCTAGGACGATGCTTTATAATATCTTCACTAACGAATGGGATAGTGAGCTTTTGGATCTTTTCAAGATACCCCGGGCCATGCTTCCCGAAGTCAAATGCTGTTCGGGAAAGTACGGCGAGGCCAAATATTTTAACGTCAAAGTGCCGATCACGGCTGTGGCCGGCGACCAACAAGCGGCTTTGTTCGGCCATGCCTGTTTTGACCGCGGTCAAATCAAAAACACTTATGGGACCGGTTGTTTCATGCTGATGAACATCGGCCCGGAACCGATTTTGTCGACCCATGGGCTTTTGACGACGGTCGCCTGGTCGCTCGACGGCAAGCGGACCTATGCCCTCGAAGGATCGGTCTTCGTGGCCGGGGCCTCGGTCCAGTGGCTCCGCGACCAACTGAAACTGATTGCGAACAGTTCCGATAGCGAGCGGAGCGCCCTCATGGTGTCCGACTCGGAAGGGGTTTACGTCGTGCCGGCCTTCGTCGGTCTGGGTACGCCCTATTGGGACAATGAAGCCCGTGGGGCCATGTTCGGGTTGACCCGCAACACTTCCAAATACCATATCGTCCGCGCCACCCTCGAATCGATTGCCTTCCAAAGCAAGGACTTGATTGAAGCCATGAAGGGCGACGCCGGGCTTGAATTGCCGTTTTTGGTCGTCGACGGCGGGGCGACCGCCAATAATTACCTGATGCAATTCCAAGCCGACTTGCTTGGGCATCAACTCAAGATTCCGGTCTGTCTTGAAACGACGGCCTTGGGAGCAGCGTATCTGGCCGGGCTGGCCATCAAGTATTGGACTTCGCTCGAGCAAATCAAAACCATCCACGCCTATCGTTCAACCTTTACCCCGAAGATGCCGGCAGCTGAAGTCACCCAGCGTTATGATGGTTGGAAACAAGCCGTCGCCGCCACGAGGATGTTCAAACCAAGTCGTCGATAATTAGAAATTATCGATGCAGAGGGCGGGTCGATTGGTTATAATTGGCTTATGAGCGTCCTGACCCCCGAAACCTACCCGCTGATTATTCTGCCGGCCCAATGCCAGCTGGCTTACCTTAAGAATCGGAAACCCGGATTAAGCGCCCCCCAACGTCTTTATACCAAGGAAGGGCTGATGCGGGGTTTGTTTTTCGATTATGGCGAGGAAGCCTTGATTGCCATCATGCGCCGGCAAAAATGTTCGTTGACCTGGGCCAAGACGTTGATTGAGGAGATGTATTTTCTTCCAGAAAGCGTTTCCGCCTCGCCGCGCCTCGAAATGCTGCAAAAGCTGTTCCAAACGCTGAAGAAAGACGGGTTGCTGCGAAACGATTCATCTTTTAGAAAGCAATTTTCCGGTAAAAGCGCCTGGGTGATCGGCTATCACAGTCACGACCCCGAATTATCCACCATCGCCGAAAGCTTGGGCCTGACCTTGCATTATGAACAATCAAGCGCGTCTTCGCATCGGACCGTGACCAAGTTCGGTTCCATCCGCGAGGAAGTGCACCACGTCTATAATCAAATCAGCCATTTGATCGATGAAGGGACGCCCCTTAACCAGATTTCAATCATGAGTCCCGACCCAAGTTATGATTTCGAATTGCGCTTAGCGGCCCCGTATTTCCATTTGCCAATCAACTTTACCGATCGGAACTGCCATTTCGACACCCCGCTTGGTAGACATGCCTATGAGCTCTTTGAATCCGAAGGGGCCACCCGTGATGTCGCCCCGGACGTCATGTCCCGGTTTGAACTTGACGAACGACATCCCGTCATCGAGGCGTTGAATGAGGTCACGGCCATCCCCGGAAACCATCAAGAACGGGTGCAATTTTTGAAAGAGAGCCTGCTCAAGGGCAAAATCGACACCATCCGCTATCAAGACGCCATCAACCAAATCGATACTCCCTATCCAATCGACAGTCACCACGTGTTCGTCCTGGGAGCCGGTCAAGGCTTTGCGCCGCGGGTGGTTACTCCTCACGGCTTCCTGAGCGCCTCTGAACGAGCCGCCATCGGCCGATTGACCTATGATCTAGAAAACGAGAACGAAGCGCGCCAATGGGAATATTTGTTTCGGGAACAGTCGCACCTTTACCTTTCTTTTTCAAGCGGAAACGAAAGTGGCAATTATCCAAGCCCCCTGTTTAAGACACTCGGATACGACGTCGTTGAGATGGACCACGACCCGGTCGAATACGGCGGCCTTCGGGCACAATTTCACTTGGCCGCCCTCCTCGATCAAAAACGAATTTATCATCAAGAGAGCGCCTTGATCGGCCCATATCAGGACCGATATCACCTACCCTACCGCGATTACGATTATCGCTATCGGCATTTCGACGTCGGATTGGGGGATGTCCCCATGGTCTTGGCCTATACCGGGATAAAAACCTTCTACCAGTGTCGATTCCGATATTACCTTGATTACATCCTGCGTCTTGACCCACGCGAGGATACCTTTTTCATCCGACTCGGCAACATGACCCATGGTCTGCTCGAATCGATGTAT
>JBAZHG010000016.1:0-19447 GCA_041652475.1 Bacilli bacterium
TCTGATTTTTGGTACAGAGGGCCCCCATACCGTCGATTTCACCTATACCGAAGGAGCGGTGACCGAAACCACGGAATTGACTATCGACGTACTCATCGTCGAAACCCCGAAGAAAGATTACACCGTCGTGATCGTCGTCGGTTCGGCGGTTGTGATTTCAATCGGCATCTTGCTACCGATAATCATCAAAAAGATCCGTCGGACCGCCTTAAGGCAAATCAAAAAAAGCCTTAGAAAAAAATAATATTCAATCTTTGATTTTCAAATAAAAACCCCTGATGCGATCAATGTTCGATCGGATGCGCAGGGGTATTTTTTTATATCGCTGGTGCCCGGGGCCGGACTTGAACCGGCATGGTGTCGCCACCGCAGGATTTTAAGTCCTGTGCGTCTACCTGTTTCGCCACCTGGGCTTAGTTATGAAGTGGTCTCCCGTACAAGATTCGAACTTGTGACCCCTTGATTAAAAGTCAAGTGCTCTACCAGCTGAGCTAACGGGAGTGGCTGGGGTACCTGGGATCGAACCAGGGAGATGCCAGAGTCAAAGTCTGGTGCCTTACCGCTTGGCTATACCCCAACAAAATGGTGGAGGAAGGTGGATTTGAACCACCGAACCCGAGGGAACTGATTTACAGTCAGCTGCGTTTGGCCACTTCGCTATTCCTCCACGAAGGCCGGAGACGGAATGGTGGATGTTGAGGGGCTTGAACCCCCGACCTCCGCCGTGTAAAGGCGATGCTCTCCCAACTGAGCTAAACATCCGCTGGTCCCGCAACGTGCTAAATAAATATAGCAAACGGGACTATCTAAGTCAATGAAAAACAACGACGGCGTTCCCGGGTCAAAAACGCGGCCTAGAACCCCTTCTTTCCCAACAAACGGAACATGTTCCGCTTATAGACTTCGACTCCCGGCTGATTGAAGGGATTGACCTCGAGCAAGTAGGCCGAAATGGCGCAGGTTTTCATGAAGAAGTAGAGGAGATAACCCATTTCATGGGCATCGAGTTTTTCGATTTCGATGACGAGGTTGGGAACCTGTCCGGTCGTGACGTGGGCCTCCAAGGTCCCGAAGAAAGCCTTCTCGTTAACAAACGAAAGCGGGCGTCCGGAGAGGTAATTCAACCCGTCGAGATCAGAGGTCGCCAAGGGGATGTTCACGTCAAGGAGCGGCTTTTTGACATAGAGGATCGTCTCGAATAAAATCGAGGAACCTTCTTGGATGAATTGGCCGAGGCTATGAAGGTCGGTCGAGAACGAGGCTGAGGTTGGCAATAACCCTTTGCTTTCCTTGCCTTCCGATTCCCCGAAGAGTTGCTTGAGCCACTCACCCAATTGCCCGTACTGGGGTTCGTAGGTGATGAACATCTCGACGTGGCGCTTTTGATAGAGGGCATGGCGGATCACGGCATAACGGCCGGCCGGGTTCTTTTCAAGATCCGGTTTCCCGAGATCGGTCAGGGCTTTTTTGGCACCCGTAAGGAGGGCGTCGACATCGATCCCGGCGCAGGCGATCGGGAAGAGGCCGACCGGGGTCAATACCGAAAAACGGCCCCCGATGTCGCTTGGAAGCGTGAAGGTGGTGTAGCCTTGCGTCGTGGCCAGTTGTCGCAGGGCCCCTTGGTTTTTATCGGTGGTGCAGTAGATGGCCTGGCGCGCTTCTTCCGGCGGCAATTTCCTTTCAAGCAGCGTTTTCAATAGCCGAAAGGCAATCGCTGTCTCGGTGGTGGTTCCCGACTTGGAAATGACGTTGATGGCGAAGTTCTTGTCTTTTAGGTACTCGAGCACTTGGGCTGTGTAGGTCGGCGAGAAGGTTTGGCCGAGGTAGATGATTTCCGGCCGCTCATGGAAAAAAGTCCCTTTCAGGGCTTCGATGACGGCTCGGGCTCCCAGGTACGAGCCCCCAATCCCGCAGACGACCAGGACATCGAAATGGTCCCGGACGTAAGTGGCGGACTCTTTGAGGCGAGTCAATTCTTCGCGGTCATAGGTCTCGGGGTAATGATTCCAGCCGAGGTAATCGGAACCCAAACCTTTCTTGTTCTTGAGGTTGCTGAAAATTGTCGTTATTTTGTCAACATAGGACTTAAAGTCAATCTCGGTATTCAGGTAGGTTTCAATCAGTTTCATGGTTTCCCTCATCTTTCTGCATCGCCGCTTCGATCCATTTTGGCAGGGCTTCTTCCAATGGTTGGAAATTGACTTCCTGATCCGGAATTTTGATGCGGACTCGGGGTCGCTTCGCTTCCCTTGGGACGGCCGGGCACTGTTTAAGCGACAGCCGCAGGTAATTGTTGCCCGGGTCGATGGCGATGACTTTGAGCCGAAGCTTCTGCCCGAGCTTGACGCGGTCGCCGATGGCGGCTACGAAGTGGCGCGACACTTCCGATATGTGCAACAAGCCCTTCTGGCCGTTGTCGCATTCAATGAAGGCTCCGTAGGGCGCCAGTTCAATCACCGTTCCGGTGATGATCGCGCCGAGTTCGTGGGCGTTCATGAGCGCGGCTCCGAAGCGATCAGGGCTTTTAAAAGTAGCAAATCGTCATTCGTCGTCACTTTGAAGTTCAGCGGCGAACCGGGAAAAAAACGGACGGGCACGGTTCCAAGAACCAATGAAACGTCATCGGTAACTTTGAGGTCGACAGCCCGTTCATGGGCGGTTTTGATCACGCGGTAGCGAAAGGCTTGCGGGGTTTGAGCCATGATGATGTCAGAGCGGTCGATCGTCGATCCGACAGACGTATCAGAGCTTGCTTTCATCAAGGTGTCCTGGGCTTTGATGGCCGCCGTGGCGGCGTCGGCACCTTCGAGCGCGGCAATGGCCCGATCGATGACGTCCGAGGTGACCAGAACCCGGGCGGCGTCATGGATCAAGACGATGTCCTCGGGGCCGGCGTTATCTTGTAACGCGAATACTCCGGATCTTGACGAGGCTTGCCGCGAGGATCCCCCGGGAACGACCATGACCGGCTTACGGGACTCAATGAACATCAAACTTACTTTTTCGATGTCAGATGGAGGGACGACCACCACGAGGCAATCGACGGATTGATGGTGCAAAAAAGTGGCGGCGACTCGTTCAAGCAAGGTCATGCCACCGAGGTTCAGATATTGTTTCGGGGTTGGGATTCCGGCCAGGCGGGAACCGCTGCCTCCGGCAAGGAGAATAGCAAAAATCATTGAGAAGCCTCGTTATAATTCTAACAACAATGGAGGAAAACCATACGATTATTTAATCGTTTGGTTGATTTCCTTTTTGATCAACTCTTCGGTGACGGCCACTTGCTGGATCACCAACTTGATGACTTTGTCGAGTTCGCTGCCCGAACGGTAGTCGGCCTGGCAGATGTAATTGACGCGAGCATCGTCGAGCAATGGCCGGACGTGTTCTTGGTTGCCTTTAGAATAGACGGCGATCGACTTGCCGCCGTTTTCCTTGACCAAAATCATCGGCGGGACGTCCGTCAAACCGTCGCCGATGTAGATGATGTTGCGATAGGGAATGCGTTTCTCCCGTGATCTTTCGTTGACAAGATGGTCGTCGATTTGGCGGACCACTCCTTTGGCGATGCGGAAGAAGTATTGGGTTTTCATGGTGTAGTTGATGGCCAGCTTCGGCCAAATCGGTTCTCCGGTCTTTTCGTCGAAATAGAATTCACAGCCGTAGATGGCCGTGAACTCCTTGGCGATGGCGCTGCCTTCGATGATTTCCTTAGTGCCGCTCGTAACGATGTAGTGCTCGACCTTGACGCCGTGTTGGTCGCCGAAATCGTTGATGCGTTTGAACCATTGGGGCACCCCTTCAAAGAAATGGATGTCCTTGCCGAGGCTCGTTAAAAATTCCTTAGTCAGTTTGATGTTGCGTTCTTTGGCAATCTTGACCATCATGTACATGTACGAGAGGATCCGTTCGACGCCTTCCTTGTTGGTGAAGTCGTTGGTGGCTCCCCAGAATTCGGCCGGGGTCATCCCCAAGGCCGGGATCAATGAATAGTTTTGCATGTCCTCGCTGCACAAGGTTTTGTCAAAGTCGTAGAGTATCGCGAGTATCGGACGGTTTGGCATGGTGTTTACCTCGTCAAAATAGTAGCAAATTAGTAGTTATTAGTCAATTTATAGTAATTTATACTGAAAAAGACTATGGTATAATTTATATCTTGAAAGAAGGTGTTTCCCTCGATGCCATGGTGGGCAATCATCATCTTGGTGGCTTTCATTTTTCTCGGGATCTACGTCGCCGGGGTTTTTGTCTACATCTACCAGATGAAGGAATACGACCGCCGCATGGCTAAACATCTGGAAGCAATCGATGTCTTGATCGCCCAAAAATATGACCTATTGCGGCGCATCAGCAAGATCTTCGTCCAATTGCGCATCGCCGTCCCGCCCGAATTCATGATTCAGGCGCGGCCTAAATTCGAGGAAACGCTCGCCAACATCGCCCCCGAGGAGCGTGCCGTCATCAAGTCGTTCTTGATGCGGACGGCCCAAGCATTGTTCTATTATGGGGAAATCGACTCCGGATTGGCTCAACATCGGGAATACGTCGGCATTAAGGAGAGCTATGCCGAAATTGACCGCCAATACCGCTTCACCCTCAACATCTATAACGCCGACGCCCTCGGCTACAACTACTGGAAGGACTTCTTTTGGTTCCGTTGGGTGGCCCGGATGCGCCATTATACCGAAAAAGACCTCATAACGTAGCAAATCATTCGAGTTTACCTCGTGATGTATCTATAATGTTTATCGGAGATAATTTATGAAGAAACCTCTAATTTTATGCATAATGGACGGCTATGGCCTGCGCAAGGACGCTTATGGTAACTGCGTGGCCAAGGCCAAAAAGCCGAATATCGACCGGTTCTTTTCGATTTATCCAAGCACCAAGATCGAAGCCAGCGGCGAGGCCGTCGGTTTGCCGGAAGGCCAAATGGGCAATTCCGAAGTCGGTCATTTGAATATCGGGGCCGGACGCATCGTCTACCAATCGCTCACCTTAATCAACAAAGCCGTCAAAGACGGGTCATTCTACCAAAACCCGGTCTATCTCGGGGCGATCGAACACGCCAAGAAACACCAGAGCCGCCTTCATATCATGGGTCTTGTCTCCGACGGGGGCGTCCACAGCCACATCACCCACATCCTCGCCGCCATTAAGATGGCCCACCAAGCCGGTTTGCCCGACGTATTCATCCACGCTTTCATGGACGGCCGCGACGTCGACCCGCAGCTCGGGGCTTCCTACATCAAACAAATCGTCGATTTGACCCATGAATTGAATTTTGGCCACTTGGCCACCATCGGCGGACGCTACTGGGGCATGGACCGCGACAAGAATCTCGACCGTGTCGACATCCACTACCGGGTTTTGGTCGACCAAGACGGGCCGAGCTTCACCGATTACCGCCAATACTTCAAAGACCAATACGCCTACCTCCCGACCACCGGCAAGGACCCGAGCGACGAATTCCTGATTCCTCATTACCAAGCCGGGATTGATGGTCGCATCCAGGATAACGACGCCATCATCTTCATGAATTTCCGCCCCGACCGGGCGATTCAAATCGGGACTCTTCTCACCAATCCCGAATACTATAAGAACCCACCCATCAAAAGCGACGGCACCCCGCTTTATAAAGCCTATGTGCCAGCCCACCAATTGAAGAACATCCACCTGGTCCAGACGATGAAATACGCCGATTCGGTCAAGGGACCGATTGCCTTTGTCCTCCCTTCGTTAACGAACACCTTCGGCGATTACATCGCCAGGAACGGACTCAAGCAGCTGCGCATCGCCGAGACCGAGAAATACGCCCACGTGACGTTCTTCTTCGACGGGACCGTCAACTATGACGGCATCACGAGACCAGAACTACCCGGTTCCCGCCGCATCTTGGTCAACAGCCCAAAAGTTTCCACTTACGACCTCAAGCCGGAAATGTCAGCCTATGAGGTGCGCGACGCCTTGATCCGCGAACTGGATAAAGGCGACCTCGACGTCGTCATCATCAACTTCGCCAACTGCGACATGGTCGGCCACACCGCGATTGAAGCGGCCGTTATCAAGGCCGTGGAGACAGTCGATACCTGTGTCGGTTCCATCATCGATTGGATCGACGCCCACGGCGGCACCTTGATGATCACCGCCGACCATGGCAATGCCGAGATGATTCTCGACGCGGCCGGCCGGCCCTTCACCGCCCACACGACTTCCCTTGTACCTTTCGGTGTCAACCTGCCCGGGGTCAAATTGATGCCCAAATGCGGGAAATTGAGCAACATCGCCCCGACCATGTTGGAGATCCTGGGCTTGCCGCAACCCGCGGAAATGAACGAACCCAGCCTTATAATCAAATAAATACAAAGGAGATATTTATGAAACTAGAACAATTCCCGTTGATCATCCCCGACATCAAGAAAGTCGAAGCTCAGTTCAAAGAACTGCTCTCGGATTTCCATAAGGCCGGTTCGGGCAAAGAACAGAAGAAAGTCGTCGATCGGATTATTAAATTGACCGATGAAGTGGCCACCCAGTTCACCGTCATCAGCGTCCGTTATACCCAGGACACCCGAGTCGAGGCCTATCAAAAAGCCCAAGACGCCATTGACGAGATGGGACCGCTGTTCCAAGCCCTTTACAACCAATACCAGAAAGCCCTCGTGAGCTCGAAGTTCCGCCCCGAACTCGAAAAGCTCCTGGGCGAGTTCCTGTTCCAAAAAATCGAACTCAGTTTAAAAACCTTCGATCCGAAGATCATCGAAGAGCTCCAAAAAGAAAACAAACTGACGAGCCAATACTCGAAACTCTTGGCTTCGGCCCAGATCCCCTTTGACGGCGGGGTCTACAACCTTTCCCAAATGGGAAAATTCGCCGATTCGCTCGATCGAAGCGTGCGCCGGCGGGCCTCGAAAGCCACCGCTAAGTGGTTTGCCGACAATGAAACGGAATTGGCGCGCATCTATGATGAACTGGTCGGCTTGCGCGACAAGATGGCCAAGAAACTCGGTTTTGAGAACTTCATCCCCCTAGCCTATGCCCGCATGGGCCGGACCGACTGGTCGGCCAAGGACGTCAAGTCCTATCGCGACCAAGTCAAACGGTCAATCGTCCCGGTATCCAAGCGCCTCGTCAAGCGCCAAGCCGAGCGCATCGGGATCAAAAATCCGCTTTTCTATGATTTGTCATTGAATTTCACCTCCGGGAACCCGACCCCAAAAGGCGATAAGGAATACCTCGTCAAGGCCGCCCAAGACATGTACCACGACATGGACGAGAGCATTGGCCAATTCTTCGACAAGATGGTCGACCTGCACATGCTCGACCTCGAAGCCCGGCCTGGCAAACAAGGCGGCGGTTACATGACCTACTTCCCGAAGTACCAGATGCCGTTCGTCTTTTCGAACTTCAACGGCACCTCGGGTGACGTCGACGTTTTGACCCATGAGATCGGCCACGCCTTCCAAGGCTACAGCTCGCGCAAAATCAAAATACCCGAATACCGGGACCCAACCATGGAAGAAGCCGAAATCCACTCGATGAGCATGGAATTCTTTGCTTGGCCTTGGATGGAAAAATTCTTTAAAGAAGATAAGGAAAAATACTTGTACGCCCATTTGGTCGGCGCCATCAACTTCCTGCCTTATGGCGTAAGCGTCGACGAATTCCAGCACTTCGTCTACGAAAACCCGACCCTGACCCACGCCGAAAGGTGCGCCAAGTGGCGGGAAATCGAAAAGAAGTACACCCCATACAAGAAATACCGCGGATTCCCGATTTATGAAAAAGGCACCCGCTGGATGCGGCAAAGCCACATTTACACGAGTCCTTTCTATTACATCGATTACACTTTGGCCCAAGTGGTCGCTTTCCAATTTTTGGCGCTGATGCACGAAGATCGGCCGCTAGCCTGGTCACGTTATGTCCGGTTATGCCAACTCGGGGGCCGGTACCCGTTCACCCAGTTGCTCCGCAAAGCCAAGATGGCCAATCCCTTCAAGCAAGGAACCATCGCCCGGACCATGAAGAAAATCGACCAGATTCTGGACCGAATCGACGATCGGAAGATGTAACTAAGCGAGGCGGCTCGTTTGAGCCCTCTCGGTTTCTTCTAGGTCAAAGAATACCTGCCGGGTGACGAGCGCCAACAAGGCGGCGTACCCGAAGGCGGCATATTCATGCGGGATCGGCTCGATTCCGAACAAAAACGGGAAATAGGCGATCAGCGAGATGAGATTAATCATGAGAGGCACATATTTGTGCCTCTTTTTGATGACGTAATATACCCAGCTCATCACGTCGGCGATGAACAGGTAGCGTTCGTGCATGGCCGGGAGGAAGAAATTCGCCATCAAGACCGACCACAGGACGATGTCGACGATCGAAAATTTGCGGACCCGGATTTTCTTATTGACCAAGAAAAAGAAGGCGACCGCCATCAAGAGGGCGAAGATGCCAAACCCTAGCGGAGCCAGAAGGTTATAGCGGTATATGTCGCCCGGGAACCAAACATAGAGGTTCGGCATGTTCAAGGACAAGCGCTTGTAGGAACCGGCTTGGTTGAAATAGATCATGGCCAAGCTTTCGAGTGAGCGGCCGTAAAATAGCGCCGGAATGCAAAAGACGAAATAAACCACCGGAATCACAAGAAAGTGCCACAGTTGCTTGGGGCGATTCAAGACGTACATCATAATCAAGAACGGCACCACGAAGATGGCTTGGAGTTTGAAGCTGAACGCCACCCCGTAAACGACCATGGCCCACAGGTGTTTGTCCTTGGCGAAAAGGTATAGCGACCAGATGATGAAAGCGGTATAGATCGAATCGGCCTGGCCCCAGATGGCGCTGTTCAAGAAGATGGTCGGCAAGTACAAGGTGACGGTGCCGGCCAGAGTGGCCTTCCAGAACCGTTCCTTGTCGCTTTTTAGCAAAGTGGCGACCAAAAAGAAAACGCCGACGGCCATGACGACGTCGAAGAAGACCGAGACGTATTTGATCACATACACATAGGGGTAAGTCGAATCCGGTTTGGGAAAATAGGACAGCCACGTCAATATTAAAACATAAGGTGGCGAATAATCGCCGATGGAGACGCCTAAAGACGCCCAACCGCCGTTGGCGACGATCTGTTCCATCCACGGTTGAAGAAACTGGTTGTAATCCCCGGAGGGGTGACTCAAATTGGTCAACCGCAGGTAGATGGCTAATCCCACGAATAAAACGGCGACCGGAATGTAAGAATAAGTTTCTAACCAAGACTTGAATTTGTTCATGTGTGGGTTTGCAGGCAATGAAGATAATCTATCACAAAGTCATAAAAACTTCAAATGAGGACGTTGGTGACCATTCTTTCATTTCATGAATCATGGGTTTAAAAAAGTGCGCTCGAAACGCAGTGATTCACTGAACCTACCCCAAAAAGTTAGACCTCGATTACTCGGCTCGAGTAATATAAGGAGAACTTTTGGGTAAGATTAAATCGAGTGGTGCAGGCAGAGAGATTTCTCAGGCAAGTTTTTTAATGTTTGCATATATGCATCAATAATTGTTTAAATGCGTGCTAGACATTTTTTACCGCACGAAAGCTAAGGTAATTTGGTCCGTCGGCCTTGGTTTTCGTATATACGCCGCCATGGTAAACAATGATATAAGCTCTTTGCTCATTCGCTTCATCTGTTTGGGAAGTCCAATAATAGATGACGGGAGAATGGACATTCCAGAGTGGTGTTTCTTTGTCCGGCGTTTTCTCATAGACGGCCACTTTGGCGTCTTCATCCCAAACACCACCGGCGTTTTCTCCATGAAGCATCATGGATCTGACCGCTTCATCAATGGATGGCAAGCGCCAGACATTTTGCTCCTCTTCCATTAAAGTTGTCCCATCTTCAGAAAGATAACGGCAGGTTTGAGTCGCCGTAAACCAAGTGCCGCCTTCATCGGGCCAACCCACTCCGCGAGGAGCCCAAGCTAACGTCACGCCATTCCCTTCCACGATTCGTAGACCAAAATCATTGTCATTGACACGTTGCCCGACTTTAATGCCTTGAGGTATCGATATAACGATTAATATCACCAGTGGAATGCTGATAATCAACGATTTGGCTAATTTAAGCGGTTTGGGGTTTCCAAAATAATAAAGGACGCCTAATACAAGGATTGGCAAAACAATCATCAGCCATAATACGACGAAATGAGCATCATAGAAGAACCAAATAGAGAAACCGGCTAGGACAAGATGAAGAATCGCGCCGGGCAATTTCCATTTTAAAGAAGTTAAGGCTAGGGCAATTAATATGATGACGACGAGCAAATACTGAAAAAGAAACATAAAGATATTTTCAAATAGCGACTCTGAATACCAACCTTCATGAAAATTTTCGATACTCCCCCAATATGTCCACAACGAGGTAACTATAAGAGTAATGCCGACGGCAATCCAACCAAAGACAAGATTTCTTTTGCGATCTTTCATATTAGTTTTCAACATATAATCTAACTAGATTATGATAGCACTATCTTTCTAAACGATATATATGATGAAAGGAATTACTACTGCTAGTAGTTATGTATCACTACTTTCGCTGTAGATGGTCGGATTGGAAAGCGTTATAACAATCGTAGATGTATTATTTTAAGGTTGTCGAATCACATCAATAACTATTGATGAACCCACTTCCATATACGTGCTTTGGCTTTGATCATGACGGATAAAAAAACTGTCGGAACAATTTCCGAGCAACTAAAACTGGAATTGTCTGACACTTCGGTAGAATCACTGTCTCCATTAGTGGATATTGATGAAGAAGTCGATGTCCACGCATTATCCAAATTTAAGTCAAAAAGTATAAAAAAATGCCGTATAGAACGGCATAATTTATTTTTATGGTGCAGGTAGAGAGACTTGAACTCTCACAGGTTACCCTATACGCCCCTCAAACGTACGCGTCTACCAATTTCGCCATACCTGCAGCGTGCTTAATTATAAGCAAAAGGCATAAATATTTCAATTACTGATTTAATTAAACGAATGTCAGAATAAATTGAAAACGTAACTTGATAGGAAGAAGTAGATTAATAAAGCAGTCACGTCGACGATGGTAGTCACAAACGGGCTTGACATCACGGCCGGGTCTTTCTTGATGGCCAAGGCCAATAAGGGCAGCGAACCCCCGACCATCTTGGAAATCAAAATGGCAAAGAATAACGTGGCTGAAACTAGTCCGGCGATTTTTGAGATGGCGAGGAACCACGCGCCGGTAAAAGCGGCGGCCCCGATGTCATAGACGAGAATACCGGTGGATATTTCAACGAAAATCCAAAGGAAAGAGAAGGCAGCCACGGCTAAGCCCACCAACAAAGCGACGCGCAATTCCTTGAAAAGAACATGTCGAAAATCGTGCTTATCAATTTCCTTCAAGGCGATTCCTCGAGTGATGAGGGTCGAACTTTGATTGCCGGCATTTCCGCCGGTATCCATCAGTACCGGAATGAAGGCCGAGAGGATCACCACTTGTTCGAAGGCGTGTTCGAAACGATTGAGAATAATGGTCGAGAAAGCGCCAAGAATCATCAAGACGAGAAGCCAAGGCAGCGATTTCTTCGCCAAGGTCGTCACCGACGATTTGGTATATGATTCTTCCAAAGGATTGATGGCCGCCATCTTCAAGATGTCTTCGCTCGCTTCCTTATCGATGACATCCATCACGTCGTCGATGGTCACGATGCCGATCAACCGTTGATCGTCGTTCAAGACCGGCATGACGTTAAGGTCATACCGTTTGAAGAGCTGGGCGACTTCTTCCTGGTCGGCGTTCACCGTGGTCACGATGAAGTCCCGGTTCATGATGTCGATGATTTTGGTCTCGGGCTCGGAGTAAATCAAATCGTCAATGTAAACGACGCCGATCAAAATGCGCTTATCGTCGACGACAAAACTGGTGGCAATCGTTTCTTTGTCGCGCCCGACGGCCCGGATGCGGGCCAAGGCATCGGCGACCGTGAAATTGTTCGGAAACAAAACGTATTCGGTCGTCATGATGCTGCCGGCTGTACCTTCTTTGTAATTGAGCAGGCTGTTGATTTCGGCGCGGGTCGTCTTGTCGGACACGTTGAGGACGCGGCTGACGAGGTTGGCTGGCATGTCGATCAGGAAGTCGACGATGTCGTCGGTATAGGAGCTTTGGATGAGTTCCATCAATTGCTTATCATTAAAAAGATTTATCAGTTTGGCTTGTTGATCGTCGGTCAAATAGGCAAAAAGCTCGGAGGTGTAATCGCTTTTCACCGTCTTGAAAATGAATAATAAATCGGCCACCTCGTCGATTTCGTCGCATATTTCGGCGACGTCGACCGGCTCGTAGGTTTCAAACAACTGTCGCAGGGCGGGCACGTCCTTGGCATGGATGCAGTGGAGCAGTTGTTCCAAGGTTAAGGTCTCTTTTTCCATAAGCGAGCCTCCTGACTCAAATATTATAGTTTTCTTTCCAAGACGAAACCATACAAAACTGTTTTTGCGCTAAAAGTGTTTTTTAGCCATTTGAGTGGCGGTGATATAATAAATAAAATGGACGAACAAGGCACGAATATCGACAATGTGAAACCGAATGGCGGGCGCCGCAGCAAAATCCTTACCGCGCTCGTTTTGATCCTCTCGATCTTAGCCGGCATCGCCGTGTCCTTTTTGGCTTTGCGGCGCGATTTGGCCACGATTGACCTCGCCCAGTTGATTGAAGCCTCGAGCGTCTGGCTCTCGAGTTGGTATTGGATGGTGGGAGCCCTCGCCTGCCTGGTCGTCATCTTGCTGACCGGGGCCTTGCGGATTCATCTCCTCTTGAAACCAAAACAACCAAGGGCCACTTTGCAGGATTCCTATCGCTATTCGTTACTGAGCAAATATTACGTCTTGATCACGCCACTCGGTCTCGGTGGCCAACCGGTGACCATGGTCTACATGCGCAAGAAAAAAGTCCCGTTCGGACTAGCCACTTTCATCCCGATGATCGACTTGTTCGCCATGCGCCTCGGGATGCTTATCATCGGTCTCGTGGCCGTTATATTCTTTCAAAACGTCGTTGTTTCATGGGTGCGAATCGCCGCATATTTTGGTTTGTTTTTCACATGTTTGATGCCGGTAGTCGGCATTTCAATGTCGTGGTTTCCCGTCTTTGAAAAAGCCGTCGTCGGCATCTTGACCCGTTTGAAATTTTTAAAACGGCGCGACCAATACATCAAGGTCACCCAAGAAGCTTTCCGAAAGTATCGCGCGGCATTTGCTTTCTTCAAAACGATGAAGAAGCAGGTTTTGGCGGTGATTTTGCTCGCCTTCGTGTCACAACTTGCCCTCGTGTCGATACCGTTCTTTATTCTGAAAGCCTACCCGATGACCGCCCTCTTGCCGAATAACGGCGTGCCTTTGACTTATATGAATGCCGTATCGATGGTAACTTATGCCAGCATCGCCGTGGCCTTCATCCCGACGGTGGGTAACGCCGGGGCCATCGAGTTCTCCTTTTCGACCGTATTCGCCACCTTCATGGAAGCCCGGTATTTATTCTGGGCCCTGTTCGCCTGGCGGTTTTTGACTTTCTACATTTATTTGATACTAGGCTTGGTTTTGACTTTTTACCTGGGCGTCAATCGGCGCCGGGAACATCGTCGGCACCGACGTCCGGATTTTGGCCTACCGACCCGCGTCGTCTTGTTCACCGACAACTTTTTCCCGATGATCGACGGGGTGGTGCGAACCGTCGACGCCTATGCCCGGCGGCTCCTCGTCCGAGGTTATGAACCAATCGTCATTGCCCCAACTTACAAGAGCCCAAGCGAACGCTTGCCTTACCCGGTTTATCACGTGCCCTCGTTCCGGTTACCCCGGCAAGAGTATGCCCTCGGGTTATTCCCGTTCACCAAAGCCATCAAACAGGCCTTGGCCTATGAGGGGCCGTTGATTTATCATACCCACGCCCCGTTCATGATCGCCCACAAAGCCTTGAAACATGCCCATGCGAACAACATCCCGATCATGACGACCTTCCATAGCAAATACTATGAGGATTTCTATCAATTCAGCCATTCGAAAACCATTTCGCAATGGGCAATCGGGAACATCGTCCGGTTCTACCATAAAGTCGACGAAGTATGGGCCGTATCCACCAAGACGGCCACCACCTTGAGAAATTATGGCTATCGGGGCGAGATTAACGTGATGCCGAATGGCACCGACTTCGTCGTCCCACCAGACCTGGAATCCTATAAGCAGCAAGCCAGGCAGTTTTTGGGGCTCGCCGAAGGGGAGGCCAACCTGCTCTTCGTCGGCCATTTGATCTGGCAAAAAAACCTCAAATTCCTCCTGGACGTCCTGCGGCAACTTGACGCTATGAAGTTCAAATACCACATGATTTTCGTCGGCGAGGGCGGCCATGAAAAGATGGTTCGCAAGTACACCGAATCATTGGGCCTGTCCGGACGGGTCAGTTTCAAGGGTATCATCAAGGATCGCTTGCTATTAGCCGGCATCTACGCCGCCAGCGATTTGTTCTTTTTCCCGTCGGTTTATGACAACGCCCCGCTCGTGATCCGGGAGGCCGCTTCGGTCGGCTTGCCGAGCCTGCTCGTGCGTGGCAGCCACAGCGCCGAGATCATCGTCGACAACATCTCGGGTTTCGCCGAAAAGGAAAACGTCGAGCGGATGGCTCAGCGCATCGTCTACTTGTTCACCCACCCCGAGGAGCTTAAAACGGTTGGGGAAGCGGCGAAGACGACGGTACCGATGAACTGGGACATCATCATCGATCAAGCCATCGATCGTTATGAGGCGATCATCCAGCGTTATTATGACCAAGAAGAATAAAAAACTTCCGGGTGCCCGTTGGTATTCGTATTTCTTCTTATACGGATTGTTGAAACCATTCCTTTTTTTGTATTTTCACTTGTTCCAAAACGTCCATTTTAAACGGAATGGGCACCAAATTCCGAAAGAACCCTTCTTTTCGATTGGAAACCACCACACCAATTGGGACGGTTTCTACCATTGCATCATGTTTTATTCGCGCTTTCCGCATTTCATCGTCCATGACGAAGTCTTTAAAAACAAGGAATACGCCTGGATATTCGGCGACTTCCTGGGCCAAGTCAAACGCGGCCGCGACAGTTCCGACATGGAACCGATTCTGACCTTCAAGCGATTGCTAGGAAGCGGGCAAAGCGTCAGCGTTTTTCCCGAGGGCGATATCGACATGTTTGGAGGAACCTTGCCAATCGATCCTTCGATTGCCAAGATGGCCAAGTTTCTCGGGGCTCCGATCGTGCTGACCCGGGTCCATGGGGCGCACCTGCGCGCCCCTCGATGGAGCAACTTGGCTCATCATAGCCGTATCACCTTCGAAGTCAGCGACGTGATTCCGGCCTCTGAAGTCAAGGCCATGGATTTGACCTACTTGCTTGAGCGCATCGTCAAAGGAATAACGGTATCCGCTTACGAGGACCAGATGGCCAGCCCTGTCCGCTTGTGGGGCCGACGGCGCGCCGAATGGCTTGAGCTAGGCTTATACCTATGCCCACGCTGCCGCCAGTACGAAACCTTGGTCAGCCGAGGCAACCACTTTGTCTGCACCAGCTGCGGATTGACGGGAACCGTCGACCAGCACCTCTTGTTGAACACCGAGCCCGAAACCTATTTCATCCGCCCGGACGATTGGGACCGCTGGCAGAAGCAAGAACTTGAAGCTAAAATCCATGAGGCGCCGTTAGGCGCGCACCTATTCACCTTATCGGGAGGGACCGCGGCCATGGTCGCTGGCGAGCAATACTTCGGAATTGAAGAAGTACCGGCCAGCGCCCGTTTGTATACCGATCGCCTTGAGCTCCACATCAAGGATCAAGACCTCGTTTGCATTCGGATCGAGGACATCATCGCTAGCCAAGTCCAGTATAAAGACGTATTTGAAATCACCACCAAAACGAAGCGCTACCGCCTGCGCCGGCGCTTTCCGAAATGGTCGGCCTATCTTTGGGCGAATTGCGTGAAATCACTTAGTAAAATATAGTATAATTTTATCAAATAACGAGGTAATAACTTATGAACCCAATCCCTGTGGAAACGAGTGCCCGGCACATCCATTTAAGCCCGGCCGACATGGAACGCCTGTGCGGCAAAGGCTACGTCCTGCCATTCAAACGGCCGCTTTCAATCCCGAGTCAATTCGTCTCGGACTTGCGCCTTGAAGTGATCGGACCCAAATCGAGCATCAAAAACATCGTCGTCTTAGGCCCGACGCGCAGCGCGACCCAAGTCGAGGTTTCGGCCACCGACGCCCGCGCCCTGGGAGTGACCCCCCCGGTCCGCGAATCAGGCGACATCAAGAATTCAACCCCGATTACCATCCGCGGTCCCTTGGGCGAAATCGTGATTCCAGAAGGGGTCATCATCGCCAAACGGCATATCCACATGTCGCCGGAGGAAGCCGCTTATTACGGGGTCAAGGACAAGCAGGTGGTCGCCGTCAAGGTCAAATCTGCCGATCGGAGCTTGATTTTCGGCGATGTGACCGTCCGGGTTCGGAGCGATTTCAACTTAACGATGCACATCGACACCGACGAAGCCAACGCCGCTGGGTTGAGCGGGGAAGTCTACGGCGAGATCTTGTTTGATTTCTAATTGACTTTCATCAGCGTTGACCCAATAATATTACCAATTCCATATCAAGAACAACGTCATCGGAATGCAAAAACGTTGTAGCAACTCTATTACTAAATAGTAATAGTAAGTGCTGATTCCAAGCGAAGCCCACTTCGAACGATATGGCTGGATGGTTACTCGAGACTTTCCGCCGTGGGAAGTCTTTTATTTCATAAGGAGGATCTATGGACGAACAAATCCTATTTACCAGCGAGTCGGTGTCCGAAGGACATCCCGACAAAATTTGCGATCAAGTCAGCGACGCCGTGCTGGACGCCTGCCTGGCTTTGGACCCGAACGCCCACGTGGCGGTCGAATGTTACGCCAGCGAACAGCATCTGACCATCGGCGGCCAAGTGAGTTTAGCGCCCGGCGTGGCCGTGCCCGACTATGAAGCCATCGCCCGCAAGGTCATCCGCGAAATCGGGTATACCGACCCGAGGCTCGGTTTCAGCGCCGACGAAGCCCGGGTCGAGGTCTTGATCAACCCCCAAAGCGTCGAGATCAATAATGTCGTGGCCGCGGTCGATCCATTGATGACGGGGGCCGGCGACCAGGGCATCATGTTTGGCTACGCGACGACCGAGGACCGCAATTACATGCCACTTGCCATCGTCATCGCCCACAAGCTGATGCGGGTGGCTTCCGCCATGCGCAAGGAAGGACGTTTCCCCCATGCGCGTCCGGACATGAAATCGCAAGTGACGGTTGATTACACCAATCCGAAGGCGATCCGCGTCGACACCATCGTCATGGCGGTGCAACACGACCCCGACATCGACGTCCCGGCTTTCAAACGCTTCGTTCATGACCAGATCATGATTCCGGTCGTCAAATCCTTCAATATGAATATCGATTTCAAGTATTACGTCAACGACAGCGGCACTTTCGTAAACGGCGGTCCCCGGTCCGACACCGGCTTGACCGGCCGCAAGATCATCGTCGACACCTACGGCGGAGCGGCCCGTCACGGCGGCGGGGCCTTCTCGGGCAAAGACGCGACCAAGGTTGACCGCTCGGCCGCCTACATGGCCCGCTACATCGCCAAGAACCTGGTGGCCGCCGGCTATGCCCGGCGCCTCGAAATCCAATTGTCGTACGGTATCGGGATGGTCGAGCCGATCAGCTACGCCATTTTCACTTACAAGACGCGGGCCCCCGGGGTAACCGACCGCATGATTCTTACAATCATCAAACGCTGCTTCGATTGCCGTCCAGGCGCCATCATCAAAGCGTTCGGACTCCAGCGTCCGGGTTTCCGCTACCAAGACCTGGCCTCCTACGGCCATATCGGACGCAACGATCTCGATTTGCCCTGGGAGCGGCTCGACCAAGTCGAACGTTTGAAAGAAGAACTGCAAAAATACCGCGCAAACGACGCGAATCACTTTTAACTTGGCCCTCGTTTGTGGCAAAATAAAGATAAGGTTGTGACATACATACATTAGAAAGGATTATGGATATGAAATACCAAATCGTTGGTAAGAACATTGAAGTAACCGCAGCGATTGACCACGCGATACGCAAAAAGCTTTCGCGGATGGACAAGTACTTTGTGATTACGGACGATGTCCTGTGCCGCGCCCTGGTCCGCTCCTACAAAACCGGCGCTAAAGTCGAAGTGACGATCTATACGAAGATGATGGATTTCCGCGCCGAAGTCAATCATGACGATCTGTATGCCGCCGTCGATCTCGCCATTGACAAATTGGAAGGCCAGATGCGCAAACTGAAGACGCGTCTTGACCGCCGCAACCACCCGAGCCTCGCCCAATCGATGATCCTGTCGAACATCGAAGCCGACGACACCGAGCCGGTGTCCGACCAAATCGTCCGCTTGAAGTCGATCTTCCTCGAACCGATGCCGGTCGAAGAAGCCATCACCCGCATGGAAGCGCTCGGCCACCAGTTCTTCATGTATCTTGATGCCGAGGATATGCTGGTCAGCGTCTTGTACCGCCGCAATGACGGAGGTTACGGCATCATCCAAGCCGAAAACAAAATAAACCTTTAACCGGGGTTGAGAGAGGGCTTTGCCCTCTTTTTTTTATGCTTGCTGTTTCATAAAAGCCGCGATGATGATAAAATAAAACATCTAAACGGAGGATGCCCGTGCCCAAAGTCCTGGCAGTTGATCTTGACGGAACATTATTTTATCCCAAGCGGACGAAGACGCTCATTTCGAGCGCCAACCTTCAATTCATTCGCGATTTCGTCGACGCCGGACACCGCGTCATTATCGTCACGAGCCGCAACCGCGAATTCGCCGAATTGACGGCCGCCAAAATCGACCGTCCAGTCGATTACGTGTGCATCAACGGGGCTCAAATCGTCGTCGATGGGAAAACGATCCATGACGAAACCCTGGCTCCCGGACGCGCCCAAGAGATCTTTGCCGACATGCAAGGCTACGCCGAACAACCATTAGCTTGGTTTATCGACAGCAAACGGTTTCAAAACTTGATGTATAGCGGCAAGACGAGCTGGTTCACTCAAATGTTTTTTAAATACTACTACAAGTCCCAGGGCATTTATCAGCAATCCTACCTGGCCGACAACGACATCTTTTGCTCGGAACTTCGAAAAGGGGAAATCTACCGGATCCTGCTCTACTTTGGATTGGGTCGGCGCCGCGTCGAACTGGCCAAAGGCGTCAACAAACACGTCCGGGAGAAATACAGCGGCGACGTCGAGGCTTCCTGGATCAACACCGTGGTCGAAATCGCCCCGCACCAATGCACCAAAGCAGCCGCCCTCGAAAGATCATCGCCT
>JBAZHG010000017.1:0-19263 GCA_041652475.1 Bacilli bacterium
TCGGTTTCTTCATAACTGGTGAACATCAAGCATTCGGCGTAGCGGAGCGCCCCTTTGATGATGTCGTTATCGATGTAGCCCGGCATCAAGGCGTTGGCCGGCCGGTGCTTGATGGCTTTCTTGACCCGGTCGCTTATCAGGGCGGCTTGGAGGTTACCAAACCAGATGAAGGTGACCTCGGGGTGGGCCCGGGCGATTTCAAAGAAATCGTGGATCCCCTTGCGGACGAACAAGAGTCCGATCCCAATCACCACTTTCTGATTGGTGATTTTGAAATAATCCTTGAAGGCTTGGACCTTCTTTTCGTCATAGGCGTATTCATCGAGGTCGATCCCGTTTGAAATCGGAATGACCGGCACCCCGAGGCGGTAATTGTCAATCAGCTTCTTGGAGTAGGTGGTCGGGGTGATGATCAAATCGGCTTGGCGGTACATTTTCAGCAATTGGTGGTTGAACCACAAAGCCATCAGCTGGTAGCCTTTGAAGGAATCCTTGAAATCCTCGAGGGTCGAATGTCCGTGGACGATGACCGGGATTCCCTTTCGATGGCATCTCTTGAGGATGGCGTGGCTTTGGAAAAAGATCGTGTTCAGGTGGGCGACGTCGTAGGGCTCCTTCGGGTCCATCGTGAAGGGGACGCCGGCCAGGGTCAGGGCTTGTTTTTGGTGGCGCATAGCTCGGCCGATGCCGGATACCTTGATGGCCTTTTGGTTTTCGAAGAATAATAATGTTTTCATGCGGTGCGCTCTTTAAAGATTATAAGCGATACCGGGCTTGGTTATCACGATGAACCGATCGCGTGTTTTTGGACCGCATTTACGATATGATGAGATATTGAGGTGATGACATCATGATCACGATCAAGCGTTTGACCTTGGACATGTTCCCCGATTACGTCAAATTGCACGAATCGGTCTCGTTTGAGCACGCCCCCCAGTGGCAGGGCTGCTATTGCTTGTATTATCATTCCAAGCTGTCCTATCCCGAATGGGTGACGATGACCAAAGACGATAAAAAGGGACTGTTGAAGAAAACATTCGAAGACGGGCTCTTGACCGGATTCCTGGCCTACGACGGCGCGCGGCCGGTCGGCTGGCTCAACGTCAACGACATGGGGGCTTACGTCCGGCTGGCCCCGCTCCTCGAACCATATAAAGAATCGGGCAAGGTCGCCTTGTCGATTTGCTTTTTGATTGAAAAAGACTATCGAGGCCAAGGTTTGGCCCGGCGGTTATTGGATGAAGCCATCGACTACTATCGCCATCAAGGATATGAATCCATGCTTTCGCTTCCAACGCCCGGAGAAGCCGTCGGCCCCCAACGTTACCGGGGCACCTACAACATGTACATCGAGCGCGGCTATCGGGAAATAAGCCCCGGCGACCAAACGCTCGTAATGCGGCTTTCGCTTAAATAAAAAGCAAATCCGCATTGGATTTGCCTTTCTTTTGTCATCAAAAAGAAAATCACTTCAGTGGTTTGACCATCAAAATCGTGTCGTAATAAACCCCTTTGATGTGCATCCTTTTGGACCGCACGCCGGTAACCGTGAAACCAAATTTTTCATATAGTCGGATGGCCCGCTCATTGTCGCTTTTGACTTCGAGGGTGATTTGAATCACGTGGGGCAACGCCCGAACCCGGTCGATGATGGCTTCAAGCAAGCGGGTGGCCACGCCCATGTGCCAATAGGCTTTCTTGACGGAGATACCCAGTTCCAAGGAATGGCGGAGCCGCTCGCGGGGCGAGCCGAATAAGGAGGCGTCCCCGATGATCTCGCCGCCATAATCGGCCACGACCATGAGGTGGGTCTCGCTTCGCTCCAGGGCTTCGATGAAGGTTTCTTCCTGTTCGATCGTATTCGGATGGCCTTCGGGCCCGAACGAAAGGTTATCGGACTCCCCACCGATGATTTTAAGATATTCGAGCAAGGGTCCGGCGTCGGCTTTAACCGGTTGGCGGATGACGAGGTCGGTTAAATCGTTTTTCATACTATGAGAATACGCTATCGATCGATCGCTTGTTAATAGACAAAAGCCTTAATCTTTTCTCGATGAGTGCTTTTGGTTCTTTTTCCCTTTGTAGTCGACCGCCGACAAATCGATTTCGAAGCGGCAGATGTCGCTTCCGCCCAAGATCGTTTCGAGACACTTGACCGGCAAGTCTTGGCTGAATATGACGTCGAATGGGTATTTGGTGAAGCCACCGCTACAATGGCAAAATAGCGCGGGCACTTTGCCGATGGCCTCGCGGGCAAATGGGCAGTGGCAGCCGTAGTATTTCTTCTCGTCCAAGGTTTTCGCCTCGAGATAGGCTTTGGTGTCATAGGGAATCTTGGTGAGGTAAAGCTTATCGCCAACAAGCCGGGCCGAGAGCACTTCCTGGTTGCCTTTGACGAAATCGACCACTTCTTGGGTGATGGCCTGTTCAAACCAGACCTTGCCTTGGCGCATGTAATCCTCAAGCTCGGCCACCTTGCAGGCATGGAGGTCCTTAAGATAGGTTTCTAAATCCGGAGCGGCCTCATAAGCGGCTTTTTCGGAAGCAAAAGCCCGTTCGGGAATCCCGTGGTTGTTGCCGGCCAGCACTTCGGCGATGAGGTTTTCATTAAGGTGCCGCTGGAACCGATTCATCAATTGAACAATATATTCGGGCAAAGCTTTGGGCGCCGTCCCGAGGACCGGAAGGACGAACCCTTCGGTAATTTGCTCATATGTCTTTAAAGGAACGCGTTCTTTCAATCGCAATAAAATGTTCTCAATCACGTCGAGAAACCCGGTATAGCGGGTCAAATGGATATAGATGTCGTTTCGTTTGGCCATCAGGTAATAGCGCATCAAATAGACGATGTTCTTGACGGTATTCTTTTCATGGTTCACGAGGTCGGCCATCATGCGGTCGATTTTATTGCAGTCGACTTCGTCGAGTTGGCCGTGTCGACCCTCGAGCCATTCGAGCAAGCCCAAGGCCTCGGGTAGTTCCGAGTCCAAGTTCCTGCGCCGATAGTATTCGCTGATGTCGCGCATAGGGGATCCCCCTTCGATAATAGTAATACATAATCCACCAAGATATAACGAAAGGCCGAAAAAAGAAAAACCGTCCTCTCGGACGGTCGTCAGCCTCTTGACGTTAGGCTTTCTTGACGATTGGGATCCAAACTTCGCAGCGATAATTCGGATCGCTCGTATCGCCGGGCGGATAACGTTCGAAGTCGGCCATCGGGGCATGTTCGTAGCCGCTCGATGGCAAGAACTCCTGATAGACTTTCTTCCAAACGTCTTGGATTGCCTTCGGCATCGGGCCGACCGATTCGAAGACGGCCCAGGTGGCTTTCGGGATTTTGATCGTTTGGAGGTCCTTGGCGGTTTCCGAGGACACCACCCCAATCAAGTAGGAGAAGGTCCCGTCGGGTGTCCCGTCGTAACAGACGCCCAAGAGGGCTTCCTCGAGGCTGAACGGGCAGATCTTTGCGACCAATCCGTTGGTGTGGGCGTCAGCCCAAAAGTTCGGGATCACGTTTTCGGCCAGGTTCTTCTCTTGGCTCGTGACGATGCTTTGGCCGACGACTTTGAATGAAACTTTTTCGACGATGCGGTATTTCATTGGTTCGTTCCCTTTCACGATGATTTGAAAAGATAGTTTGGGGTAGCCGGCCAGGGTGACGCCGTTTTTCTTGGCCTCGGAGGGCGCGATGCCATGCTGCTTCTTGAAGGCATAGGCGAAGGCATCGGGCGAGTCGTAGCCGTAAGCCAGGGCCACGTCGGTGACCGAGGAGTTTTGTTCGGCCAGGGCCAAGGCGGCTTCCGACAAGCGGCGGCGGCGGACGTATTCGCCGAGGGAAACCCCGGTGAAATTCGAGAACATCCGTTGGAAGAGGTCGCCCGACGTGCACGAAATCCGGGCGATGGCCTCATAGTCGATCGCGTCTTTGAGGTGATCCTCGATGTAATCGAGGACATGGTTCATCCGGGACAGCCAATCCATGGCTTGCTCCTTTCGGCACTATTGTATTCTTAATGCGATTTAACGACCCTTGAATAATGCATCTTAATTTATGGGATATCAAAAACTCATTGAAGAGCTCTCTTTTAGAATCATGACGATGAACCAAGTTCGTAACTCGACAGGATCTTTTTCAATAAATCGGTGTTGTTTCTTCTTTTGGCGTACGCAAAAATTGTTTTTTGATTCACGAGATACTTTTTGAAGATGTCTTGGATGACATCCTCTTTCTCGTCTTCGCTGATAAACTCGTTAATTAAGTCTTTTGTGTATAAATCGACGATAAGCTTTTCTATTTTAATTTCTCGGGTTTTCTGATTGATTGGCGCTTGGCTGGCGAGCGGCTTCACGATAACGAGTTCGTCATTATACATATTCAAGTCTTCTTTGTTGGGATTCAGGATTGCCTTGCCGGCGAACTTTTCATATATTGATCTGAAAACGTCGTTCATGAAATATTTTTCGGTTTCGACGAAGATGAGATTTCTCGCTATTTGGTGATTCACCCACTCATTTAATAGGGTTGATTCATATACCGCTATTCTGATGTTTGGATATTTTTTATTCAAGTAGTCGACAATCCGGTTTCTTTGGTCGCTGGAATTCTTTTGACGAAAAATATTCGCGCGCCCAATCAGATATTGGTTATGGTTTATCTTGCTTACTAGGCCTTTTTTTACCAGGCCATAAATCACCCATCGTAGCGAAGCGTCCTTGTAGTTTGGATGCTGTTGTCTGATTAGTTGGTATAATTCGTCTCGATTAATGGATGGCTTGTCTTTTAGTAGCAATAGTCTTTCTTCAATCGTCATCGCAATCACCCCCCATGTAAACATTATGTCTTAATGCTGCGTTATCATCAATGCATTTTCACATATTTATACTATTTTGTGAAATGTCATAAAATTGTGACACGATTGAAAACCGTGAATTCAAGTGGTTTATCATTATTTGGATGATGGCCGCGGTCAAGCGGTTAATGACTGGGGCAAATTCATATCGCTGAATTATAAAATTTGGCTTAACTGGATGTTTCCGCTAGTTATGTTGTTATCAAATCTTCTTTAATGCGTCTATTCATCAATGAAACGGCGGACCGAGGCCAGGATCGCCTGGTAATCGTCCTCACCAAACGTAGAGGTGTCAACCTTCAAGACGGTCCCGATGAAGTCGGAATCCTGATAGTCGATCATTGCCCTAGCGAATGATTCTAGGTCATTGAAGGCGACCGACTTGTGGACGAAGTGGCGGCTCGGTTCCCGCTCGAGATAGCGTTTGAACAAGACTTCGGGGTCACCCGAGAGGACGAGCGTCAACACTTGATGCTTCTTAAGTTCCGGCAGCTCTTTCAATAATTCAAATTCGTAAGGCTTGAAGTTGCTTTCGATCATGACCGAGGCGTTTTGGGCCAATAGTTGCTCGGCGGCTTCCTTCATGACGGCGAAGGTGGCTTTCGAAAGGCGGATGTTTTCGTGACGGTCGGAAAAACCGACCACGTCGCCGAGAATTTCCTTGATGTCGTCTTTATTGAAAGAGGCAATCGACAAATCGGCCGACAGCCGTTTGGATATCGTCGATTTCATCGCCGCGGGATCGCCCGTTATGATAATCAGTTTGGCCATGTGTCTTCACGCTCCGTCTCTTATGCGGTAATTGTATATAGAATCGATGGAAAAAACTAGCGGTATCGTTATTTGGTCACGAGAAAAAGCGGCCTCGACTGCCGAAGCGGCTGACGCCATGACGATGTCGAAAGATTATTTGACGAGTGGTTGGCAGTTCGGGCAGTAGTAGATGCTTCCGCCCATATAAGGTTCCTTAACGAAAGAGGCCTGGCAATTGGGACAGGTTTCCTTATTCGCGTAGCGCGATCCGATCGTGACATAACCGCCGTGACGGTTGAACAAGTCGGTCTCGCCGACGCGGCCCCCGAGCTTGATCATGCTCTTGATCTCGTCGACGATGGCTTGATACAGCCCTTTCAGTTTTGGATCATCAAGCGTAGGGACCTTGGCCTTGGGATGAAGTTTGGCCTTGAAGAGGATATCTTGAAGGACGCCGTTACCAAGTCCGACGAAGCGTTGTTCGGTGGCCAAAAACGCCTTGAGCGAGAGGTTCCCAAATAACCGGGCCTTATCGGCAAAAAGCTCATAGGTAAAACTCGGATCGGTCAACGGAATCCCCTTTTTAGCCCCAATGTAGTAGGGATTTTCAAAGGTATCCTTTGGAAAAGCCCAGATGCCACCGTACATTTGGACCGAGCAGACGAGCGTGCTTCGATCGTCGAGATCTAAAAGCAATTGATGCTTGGGCGGAACCGCCGCGTCGCTCGGGTACCACGTCAAACTGGTCCCGTCGCCGATGACCAAGAGCACGCCGTCAAAGTCGATTTCGACCATGCCGCCAAAGGCGGTCGCTCCTTTGATTGACCGTCCCTGGAGTAAAGCCGGGTAAGCGTTTGGATCGCCTTTGAACCAGGCGAACTTATGGGGTGAACGGTTGACGACCACGCTCATGACCTGGCGGTTAATCAGATTGTTGTTTATCTGAGCGGCCAAGACGCGGGCTTCTGGGTATTCCAACATTTTCATATCCTCCTAGTTTAGAAATCCATCCAAACGATTATTTAACTACTCCGGCCAGATCAATCATCGAGGCGCAGCCGTGGAACTTTTGGAACCGCCGCAACTGCTTGAGCAAATCTTTTTTGATGCCACGAAGCCCATCTTTTTTCGAGAGCCAAACATTCTTGACGATCAAGACGCGGTTCTTCTTGTCGACCGCCAGTTCGATCTGACCGATAAAATCGGTCCCGTAAAGGATTGGCATCGCGTAAGGGGCGTAATGCCGTTTGCTCGGGACATGGTATATTTCCCAGCGATATTCGAATCCAAATACGCGCTTGATTAAGCGGCGGTCCCAGATGAAATTGTCCAAGGGGGCAATGAATTCCAATCTCTTCTTAGTGATTGGCACGTCCAATAAACCCAAATCTTCTTCGAACATATAATAAATGTCTTTATAACCTTCGATTTGAACTTCAATAAGATCTTTGGACGCCACCAGTTCCTGGAGGTACTTTTGCCGAGCCGGCGTTTTGAAGGCGAGCCCGTTATAGGCGTCTGAAGGACCGCCCGGCAGGAGCCCGACCGCGGCTATGCGGCGCTTGAGCTGGAATTTATGGAAGTCGCTTTCGCTTTTGAAAGGATCGGGCTGCCATAAAATGCCAGAATCTAGGTGCTTGCGAGCTAATGTGAAGTACCGTTTGACCCCATCGCGGTGGTGGATGATGGCTTCGCCCTTGAAAAACAGGTAATCGAGGATGGCCCGACCGAGGTTTCGGTGCCGCCAGGTGTAGAAGTGGACCGGTTCTCCCAATTCAAGATTGGAGGCGTTGAGGCATTCTTCTTTTTCCAATCTTGAAATAACTTGGTCGATTGCCTCCTGGTATGGGGCGAGGTTCTTCTCGTATGCGATAACGTTATCTTGTCGGACCCGGGCCATCCTGGGCCAATCGGCCACCGGATAGATCGACATGACCTTGTCCCATTGGTCGACTAATAAACGGTCTTGATACAAGAGTTCGTACAACATCGACTTCTCGTAGTCTTTGATCCTTGAAAAGAGCACTAAGTCGGCGTTGCGGCCGCAGATGTCGATCGGGTCGAATTGGAGGCATCCGGCTTGTCGCAGGAACGTTAAAACGCCATCTTTACCAAGGTATTTATGCTCATTGATCAGCCCGTGTTTCAGCAAGACGATCTGGCGAACTTGGGCTGAAGTCAAGACAAGCGGCGTCATTTGACGAAGGACCCGATTTCGATCAGGTTGCCCTCGGGATCGGCGATGTAGGAGGTCCGCTGTCCCCAGGGTTCTGTGGTCGGGGCCATGACCGGGGTGGCACCCCGGGAAATCACTTCATGATAGGTGCGGTCCACCGCGGCATAGTTTTCGACGCTGAGGGCGATTTCGGTATGACCGTGGATCCCGTTGGCGTAATTGAACTTCTTCCCGGTCATCTTTTCGAAATCAGTCCGTCGATACAGCAAGAACAGCGTCCCGTCTTTGACGAGATAGACATTGGAAGTTTCTTCGTCTTCCTTGATTTCAAAGCCGAGCGCGTCGCGGTAAAACCTGACCATGACGGCCATGTCTTTTACCAAAAACCCGAATCCGTCGAGTCGCATGTAGGGGTCCTCTTTCGCCTTTATTTCCAAATGGGAGTCAATTCTTCTAATAGTTCGAGATATCGTTTCTTGACCGATGCGTAGCGTTCTTTGAGCTGCTCGATGCCGACCGCTTGCAGGGCCGATTCTAGCAAGGCGACGTCATGCTTACCATAATCGTGCCGGCCGTAACGAATGCCGAAATCGGCTTTCGCCGGGCGATATTTGAGATTCAGCATCACGCCAAGGTGGCGCTGCACGAATCCGATGTATTGGGGATAGACGTCGATGAAGTGGCCGCGGGCTAAGCCTTTTTCGATTTCGATCATCATCAAAAAATCGATTTGGGTCATCATGTTGAAAAGCTTCTTGCCTCGGGTCATGATGCTTTCTTGGCTCGAAGGAGCCCGGCTGTAAACCTGGATGCGGTCGAACCAAACAATGGCGTTGCCATGGCGGTCTTCTTCCATCAACTTGTCGGGATGGCTTCGTTTCATCACGGCGACGTCGAGATAGACAAACGGCGCGGCTTGGTCGATCAAATAGAAGCATTGCGACATCCCGTGCCAGGCCGGCTCCGGGACCCGATGCTTGCGGATGATTCCGAATTTGGTTTGGAGAAACGCCTCCATGTCGGTGAAGAGCTTTTCAATTCCTTCGTCTTCAACGACGATTTCTAAATCGAGGTCGGAATATTGATCGAGCCTTCGGGTGGCCGCCGAGCCGCCTTCCCAAATGGCCAGGACGTCTGGGTTGGCCATGGCCCACTCCTTCATGATGATGACTAATTCGTCGCGATTGTACATAATCACTGCCTCGCTTCTATCGTTTTATTCACGTTCTTTAATTATCGTATGGATTCCCATTCAAGACAATCGCATCCACGGCTTGAAAAGCGGCGGTTTCCGTCCCAATCAAAAAACGTTCAATTATAAGATATATCTCAGCGACAATCGATGCCATCAATCAAAATATCAGGCACAAAACTTGGAAGGTGATGACGATCACGGCGATGGCAATCGGATAGGTGGCCGCGTAGGAGGTGGCCACGTCGTCGGTTTCCGCCGTCTTGATCAAAGCCCCGAGCGCCGGGGTCGAAGTCATCCCGCCGCAGATGGAGCCAAGCGAATTGAGCATGCCGAGCTTTAAGACCTTGCGGGCCAAGAAGAGCCCGACGATCATCGGGATGATCGTCATGATCACGCCATAGACGAACAGCATGGCGCCGTATTGCACCAAGACGTCGACGAATCCAGCCCCGGCTTTGAACCCGGCTCCGATCAAGAATAGTGTCAAACCCAATTCCCGGAGGGCTTTTAGGGTTTCTTTGTTCATGGTGACGTTGACGCGGGCCACGGTCCCGAAATGGCCTAAGAGGAGCCCGGCGATAAGCGGTCCCCCGGAAGTGCCGAGCGAAAAGGTGACGCCGTTTGCAAACGGGATTTCGATTTTACCCAACAAAACGCCGAGGACGACCGCCAAGGCGAAGCCAAAGAAACCCTGGGGATCGATCTGGAGAATTTTCTTTTTCTTTTCGACCGTCGAGGCGACTTCGGCCTTGGCGAATTGCTCGCGCTCCTTTTGCATGTCGGTCTTGAAGATGCGCGGGGCCAATTGTACGAATAAAACGACCCCGATGACCCCGAAGGGATAGGCGATGCCATACCCGATCGAAGCCGTGGCGGTCCCGGTCACCTCATTGACGACGGCCAGCCCCGGCGTCGTCGTCAAGGCCCCGGCCAAGAGGCCGACGGCCAAATCGGTATCCAGCTTGGTAATCAAGATAATGCCGGCGCAAGTCAAGACGCCGACCAGGACGATGGCCACCCCGAGAATCAAATAGGAAACCGCATGGCCTTTGAAATTCTTGAAAAACCGTGGCCCGGCGATGAAGCCGACCGACGTGACGAACAAAACGAGCCCCATTTCTTGGACGATCGAAGGCATCGAAAAGGGAGTCACGCTGTTGATCACCGAGTATTGGTGAAAGAAATGCCCAAAGACCAGGGCGACCAACAAAACGGCGCCGGTGCCCAGGCTCAAACCCTTGATGGAAATGCGCCCGAAGGCATAGCCTAGAAGGGCAATCATGAAGATGACAAGAATCGGAGCGGCCACTAAGAATTGATACATAATCGTTACCTATCGTTTATTTTAATGCCGCGCGCGACCAAAGTCGCGGCGACCGTTTCGCCAATCGTGTCGGGCGTCATTGCCAGGACGACCCCGGCTTCCCGTAAAGCTTTAATCTTTCCTTCGGCCGTGCCCTGTCCGCCCGAGATGATCGCCCCGGCATGGCCCATCCGCTTGCCGGGCGGGGCCGATTGCCCGCCGATGAAAGCGATGACGGGTTTGCTCATATGTTTTGAAATGTAAGCGGCGGCTTCTTCTTCGCCTTGCCCGCCGATTTCCCCGTTCATGACGACGGCATAGGTATCTGGATCTGCTTCAAACGCCATTAAGGCGTCGACGATGCTCGTCCCTTTGATCGGGTCGCCCCCGATGCCGATGACGGTCGATTGGCCGATGCCCCGATCCGACAATTGCTTGACGGCTTCATAGGTCAAGGTCCCGGATCTCGAGATGACCCCGACGTGGCCTTTTTTATGGATGTAACCGGGCATGATCCCGATTTTGCATTCTTCCGGAGTGATGATTCCCGGGCAATTGGGCCCGATCAAGCGGGTCTTCTTGCCGACGAGATAATGCTTGACGCGCGCCATGTCCAAAACCGGGATTCCCTCGGTGATGCAGATGACGGTTTCGATTCCGGCATCGACGGCTTCCTTGATGGAATCGGCCGCGAAGCGCGGCGGGACGAAGATAACCGAGGCGTTGGCCCCCGTCTGGGCGACGGCGTCCTTGACGGTATTGAACACCGGCACGCCATCGACGTCTTGCCCGGCTTTGCCGGGGGTGACCCCGGCCACGACCTTGGTGCCGTATTCAAGCATTTTCTGGGTATGGAAGGAACCCTGATGCCCGGTGATTCCTTGGACGATCAGTTTCGTGTCTTTATTGACAAATATGCTCATAAAGCGGCCTCCCGGGCGGCCTTGATGGCCCGGCGGGCTCCGTCGGCCATGCTCGTGGCGGCGATGATCGGGAGTCCCGACTGCTTGATGATGGCCCGGCCCAGGTCGACGTTAGTCCCTTCGAGGCGGGCGACGACCGGGATCTTGATGCCGATTTCCTTGGCGGCGGAGACGACCCCCTCGGCGATGATGTCGCATTTCATGATCCCGCCGAAGATGTTGATGAAGATCACTTTGACGTTAGGATTGGATAGAAGTATCTCAAAGGCGGTTTTCACCTTTTCGGCGGTGGCGCTGCCCCCGACGTCGAGGAAATTGGCCGGTTGCCCGCCGAAATTCTTGATGATGTCCATGGTGGCCATGGCCAGTCCCGCCCCATTGACGAGACAGCCGATGGAGCCGTCCAAAGTCACGTAACTGAGTCCGTGTTGGCCGGCTTTGTATTCGTTGGGATCCTCTTGGTCGACGTCTTGGAGGGCATATATCTCCGGATGGCGGAACAAGGCGTTGTCGTCGAAAGTCACTTTGGCGTCCAAACATAATAAATGGCCGGCCGCGGTCAACACCAGCGGATTGATTTCCACCAGGGTGCAGTCTTTGTCCAAGTACAACCGGGCCATGCCTTTAAGGATCGCATCCAGTTCTTGGCGCAATTCGCCTGACAATCCCAAGGCTTCGGCGGTTCGGTATCCGTCTTCTAAATGGTATCCTTCGATGATCGAAACCGGGATCTGGGCGATCGCTTCGGGATGATTTTTGGCCGTCTCCTCGATCTCGGTGCCCCCGTCCTTGGAGGCGATGATGACGAGATTGGCTTTTTCGCTGTCGGTCGTAATGCTTAAATAGAATTCCTTGGTATAACTGACGGCTTCGCTGACGAGGACTTGCTTGACTAATTTCCCGTCGGGTCCGGTTTGCTTGGTGACGAGGGTCATGCCAAGGATCGATTTCGCATGTTGATAGGCTTCTTCGGGATGTTGGGCCAGTTTGACGCCGCCGGCTTTGCCGCGGCCCCCGGTATGGACTTGGGCTTTGATGACGCAGGGACAAATGTCCCGAGCGGCTTCCTTGGCTTCTTCCGGCGTCGTGGCGACGATTCCTTGAGGAACCGGTAGACCATAGGATTTTAGAAGTTCTTGGGCTTGGTATTCATGGATTTTCATCCAACGTGGTCCTTTTTCCAATCCTGGGCCAAGCGGACGCCGGCTTCCAGGGCTTTGAGGTTCAGCTCCTCGGTGCCTTTGGGAACGTGTTTCAGGACCGCTTGACGGATGACTTTGCCATCGGCGATGCCGAGCAGTTCGTTGATGCATCCGACGGCGACGATGTTGGCGGTTTGGGTCTTGCCAATCTCGTTTTGGGCCGTGCCCAATATCGGCAGAACCACCAATCGCGACGAATCGAGCTCATGCGGGATGTCCAAACTCGCATCGATTAGCATCAGCTGATGGTCGGATATCAAATGGGCACATTGATCGACGGCCGTTTGGGTCAGGGTCAACCAAAAAGACGGACTTTGGATTTTGGTGAAACCGATTGGTTTGTCGGAGATGATCGTCTCGGCTTTGCAAAGGCTGCCACGGGCTTCCGGCCCGTAGGATTGGCTTTGGGCCGTGTAATGGCCCGACTGGACCGCGGCTTCGGCCAGGATCACGGTCGCCAAAATGACGCCTTGCCCGCCGCTGCCGACCAGGCGGATTTCGTGGTTATTCATGGGAATCTTTCTCCTCGTAGTGGCTTCTGATCAATTCCTCGTAAGCAAAGGTGAATTCCTTGTATTCGGTTTGATGCACTAATCCCAAAATCAACTTGCCCTCGAGTTCCTCGGGGGTCATTTTGGCGGCTTTTTCGACGCTGACCATATTGTCGCGCTGCCACTCCAGCATCTCGACGGCGTCGCCGGCTTTGTTCTTGCGACCGTAATAGGTCGGGCAGGTACTGACCACGTCGATGATCGAAAAGCCCTTGTGGCGAATGCCTTCTTGGATCAGGCTGATCGTTTGCGGTACGTGATAGGCACTGCCGCGGGCGGCGTACGATGCCCCGGCGCCATAAGCCAAGGCGGCAATATCAAACGATCGCTCCAAACTTCCATAGGGAGCCGTCGTTCCGTATTTGCCCTTGGGGGTGGTCGGCGAGGCTTGGCCCCCGGTCATCCCGTAGGTGTCGTTGTTCATGACGACGACCGTCATCCCGACGTTGCGCCGGGCGGCGTGGATCAGGTGGTTGCCGCCGATGGCCGAAATGTCGCCATCCCCGGCCACGACGATGACCGTCAAGCGCGGGTTGGCCAGTTTAATCCCGGTCGCGAAAGCGATGGCGCGGCCGTGGGTCGTGTGGATGGTGTTAAAGTCCATGTAGCCGGCCGAACGGGCGGCGCAGCCGATCCCGGAAACGATAATCACGTCGTTGCGGCTCAGCCCCAGGTTTTCGATCGCCTGGACGATGTCGCGCATGATGATCCCGTTCCCGCAGCCCGGGCACCAGATTTGGGGCAGGTGTTCCGGACGTAAATATTTGTTGATCAAGTCGGAGATGTGGGGGTTCTTGGTCTTGACGTCGGCTCGGGTGACCATAATCATTTCTCCTCCAATTTCTTGACGATTTCATCGGGAGTGATCACGGTGCCGTTGTACTTGCCGAGGAAATCGACGCGGCACTGGCCCTTGACGATCCGTTCGACTTCCAAAACCATTTGCCCGTAGTTGTGTTCGACCACGAGTAGTCGATTTATTTTCTTGGCAACTTTAGCCAGTTCCCTTTCAGGGAAAGGCCACAAGGTGATCGCCCGGAAGATGCCGCATTTGATGCCGCGGGCTCGGGCTTCTTCCATGGCCGAGATGGCGGCGCGCATCGTCCCGCCGTAGCAGAAAATCACCACGTCGGCGTCTTTGAGATTCACCATTTCGCATTGGACGATGTCTTTGTAGTTTTCCGACACTTTGCGCATCAAGCGACTGATGAGTTTTTCGGCCTCGGCCGGGGAATTGGTCGGGAAGCCGGATTCGTCGTGGATCAAGCCGGTGATGTTATACCGTTGCCCGTGGCCGAACGGGGCCATGGCCGGCACCAGATGGCCGGGCTCGAGTTTATAAGGCATCCGTTTGGGGTCGGGATGGAGTACGGTCGGCCGATTGATAATCTTGATCTTTTTGGGATCGGGCAAAGCTACCCCTTCCCGCAGGTGGCCGATGATCTCGTCCATCATGAACAGGACCGGAGTCCGGTATTTTTCTGAAAGGTTAAAGGCGCGGATGATCAGTTCATAGGTTTCTTTGACCGACGATGGCGACAGGGCGATGACCGGATGGTCGCCGTGAGTGCCCCAACGGGCCATCATCACGTCGCCTTGCGAAGGTGAAGTCGGCATCCCGGTCGAGGGACCCATCCGCTGGACGTCGACGACGACCAGGGGGATTTCCGCCAAGGCGGCATAGCCGAGATTTTCTTGTTTGAGCGAAAAGCCGGGGCCGCTCGTGGCCGTCATCGATTTGACGCCGGCGACCGAGCCGCCGATGGCGCAGGCAATCGAGGCGATCTCGTCTTCCATTTGGATGAATTTGCCGCCTTCTTGGGGCAGGCGGATCGCACATAGTTCGGCAATTTCCGTCGACGGGGTGATCGGATAGCCGGCAGACAGGCGCATCCCGGCGGCGATGGCCCCTTCGGTGCAGGCTTCGTTGCCCTGCATCAACACTACTTTACCCATTGGCCGCCCTCCTCGTCGTTCTCGTCGACAAAAATGCAATAATCGGGGCAACGCAGTTCGCAGATGCCGCAGAGGATGCATTCGTTCGGTTGTTTCAGTTGGGCTTTGCCGTCGACCATCTCGAGGGCGTCCTTGGGGCAAAAGGCAACGCAGATGCCACAACCCTTGCACCAGGATTGATTGATCTTCAACTCTTTTTTCAACGCCATTTCCAAGCTCCTATCATCAATGACATTATGCGTGTTAAGACTGAAGTGGGCGCATAGGCAAAAAGGATTTGACTAACGATCGTTAGGCCTAGTTATTTGGCCAATTTCCTTTTCGTCCAAGAAAATCCATGTATTCGTTCCCTATAATTTTACTATGAATTAATTTTAAATAAAGGCGAATCGTATAAATGGGCCCGCCCATCGGGGTCGGCTGGGATTAGAAAACGCGAAAGCGTGTTCAAGCCCGCGGTTTCGTTATGGCGGAAACATAGTCAAAGCCGCGCTTTCCTATGCTAGAATATTGCTGGCGCGACTCGAATGAGGCAACTTCGTGAGAATCAAAAATCATCCAATATTGTCCTTTCCTGAAAAGAAGGAAATCCCTTTTTATTTTGAAGGGCGGCTGATGATGGGCCGCGAAGGCGACATGATCGCTTTTGCCCTGCACGATAATGGAATCCGGATTTTAAGCCGGAGCGTGAATCTTGATCGCGCCCGTGGTTTTTACTGCGGCATCGGCAACTGCGCCTCCTGCCAAATGCGGGTTGACGGCGTCGATAACGTCCGTACCTGCATCACGCCCTTGAAGGCCAACATGCGCGTCGAGCGGCAGAAAGACAAGGGCGTCATCAAATGATTAACAAAGACGTCATCATCGTCGGGGGCGGCCCGGCCGGCTTATGCGCCGCCAAGATGTTGGCTGGCCAAAACGTGTCCGTTTTATTGATCGACCGCAATCCGAATCTCGGCGGCCAGCTCGTCAAGCAAACCCATAAGTTCTTCGGTTCCGAAAAGCAATACGCCCGAAACCGCGGCTTTGAAATAGCCGAGATTCTGATAAAAGATATCAGCGGTCAACCCAACGTCGAATTGCTGCTTGGAGCCACGGTCGTGGGACTTTATAAAGACATGGTTTTAACGGCCACCAAAGACGAAAAGTACCGCAAATACCAGGCCAAAACGATTATCGTCGCTACTGGCGCTTCGGAAAAATCGCTGGCGTTTGAAAACAATGATTTGCCCGGAATCTACGGAGCCGGTGCCATTCAAACCCTGATGAACCTCTACGGAATCGTGCCCGAAGACGAAGTGGTCATGATTGGAAGCGGCAACATCGGCCTCATCGTCTCGTACCAACTGATGCAAGCCGGCGTCAAGGTCAAGGCCGTCGTCGAAGCGGCCTCGTCCATCGGTGGCTACAAGGTCCACGCCTCGAAACTGAAGCGCCTGGGCGTTCCCTTCTATATGCAACACACGGTCAAGCGGGCCATTGGGAAAGATCGTCTCGAAGCGGTCGAACTAATCAAGCTCGACGATCGTTTTAACGAAATGCCTGATAGCATGTTCACGATTTCGACCAAAGCCCTCTGCGTCGCCGTCGGGCTATCGCCTTTATCGCAACTCTTGGGCATGATGGAAGTCGAGATGAAATACATCAAGGAACTGGGCGGTTTGGTCCCGGTCCTTAACGAGCTGAACCAGACCTCGAACCCGAACGTCTTCGCCTGCGGCGACGTCGGCGGGATCGAAGAAGCCTCCTCGGCCATGATGGAAGGTTACATCGCCGGACTGGGCGCCTTGAAGCAATTGGGCCAACCGCATCCTAAGCACGATGAAATGGTCGATATGTACCACCATGAATTGGAGCTCCTCCGGAATTCCAGTTATGGCGAAAAGACGCTCGCCGGGCTAAAGAAGCTCCATGGAGGTCCCTATGCTCGCTAAAACCGGCGTCCCTACCCCGGACATGATCGAAAAGAAATTCCCGAGCGACGAAACGCTCAAGAAACCCAAAGCCATTTTGGAATGCTACGAATGCATCCCCTGCAATCCCTGCGCCACCAGCTGCCCGGTCGGGGCCATCGTCATCGAAGATGGCTTGGTGTCGATGCCACGATTAATCCTCGAGAAATGCACCGGTTGCGGCCAATGCGTGATTGCCTGCCCCGGGCTCGCCATCACCGTGGCCCAGATCATTGAAGACAAAGTTCTGTTCAAGATCCCTTACGAATTCAAACCATATCCCCAAAAAGGCGAAATATGGCACGGCCTTAACCGCAATGGTGACATCATCTGCGAGGCCGAGGTCAAAAACGTCATGGTCAACAAACTGAAAACGGCCTTAGTCACCGTATTGATCGACAAGAAATACCTCCGTGACTTCGCGACCATCAAACCCCATGATCGATAAGAGCAAAATTATCATCTGCCGCTGCGAAGATGTCACCTTGCAGCAAATCGACGAGGCCATCGATCGGGGTTACCACACCTACGAAGATTTGAAACGCCTGTTACGGATCGGCATGGGCCCGTGCCAAGGCAACACCTGTGGACATCTAATCCAGATGCATTTGGCTAAACGCTTGGGACAATCAATTGAGGAAATAAAGACCCATCGGCCGCGCCCGATGCTTTTGGGCGTCAAGATCAAAGAGATCGTCGACGGTACCGATAAATGAACAAGAACGTTTTGATCATCGGCGCCGGCATCAGCGGCGTCAGTATCGCCTATAACCTCGCCCTCAAGGGCGTCAAAGACATCCATGTCGTCGACAAGAGCCATTTCTGCGCCGGGGCGACCGGCCGCTGCGGCGCCGGGGTCCGGTCCCAATGGGCCACACCGTTGAACTGTCTCTTGGCCAAGAAGAGCATCGACTTTTTCGAACATGCCCAAACGATCCTCGACTATCATGACGACATCGAATTCAAACAAGAAGGTTATTTGATCTTGGCCACGACTGAAAAAGAGGCCCAGGATTTCCAGGCTAACGTCAAACTCCAAAATAGTATGGGAATACCATCTAAATATTTAAGCATCGACGAGGCCTTAAAAATCGTCCCCCATTTGAACCGCGACGCCTTCGTGGCGGCCACCTTCTGCGGGATCGATGGCCATTTGAATCCCTTCAAGATGACCGACGCCTACCTCCAGGCGGCTCGCCGCCTCGGCGTGACCTTCAGTTTCTTCGAAGAAGCCCTTGATATTATGGTCAAAGACCATAAGGTCGTCGGTGTGAAAACCAACAAGGAAACCTACGAAACCAATATCGTGATCAATGTCGCCGGGGGTCACAGCCACGAGATCGGCCGCTTGGCCGGCATCGACATCCCGGTTTATTCCGAAAACCATCAAATTTTGGCCACCGAGCCAATTGAAAAGATGCAAGGACCGATGGTGATGTCCTTCACCAAGAACATCTACTGCCAACAAGTACCCCACGGTTCCTTTATAATGGGAAGGGGCGATTCGAAAGTTCCCCACGACCATAACGTCGATTCGTCGTGGTCCTTCCTTGACGAAATGGCGAAGACGGTCACCCACATCATGCCGGTCTTAGGAAACCTCCGGGTGGTTCGGCAATGGGGCGGATCCTACAACATGTCGCCCGACCGCCAGCCGATCATCGGGGGCACCGATGAGCTTGAGGGCTTCTACATGGCCTGCGGCTTCTCGGGACACGGCTTCATGCTGGCACCGATGACTGGGCTTCTCCTATCGGAAATCATCTTGAAGCAACCGACCACGGTCGACACGACCACGCTCGATTTAAGGCGCTTCCGTCAGCAAAAAACGATCGACGTCGAAAAGTCGGTCGTCTAATAAAAAATCATCAATAAAGGAGAATTAACCATGGCCATCTATCCATACCAAACCGAACCGTTAGTCGATTTTTCCAAGAAGGAAAACATCCTTGCCTATCAACAAGGTCTGAGGACGGTCGAAGCCTACATGGGAAAACACTATGACATCGTCATCGGGGGCAAGCGCATCAAGACGAAGCACGCCTACACCTCGGTGAACCCGGCCAACTTCAAGGAAGTGGTCGGGACGATCGGCCAAGCCGGAATGGATGAAATCAAGTTAGCCCTTGATGTCGCCCTCAAACGGTTCCAAACCTGGAAGCATTCCGACCCAAGGATGCGGGCCGACATCCTCTTCAAGGCCGCGGCCATCATCCGGCGCCGCAAATTTGAATTCTCGGCCTTGATGACCAAAGAAGCCGGCAAACCCTATGCCGAAGCCGACGCCGACACGGCCGAAGCCATCGACTTCCTGGAATACTACGGCCGTCAAATCCTCGAACTCAACGACATCGACCATAAAGTACTTTCAAGAAAGAACATCGAACGGAACGAATACC
>JBAZHG010000018.1:0-18312 GCA_041652475.1 Bacilli bacterium
TGCATTGATTTAGTCACCTAACAATTGCGTTTTTGATCCTTATTTCTTCTTGTGGGCCCGAGGATGGGCGGCCTTGTAGGAGGCTTGGAGCGATTCGGTCGTCACATGGGTGTAAATCTGGGTCGTGTTGATCGAAGCGTGGCCGAGCAGTTCCTGAATCGTGCGCAGATCGGCACCGTTTTCTAACAGGTTGGTAGCGAAAGAATGACGGAGCTTGTGGGGATGGAGATCCATGGTGACATGGGCCTTCTTCTCGACGTTTTTCAAAATAAATTCGACGCCCCGGCTCGTCAACGGTCGTCCGAGGTTGGATAGGAAAACGAAGGAACCGGCCGTCTCGGGATGGCGGGTCATCAACCGGGGCCGCCCTTCCTCGAAGTAGGCGTGGAGGGCGGTTTGGGCGCTCGGGTTGAAGGGCACTAAACGCTCTTTGTCGCCCTTGCCCAAAATTCGCATCATCCGGTTGCGCATGTCGACGTTTTGCAACGTCAGTGAACATAGTTCGCTCACGCGGAGTCCGGATCCCGATAATAGTTCCAAGATCGCCTCGTCGCGTCCGGCCAGGGGATCGGTCCGCCGCCGATTGGCCGCTAAGAGGGACGCCACTTGATCGGGGAAAAGCACCTGTGGCAATCTGGTGCCGATCTTTGGGGGACTGACAAGGCGAAAAGGATTGTTCTTCGCCAAGCCGTGGTCAACCAGGTATTCGTAATAATGGCGCAAGGCGGCCACGCGCCGCTTCAAGCTCCGTTTGCCGACCCCTCGACGCAACTCGCCCATGAGGAAATCGCGGATGAGCGGAAGGTTGACGGCGTCGTCGCGGGTTTGGGCTTCGAATAAATAACGATAGAATACTTCGATGTCGCTTTGGTAAGCCGCAATCGTCGCCGGGGAGAACTTCCGTTCATGGGTCAGGTAAGTCAAGAATTCGGCGAGGGGCCGGTTCATCGGCTATTCGTCCTTGGATCCGCCTTTGACGGATTCGATATAGCGGCATTTGGGGAAAGCGCTGCAGGCAATGAACGGCTTGCCCTTCTTCCGCGATTGCTGCTTGACCAATTCGTGGCCGCAGAGCGGGCAAAGGCGCCCGATTTTCTCGGGAGCGGCCTTCGGGGTCTTCTGGATGTATTTGCAGGACGGATAACGGTTGCAGCCGATGAAGGGGCCATAGGGTCCTTTGCGTTCGACCAGGCGTCCGGTTCCGCATTGGGGGCACGGTCCGAAATCTGGCTGGCATTGGTCGAGGCGCGGCAAATCGCCGGCTTGGGCGATTTGATCTTCGATCGATTGATAGAACCTTTGAAGGATTTGAACCGAGGAGTGGTTGCCGTCTTCGACTTCGTCCAGTTGCTTTTCCATGTTGGCGGTGAACAGTGGATTGATAAAATCGGTAAAAAAGAGCTCGAGGTATTCGACCGTACAGCGGCCTTGCTTGGTCGGGGTCAAAACCCCGCTTTTGGAGGTGATGTAGTCGCGTTCTTTCAAGGTTTCGATCGTGGCGCTGTAAGTCGACGGCCGTCCAATGCCGTTTTTTTCCATCTCCTCGACCATTTTGGCTTCGGAGAAACGGACCGGCGGCTTGGTGAAGTTTTGCTTCGAGCCGACGTTGACGAGCCGATGGCGGCTCGGCATCGCGAGGGCCGGCAGCGCATGGCTTCCTTCCTCATCGCCTAGTTGATAAATCTTGGTGAAACCGTCGAAGACGGTGACCACGCCTTCGGCTGTGAATTGGACGCCGTTGCTTTCGAAGGTGTAGGTCGTCACTTGCTCGACCTTGTCGGGCATCAAACTGGCCAAGGCCCGATTGTAAATCAGAGTGTAAAGTTTCAGTTGATCGGGTTTAAGGTAAGGGGCCAAGGAATCCGGAGTCCGGTGGTTGCCGGTCGGGCGGATGGCTTCGTGGGCGTCCTGGGCCAACAATCCGGCTTTGACCCGGCGCAGCGGGGCGATGTATTTATCGCCGTACATTTCTTTGATGTAACTATGGGCGCGGTTGATATACGATTCCGAAAGCCGGGTGGCGTCGGTGCGCATGTAGGTAATCAAGCCGACGACTTCCTCGCCGAGGGAAACGCCTTCGTACAAGGTGCTGGCCAGCGAATTGGTGCGCTTGGTCGAAAAGCGGAATTTGGCGAAAGCTTCTTGCTGCAGCGTCGAGGTCTTGAACGGTTGCCGTGGTTCTTTGCTTCGGGTAACTTGCTTGATGTCAACCAAAGCGGCGTCGGGCCCCAAACGTTTCAAAACGGCGTCGGCTTCGGATTGATTGTGAAGTTCGACTTTCTTGTCGTCGACCTTCTTGAGGGTCAAGGGGATGGTCGATCGATCGAGTCCGATTTCGGCGCTGATGGTCCAATATTCTTCGGGAATGAAAGCTTCGATTTCCCGTTCGCGGTCGACGATGAACTTCAAGGCGACCGACTGGACGCGGCCGGCCGAGCGCGATTTGATTTTCTTTTGAAGCAGTTTCGAGAGTTTGAATCCGCTGATGCGGTCGATGATGCGGCGCGTCTCTTGGGAGGCCTTCATGTCCATGTCAATCGTGCGCGGCGCGGCCATGGCGTCTTTGATCGAATCGCGGGTGATTTCATGGAACTCGATCCGTTTGGTGGTCTTGACGTCGAGGCCGAGCACTTCGGCCAAATGCCAGGCGATGGCTTCGCCTTCCCGGTCGGGGTCGGTCGCCAATATGACTTCATCGGCTTTGCGGCGGGCGCTTGTCAGTTTCTTAACGACGTCGGCTTTATCCTTTTTAATAATATAGGTAGGCTTAAATTCGTTCTCGACGTCGACGCCGAGCCCGCCTTTGCCGCGGTTGGCTAAATCGCGGATATGGCCGACCGAAGCCTCGACCGTGTATTCGCCCGCGATGTCTTTGAGATATTTACCGATCGTATTGCGCTTGGTCGGTGATTCAACGATGACTAAACTTTTCATTCCGGCTCCTATAAATAATGTAATTAACACCGGAACCCGCCAAATGTCAATTGATATAAACCGGAGCCCTTTCCTTTATTTATATTAAATAAAATTTTTCGGGAGCGGTTCTTGGTCCGGTTCCGCGTTTTTGTCGACGAAGACTTTGCCGAGCTCCTCGAGGATGTCATGGGCCGATTCGACCAAGACGGCCCCGTCGCGGATCAAGCGGTTACAGCTGCTTTCGACATTGGCCGGATGCGGCAAGACATAGACGTCTTTTCCTAGATACAGGGCATAACCGACCGTGATCAGGGTTCCGCTCCGATGGCGGGCCTCGGTCACGAACACGGCTTGGGCCAACCCGGCGATGATGCGGTTGCGCCACGGAAAATTATCCTTGTGGGGTTCGACCCGGTCCGGGTACTCGCTGAGGACGAGCTGCCGCTGCTTGATTTTTTCATAGGTAACTTTGGTTTCCTCGGGATAGGGACGGTTGATCCCGCTTCCCAAAACAGCGATCGTCTTTCCATCAGCCGCCAAGGTCGTTTGATGGGCGATGTGGTCGATGCCGCGTGCCAACCCGGACACGATCAAAATCTCGCCGGCGACCAAATCCTTGACGATGGCCCGGGTCATCGCTTCCCCGTAGGGCGAGGGTTTCCGGCTCCCAATCACGGCCAAAGAGGCTTTCCCATAGGTCAGTAGACTCTTGTCGCCATGATAAAAAAGCACGAACGGGGGCTTGTAGATTCGCTTGAGGTTTTCGGGATAATCATCGTCGATGATTGTCAACGTCTCAGATTTCAATTGTTCCATCGAGGCGCCAACTTCGGCAACCGTAGCCGGTTCCTTGGCCTTGATGGCTTCATAGATGCGGTTCCAGTCGCCCTCGTACTTGATGGCGAGATGGATGATGATGTCGCGGCCTTTAATCAAAAAAATCACCCCATTTATTAATAAATAGGATGATGGTCGGCCAATTGACAGCGATTATAGATAATTCTTGATTGGTTTGTAGGAAAACCTATGAATGCCCGCGAGCGGCCCGAACCGGGCGAGGCGTTCTTGGTGCAAGGCGGTGCCGTAACCCTTGTGGAGGTCGAACCGGTATTCGGGATGCCGTTCATGAAGGGCGACCATCAAATGGTCGCGATGGACCTTGGCGACGATCGAAGCGGCGGCAATCGGCAGCGCCAAGGCGTCGCCGTGGATCACGGCCTCTTGGGGTATGGTTACCTCAACCAATTTTACGGCGTCAATCAAAAGGAAATCGGGTTTGACCTGTAACTGGCCGATGGCGATCGTCATGGCCGCTTTGGTGGCCATCAAGATGTTCGTCCGATCGATTTCGATCGCCTCGACGACGCCGACGCCGATGGCCAAGGCGTCTTTTTGTATTTGAGCGAACAAACGTTCGCGGCAAGCCGCCGTCAGTTGCTTCGAATCGTTGATTTCTTCGTTTTGGTAGCCTTTGGGCAAAATGACCGCCGCGGCCACGACGGGACCGGCCCAAGGGCCGCACCCGGCTTCGTCGATGCCGGCAATCAAATCAAAGGAGGCAAATTCGCTTTTTAGCTGATAAGCGAGCACTAATAGACGACCTCAAGGGTGATGCGACCGATGATTCCGGTCCGAAAATCGTCATAGAAGCGTTCGATGGCTTGATTCATGTCCTTGATGAGGAACCGTCCGCTCAGGCGCGCCATGAACTGGTGGAAGTCCTTCGGGGTTTCGAAACCCAAATACTTGTCGAGCATCTTCGGGTAGTTGCTCCGGATGTATTGATGCAGGAAGGCGGCGATGGTCTCCAGCGGCAGGATGTCGCGCTTGATGGCCCCGATTGCGGCTAAATGGAGAGCGGTCAGTTTCAAATCATAGTTCATCGGCAAGATTCCCGGGGTATCCAGGAGCCAGATGCGTTCGTTCGGCTTGATCCACTGCGGGGCCCGGGTGACGCCCGGCCGGTCGGCCACTTGGGCGACGGCGTGCTTGGCGATGCGGTTGATGAGGGTCGATTTGCCAACGTTCGGGATTCCGATCACCAAAGCGCGGATTGGCTGGGGTTTCATACCTTTGGCCGTTTGCTTGGCGTGGATCGGCACGGCGATTTCCAAAGCTTTCTGTATGATTTGGGCGGGGGCGTCCTTGTCGAACAAATTCAAAGCCAAGAGGGGCAAATGGCGTTCTTTAAAATAGATTTCCCACCTCGAGGTGACAATCGGGTCGGCCAAGTCGGTCTTGGCCATGACGATAAGACGGCCTTTTTGGCCGTTATATTGGGCTAAAAAAGGATGCCTTGAACTGATGGGAGCCCGGGCGTCGATCAGCTCGATGATCATGTCGACGAGCTTGAGGTTTTTCTGGATGTCTTTGGTGGCCACGGCCATGTGGCCAGGGTACCAGTGGATCGGTCGGTTGATGTCCATATTAGTAAAAGGTCGGCCAGCGGTAGTTGCGAACCGCGCACGACTGCAGGTTGACGCCCGATTCGCCGCTGTCGCTTCCAGCGGCGCACACGCCTTCGATTGAGAACAATACGCCGACGATATGGCTGGCTTCAAACGGTCCGGTCGCCCGCGAATCTTGGGAGTTGCCGCGGTTGTCGCCCATCACGAAAAATTGGGTGGCGGTTAAATTGACCGGCGTGTAGCAGCCAATGCCCGACGAGGCCCCGCAGGTGGCGAGGCGATAGGGATCGATGTCGATGAAAGGTTGGTCGAGATGGTTGCCGTTGACGTAGAGTTCCCCGTTGTCGTCGAGAACCAATCGTTCGCCCGGCAAGCCGATTACGCGCTTGATGATGAATTTATCGATCTCGAGGTCCGGTTGAATGATGACGATGTCGAACCGCTCGATGCGCCCCAGGCGCCACGAGTTGGTGTCCATGACCCCGAATTCGGTGTCGTGGAGCGTCGGTTCCATCGAACGGCCGACGATTTTCACCGGGGTGAAATAGACATTATGGAAAATGACGAGGCCCCCGGTCACGATGAAGGCGATGAAAAGCGTGTGGAAAAGGGCGTTGACTAGGCGTCGCCACTTGGACACGGGTTTCTTGGTCATGCTTCCATCCTCTTTCTAAACATTATAAGCAAATAACTAAGGTTCGGCATATCATTTTTCTTTAGAAAAGAAAACGACTCCCGTTGCCGGGAGCCGTTGTCACTATTACTTAATGATTTCTTTGATGCGGGCGGCTTTGCCAGACAAATTACGCAAGTAATTGATCTTGTTGCGACGAACTTTGCCACGCTTGATCAACTCGACGCGGGCGACATTCGGGGCATGGACCGGAAAAGTCCGGTCGACGCCGACGCCGCCGCTCATTTTCCTGACGGTGAACGTGGCGCTGATGCCTGGGCCGCGGCGGCCCATGACGATGCCTTCGAACGCCTGCAGACGCGATTTGTTGTTTTCGACGATGCGGACGTAGACGCGGACCGTGTCGCCGGAAGCGAAGTCCGGGAGGTCGTTGCGAATTTGCGTGGCGGTGATTTCATTAACGAGATTCTTGTTCATGGTATCACGCTCCTATGATGATTTTTGTCAGAATGTTCATAACGTAGTGACACGAAAGCGGACCATTCCTAGCGCAAGCGCTTAGATATATTACCAAATGAAGTGTTAAAGTGCAATAAAAAGTCATCGAATGACCACCAACCTTTTATTTCATAAAACGAAGCTGGCCGCACACTATTAGTAAAGTAAATTTACTTGACAAACTTAAACAGATTGGCTATCATAATGACGTATTCAAAGGAGAATTACCTATGGCTGTCAAAATCCGTTTAGCCCGCGTGGGCCGTCACAAAGATCCCTTCTATCGCATCGTCGCCGCCGATTCGCGCTACGCCCGCGATGGCCGCTACATCGAACAGGTCGGCTTCTATGACCCATCCAAACCCGAAAAAAAAGCCAATGTCGACGAAGCCCTGGCCATGAAATGGCTCCTTCAAGGCGCCCAGCCGAGCGATACCGTCCGCGCCCTTTTCAAAGAGCAAGGCCTGATGGCCAAATTCGCCGAAACCAAACTGGCTATCAAGAAATCGGGGAAATAAACGATGGATTACGAAGCAATCATCCATGCCTTCGTCGATTCGTTCATCGCCCACAAAGACGCCTTGATGATTCGGGAGCTTCCGAGCAACAACGAACATGATTTGACCCTGTTGATCGTGGCCGAAAGCGAAGACACCTCGCGGTTGATCGGCCGCAAAGGCATCATCGCCGACGCCCTTCGGGAAATGCTCTCGGTCGCCGGCAAAAGCGAGAACCGCCGCATCCATTTGAAATTCGAATCGTTCGAAGCCACCAACCAAGAGGAGTAACCCCTCCTCTTTTCATTTATACTAGTGATATGCAACTGGTCATCGTCGGGCAAATCGTCAACACTTTCGGCATCCAAGGCGAACTTAAAATCGTCTCTTTTTCACACTTTTCGAAAAAACGTTATGCCGCTAAACAACAGGTTTTGCTCCGCGATGAGGCAAGTGGCCAAGAACTATGGGTCACCGTAGTCGATCACCGCGTCCACAAAGGCCTCGACCTCGTTCGGTTCGAGGGTATCGATTCCCATAACGCCAACCAATACATCAATTGGTACGTTTTGGCCGACAAAAACGACATCAAACTGCCGAAAGGCGCTTATTTCTACGACGATCTTGTTGGGGCGAATGTCTATGACGAGGAAGGGAAAAGCCACGGCCAAGTGATCCAAGTGGTCGATTATGGCGCCCATCCGATCCTCAAGGTCGCCATTGACGAAGAACATAAATATCAAATTCCCTTCGTGCCGTTTTTCATTCTGAAAGTCGATGTTGCCGCCAAGGCGATCATCGTCCATTTCATCGAGGGGATGTTATGAAAATCACCATATTGACTCTGTTCCCGGAGATGTTTTCCGGTTTCTTGAACCAGTCGATCGTCAAACGGGCCATCGCCAAAGGCCTGGTCGGAGTCGAGGCCGTCAACATCCGCGACTTCACCGAAGACCGCTACGGCCGGGTCGACACCCCGCCGATTGGCGGCGGGGCCGGGCTCGTGATGAAGGTCCAGCCGATCGATAGCGCCCTCAAAGCCGTTAAAAACCCCGGTTCGCATACGATCCTTTTATCGCCCCGGGGGGTTACCTTCGATCAAAAGCATGCCCTGAGGCTGAAAGATTTCGACCATGTGATCCTCGTCTGCGGCCATTATGAAGGCATCGACGAACGGGTCGCCGGTTTGGTCGACGAGGAAGTGAGCCTCGGCGATTTCATCTTGACCGGAGGCGAAGTCGGAGCCATGGCCATCGCCGACGCCGTCATCCGCCTCTTGCCCGGCACGATCGAAGGCACGTCCCTGGATCTCGAAAGCTTCGACGACGGCTTATTGGAATACCCGCAGTACACCGAACCCTTCGAAATCAACGGACAAACGGTTCCCGTTATCTTGTACTCCGGCCATCATGAGGCCGTCATGAATTGGCGGCACCTGATGCGTCTCGTCGTTACACGGCAAAAACGCCCCGATTTGTTCGCCCGCTACCCCTTGACGTCGGCCGATGCCCGGCTCTTGCGCGATTACGATAACGGGGTGACCCCGAATTGGCTCAGCTCCGCCATCGAAAAAGGCGCCAAATTCACCAAAGGAAAATGATATGAACATCGTCACCTTTTTGAAATACCTGTTGCTCGGCATCGTCCAAGGCATCGCCGAGATCTTGCCGATTTCCAGCAGCGGCCATCTGGCTTTGCTTCAGCAGCTCCTACAAACCAACCCCGACCAAGAGGCGACTTTCGCCATTTTCCTCCACTTCGCCTCGCTGGTGGCATTGGTAATCTTTTTTTGGAAGCTGATTCTCCGCGTCATCGGCGGTTTCTTCTTATTCATCTTTAAAAAAGACGCCCGCCGCAAAGATGATTTCTGGCTGGCGGTTTATATCGTCGTGGCCTCGATCCCGGCCGGGATCGTCGGCTTCCTCCTCTCGGACGCGATTGAAGGGCTTTTCGGCGATTTGCTCTATGTCGGAATCGGTTTTTTGGTCACGGCCACCATCTTGTTCTTGTGGCCGCTCCTTGGAAGCAACCGTGACGAAAAGTATCGTTTCAAACACATCATCATGGCGGGTTTATTCCAAGTGATCGGCATCTTGCCGGGAATTTCCCGCTCCGGGATGACGATTACCGGGGCCAAGGTCGGCGGATTGAAAGAAACCCCGGCCAAAGAATTCGCATTCCTATTATTCCTCCCGGTGGCTTTGGGAAGTTTCGTTTTCAGCCTCGGCGATTTCGAAACGATTTTCGCCTCGTCCGGGCCCACTTTGGTTTATTTTCTGTCGGCCATGGTCGCCGCCGGAGTCTTTACTTATCTATCGCTACTCTTCATCTTCAAGAAATTCCATTATAACCAAGCCAAATACTTTGCTATTTACCTTGTGGCCCTCGGCGTCTTGACGATTATCCTCGGCGTGATTTAACGGAACGGGAATCCTCCGCCCGGCATCTTGCCGCTTCCGGATTTGAGCATTCGCATCATTTCGCGGGTTTGCTCGTATTTTTTAATGACCCGGTTGATGTCGGCGCTTGAGGTGCCGCTGCCTTTGGCGATGCGGATTTTCCGCGAATTGCGGATGATGTCCGGCTCATGGCGTTCTTCCGGGGTCATCGAATTGATGATAGCTTCGAATAGGTGCATTTCGCGTTCGGCTTGGGCGGTTTGCTCGGGGGTGATTTTCGGCATCCCCGGGATCAATTTCAAGAGGCCGCCGAAGGAACCGAGTTTCTGGACTTGGCGCATCTGGGCCAACATGTCGTTGAGGTCGAAACGGCCCGACATCATCTTCTCGACCGATTTCTTGGCTTCTTTCTCGTCAAGCTTTTCCTGGGCTTTTTCAATCAAGGTGACGACGTCGCCCATCCCGAGGATGCGGTCGGCCATCCGCTCCGGGTAAAAAAGTTCCAAGTCGTCGATCTTCTCGCCGACGCCGATGATTTTGATCGGGAGCCCGGTCAAGTGGCGGATCGACAAAGCCGCGCCCCCGCGGGCGTCGCCGTCGAGCTTGGTCATGATAAGCCCGGTCAAGCGCAATTTGGCGTGAAAGGCCGCCGCCACGTTGTAGGCGTCTTGGCCCGACATCGCGTCGACGACTAAAAGGGTTTCCTTGAGCGGGACGATTTTTCCGATTCCAATCAACTCGTCCATCAAACCTTCGTCGATGTGCAAGCGCCCGGCCGTGTCGATCAAGACGACGTCGTAGCGGTTAGTTTCCGCCAATCGGCGCGCTTCTTTGACGATCAGGGCCACGTCTTTAGTATCCCGCCGGCCGTAGAAGGGGACCCCGATGCTTAGCGATAAGGTTTCCAGCTGGTCGATGGCCGCCGGACGATAGACGTCGGCCGCCACGATCAAGACGCTTTTATGATGTTTGACTTTGAAAAGTTTGGCCAGCTTGGCGAGGTTCGTCGTCTTGCCGGTGCCCTGGAGTCCGACCACCATCATGTAGGAGGTCGTCCCAGGGTTGAATTCGATTTCCGATTGGTCGGCGCCCAAAAGTTCAATGAGGCGATCGCGCACGATTTTGACGAGGGTCTGGCTCGGGTTCAATGAGCCGAAGACCTGTTGGCCGACGGCGTCTTCCTTGATGCGGTCGAGGAACGACCGGACCACTTTCAAATTGACATCGGCTTCGAGCAAGGCGACGCGGATTTCCTGAAGCATCGCCTCCATGTTGGCTTCACTCAAGCGGGCTTGCCCGCGCAAGCGCTTGAAAATGTCTTGAAGTTTTTCCGATAGCGATTCAAATGCCATGGGTAATGATGTCCTTGATGCGTTTTACGATTTTGTCACGCTCTTGATTCGAGGCTCCCTCGAGGGCCTCGAGGAGCTCGATGAGCGCCTTTTCCGTTTCAAGCAGTTTCATGCCTTGCTCGTACTCGAGGAGCTTGTCCGTCGACAGTTTGATGATTTCGCTGACGGCGCTGCGCGAGATGTCTTCCTCTTCGGCAATTTCGGCCATCGAGAGATCGTAATCGTAATATTGCTCCATGATGCGGCGCTGATGGTAGGTCAAAAGCGCCCCGTACTTTTCTAGGAGGCGGCCCTGATCTTCGAATTTCTTGATTTTTTTCATATGAAATACCCGATTAAAAATGATATGGCCAGCAAAATGATGAAGAGCGTGGCAAAGTTGCGGTGGAAGGTCACGTCCTTAAGGAACGGACCCCGCCTTTTATCGTGCCGAATGAAGGCGAAGATGAAGGCCATCACCAGCGCGACGACGATGTCGATGACGTAATATGGGACTCCTAAAAGCCTCAAGACGAAGGTGATCACCATGTCGATGACGATAAAAAGCAGAAACGTCCCTAAATAACCCATCATTCGTCCCCCAGGCACAGGCCGTACAAATAGGAGTCCAAATCGAATTCGTCCAAATCGGTCAGTTTCTCGCCGAATCCAATGAAACGCACCGGAACCCCGAGTTGGTCGCGAATCGAAAGGACGATGCCCCCTTTGGAGGTGCCGTCCATCTTGGTGATGATGACGCCGGTCAATCCGGTCGCCTCGGCGAACGCTTGAGCTTGAAAGACCCCGTTTTGTCCCGTGGTCGCATCGATGATCAACAAGACCTCGTCGGGGGCGTTTTCGTAGAAGCGGGCGATCGTACGCCGGACTTTGGTAAGTTCGGCCATGAGGTGGGTTTTGGTTTGAAGGCGCCCGGCCGTGTCGATGATGACAAGGTCATAGGCTCCTTTTTGGGCTTGCTCCATGCCGCGATAGGTGACGGCGGAAGGATCTTCACCCGGGCGGCCGGTCACGATGTCGGCGCCGAGTCGCGCGGCCCAGATTCCCAATTGTTCTTGGGCCCCGGCCCGGAACGTGTCCCCGCTCACGAGCAGCACTTGCTTACCCTTCGTTTGGTAGCGATGCGTCAATTTGGCGATCGTGGTCGTCTTGCCGACCCCGTTGACCCCAACGATCAAGGCGATGGTCGGGCGCTCGGGGTGGAAGGTGATCTCCGTTTTGACATCGGCGCCGCTTTGGGCGTAACCGATGAACATCTTGTCAATCAGGATCTCATTGATGTGAGCTGGGTCGGTAATGCCTTGGGATTGGCTCTCCGCCCGGGTGGCCAAAAGGATGTCGTCGGTCAATTTGACGCCGAGGTCGGCTTCAATCAAAATGTCTTCGAGTTCTTGAAAGTATGATTCGTTCGTCTCCCGATATCGACGCGACAAAGCCCCGAGCCGTTCCGAAAATTGGGATCGGCTTTTGGCGAGCCCAATCACGTATTTTTCCTTAACGGCCTTGCTTTTGCCGAGGATTTTTTCTTTTAGGTAGGCCAATAAGCCCATATCAGCCGGCCTTCTTGCCCAAAGCGTCGCAAGCGGCTTTCTGTTCGGCGTCTTTCTTGCTCGGGCCACTGCCGCGTCCGAGCACCTGGCCGTCATAGGACACCGACACCACGAAATAGCGGTCGTGGGCCGGGCCGGATTCTTCTTCAACCTTATAGGTGACCGATTCGCGATGCTCGGCTTGGAAGGCTTCCTGGAGCCGTGTCTTGTAATCGGTGATCGCTTCGACGTCGATGTTTTTGACCATCGCTTCGAACATCGGGAGGAGGACTTTCTTGGCAACCTTGAAACCTTGGTCGATGTAAACGGCGCCCGCCAGGGCTTCAAACACGTCTTCAAGGATGTTTTTGGATCCGGCCAGGGCGGCTTTGGTCATGCTGTGGCCGACCCGGACGTATTCGACCAGGTTCAAGTTTTGGGCCAAGGCGACCAATCCTTCGGTTTGCACCAGTTTGGCCCGCGTCTTCGACATCATGCCTTGGTCAAAGTCGGGATGGTGCCGGTAGACGAGTTCGGCCACGACGAGCGAAATGATGGCATCACCCATGAATTCGAGCCGTTCGTAATCGGAATCGATCCCTTTGCCTTCCGAATGGAAGGATGGATGGGTCACCGCCTGTTGGTATAATGACGTGCGGCGGGTCTTGATGCCGAGTTTGGCCGTCAGTTCACTGATGGGTCGCATCGTTCAGTCCCGCCCGGATTTGGTTGACGACGTCGGCTTCGGCCATTTTCAGGGCCACTTCGAGGGCGTAGGAGAAACTGAAGCCGTCGCTGCTCCCGTGGGCTTTGACGACCACGCCGTTGACGCCTAAAAGCATCGCTCCGCCGTAGGTTTTGTAATTCAAGGAGGTTTTCATCTCAGCGAAGCCTTTTTTCGAAAGGAGGTAGCCGATTTTCGTGAAGATGTTGCGCTTGAAGGCTTTCTTGATCATGTTGTTCATCAACACGAAGATGCCTTCGCTGCCTTTAAGGAAGATATTCCCGGCGAAACCGCCGCTCACGATGACGTCGGCTTCCCCGTTTAAGGCCTCGCGGGCTTCGACGTTGCCCATGAAGCCGGGATATTGGATGGCTTTGAGCATTTGATGGGCTTCCTTCAATTCTGGGGTACCCTTCTTTTCTTCGACGCCGTTAGATAGTAGATACACTTTCGGCTCTTTCAAACCGTAAATCTTCTTGGCGAAGATGCTCCCCATCTTGGCGAATTGGACGATTTGGCTCGGGGTGTTTTCATTGTTAGCCCCGATGTCGAGGACAGTGGCTTTCTTGCCGGGTATCGCCGTCGGAAATGGCGACATCAAGGCCGCCCTTTCGACGCCCTCGATCAATTTCAGCTTCAAGGTGGTGGCGCTTAAAAAGCCGCCGGTGGATCCGGCGCTCACGATGGCGTCGGCCCCGCGTTCGAGGAAGGTGTTGATGGCGACCATCATCGACGATTGCTTCAAGCGCAGGACGTCAAGGGCTCCGGCTTCCATCGGGACGATTTGACTCGAGGGCATGATTTCGCAGCGGTCTTTCAAAGGAGCCAATTCTTGGGGGTCGCCCACCAGGATTAGCTTGGCGCCTTGGTTGCGGTCAAAGAATTGCTTGACCCCTTCGATGGTAACGCTCGATCCATGGTCGGATCCCATCATGTCGACGACGATTGTTTTCATAGATACCTCGATAATTAATTATATAGTAATTGCTAACCAGCCGCTCAGTGGAACTTCGGCCATATATACCATACCCAATTTCATTTGATTTATCAAATGAATGGTTCATCCATACGGCGCGTCTTTGATTTGCTTATGGATTTCTTCGATCAAGGCCTGGGCGCAATCGCAGGGATGCTCCAAGAGATCGATGGCGTCGTTACGGGCATAGGAGAGCATCTTATAATCCTCATAGGGATTGATATAAACGAAGGAGCCGAAGCCGGCTTGGCGTCGTCCCGATAGTTCGCCGGGGCCGCGATATGATAAGTCTTCCTCGGCGATACGGAATCCGTCGTCAGTATCTACGAGCACCTTCATCCGGGCGTGCTCTTCCGGTGATTCGATGTCGGTCACGAGCAAAAACGAGGCCGGTTGTCCGTCGCGCCCGATCCGGCCCCGGAGTTGGTGGAGCGAAGCGAGCCCGAAACGTTCGGCCGCGTAGACGATCATCACGTCGGCCGTCGGCACGTCGATTCCAACTTCGATCACCGTGGTCGCGACGAGAATCGGGACACGGCCCGCGACAAAGTCCCGCATGACGGCGTCTTTTTCCTCACTGGCGAGCCGGCCGTGCAGGAGCCCGACCTGGTCATGGTATTTCTTCGCGTACTCGTCGTACAAGACTTCGACCCCCTGGGCCGAGTATTCGCTCTCCTCAATCGTCGGGGCAATCACGAAGACGCGCCGGCCCTTGGCTAGCGACGCCTGGAGGGCTTCGTCGATCCGCCGGTCGCCCGGCTCGCAAATCATGGTCTTCACCGTTCGCCTGGCTTTTGGGAAGTGGCGGATCGAAGTCAGGTCCATGTCACCGTACACGGTCAAGGCCAAGGTACGGGGAATCGGTGTCGCCGACATCAAGAGGAGATCGGCCCGCGATCCTTTGTTGGACAAAAGGCTCCGCTGATTGACCCCGAAGCGGTGCTGCTCGTCAATGACGGCCAGACCGAGCGATTGATAAACGACATCGTCCGAAAAAAGGGCGTGGGTCCCGACCACGACGTCGACGACCCCGTCGAGAAGCCCATCCTTGACGGATTGTTTCTCTTTGCCGGACATGCCGCCCACGAGCAGGGCCACTTGGACCCCGGTCGGTTTGAAAAGTTGCTTGAGAGTCAAAAAGTGCTGTTTGGCCAAGGCGTCGGTCGGGGCCATGATCGCCCCTTGGTCGCGGCGCAAATAATTGGCGTAAAGCGCCAAGGCGGCGACGACCGTCTTGCCGCTCCCGACGTCGCCTTGAAGCAGGCGGTACATGAGCGTTTCCTTATTCATGTCGAGAATGATTTCCCGGACGGCGGACAGTTGGTCCTGGCTCAATTTATAGGGCAGGGTCTTGACGAAATCGTTGATTTTCGACAAATCGATGTCCGGCTTCTTGATTTTGTAAAGGAAACGGTTTTGCTGGCGAATTAACTGGGTTTTGAGGCAAAAGCGCAGGGCTTCCTCGTATTTGATGGTGCGATAGCCTTGGCGGATGTCCTCGCTCGTGGTCGGTTGGTGGATCAGTTTCAGGGAAACGACCTTGGATTGGAGGTGGTATTTCGCAATCAAGTGGGGCGGTATGGTTTCGCCCAGGTCAGGTTCCGCCAAAGGGAAGACTCGGAGGACGAGGCGCTGGTAGACGTGCTGGTCGATGCCGCTTGGAAGCGAATAGATTGGCTTGTAGCGGTCTTCTTCCTTAATGGCCCCGGCACGCAGCGTCAGGAGGTTGATGCCGTTATTTTTACGGTCGAAGGTTCCAATCAAGGTATAGTCGGACCCGAGGGTCACCACCTTCAAAAGATAGGGGCGGTTGAAAGCGACCACCTGGTAACTTTTCCCGCTTTGGCTGAGGAACCGGAAGTTGACGATTTTATAACGCGAGGTGACGTTGACGGTCGCGGCGCTCGTGGCCTTTCCATAGACGACGAGGCGCTGGCCGTGATAAAGATTCGTTTCCGCGGTCAGCGAAAAATCCTCATAGCGATACGGCAACCGGAGGACCGCGTCGCGTGGAGTAATAATATTTAATGCCAGGAGCGCCTGGTTGAGCCTGGTCGACTTCGAAAGTTTCATGCCTTAATGATAGCAAAACAAAAAGGGGCTATGCCCCTTATTCGTTCAATAATTTTCTTATTCGATCCCGACCAGGAACGCATAGACCGGTTGGTCGCCTTGGCGGACGTCGAACTCGACGTCGAGGTATTTCGTTTCGAATTTCTTCGTCAGTTTTTCGACCCGCTTCATGTCGACGCCTTCCCCGACGATCAAGGTGACGATGCTCGTCATCTCGTCGATCATCGATTCGAGCAGTTTCTCGGCGGTCACAAACATGTCGCGGTGCGCGGCGACGATCTTCTTGCCGGATAGGGCCATGTAATCGTCCTTCTTGATGGCGATGCCGTCGATGGCGGTGTCTTTGATCGAGAAGGTGATGGCCCCCGATTGGACCGTGTCGAGGGCCCGTTTCATTTCGGCGAGGTTTTCCTCGAGCTTGGCCTCGGGATTGAACATCATGCAGGCGACGAGCCCTTGGGGAATCGTCTTGCTCGGGATCACGTGGACGCTTCGCTCGGCCCCGATGACCTCGACCGCTTGGTTGGCGGCCAGGATGATGTTCGGGTTGTTGGGAAGCAAAAAGACGTGTTTGGCTTTGATTTTTTGGATGGCGGTGACGAAGTCTTCGGTGGCCGGGTTCATGGTTTGGCCGCCGCTGACGATATAGTCGACGCGCAATTCCTTGAACATCTTTTCAAGGCCGGTTCCGGCCGCCACGGCCACGATGGCATAATCTTTTTCTTCCTGTTTCAAGGTATGGAGGTCTTCGTGGGCGTGCTTGACGTCCTTCAAGACGTTGCCGTCGGATAGGTGGGTGTGCTGTTCGGACATGTTCTCGATCTTCAAGGACATGAATTCGCCGAATTGTTGGGCGTAACTTAAGATGTTGCCGGGCAAAAGGGTATGGATGTGGACCTTGACGAGTTCGTCGTCGCGGACCATGACGATCGAGTTTCCATGGCTGTTCAAGACGCTGGAGAAGCGTTTTTCGACAAAGGGTTTCTTTTCGGATTCGCCGGCGCCGATCTTCATGATGAATTCGGTGCAGTAGCCGAATTCCTCGGCTTCGAGGCTGGCGCCCGCCATTTCGCGGGGTTCTTCGAAGGCCGTGGCCGTGCTCTTGTCGATGACCTTGCCGTTCAGGGCGCTCAAGAACCCTTCCATGATGCGGATAAGTCCGGCTCCGCCGCTGTCGACGACGCCGACTTCCTTGAGAATCGGAAGTAAATCGGGAGTCCGAACGAGGGAAGCCCGGGCTTCGGTCAGCATGAAATCCATCGCCCCTTCGATCGACCACGATTCGTTGACTTGGTCGAGCAGGGCGCTGCTTGATTCGCGGACCACCGTCAAGATGGTGCCTTCGACCGGGCGCATTACGGCCTTGTAGGCCACTTCGCGCCCCATGTTCCAGGCTTCGGCAAACTCGACGGCATTGATTTGGTGCTTGCCCTCGAGCGCGGAGGCAAAGCCGCGGAAAATCTGGCTCGTGATGACCCCGGAATTGCCCCGGGCGCCCATCAAAAGGCCTTTGGAGAAGGCTTTGGCGATATCGTATATGTTCTCGTCGTTGCGATTGGCGACTTCTTTAGCGCCGCTCGACATCGTTAAATTCATGTTCATGCCGGTATCCCCGTCAGGGACCGGGAAGACGTTCAGGGCATCGACTTCAGGGTAAAAGTTATAAAGTTGGTTGGCCCCGGAAATAATCATCTTCTTGAGGTCAATTCCGTTGATGGTTTTCATTAAAAAAGCTCCTCGAACCGGATCAAATGGTTTTCAATCCTTGGACGAACACGTTGACGGCTTTGAATTTGATGCCGAAGGTCTTCTCCAGGACGTATTTGACTTTCTTTTGGACTTCGCTGACAACTTCGGTGATTTTGACACCGTAGGCAACAATGATGTAGACGTCGACCGAATACTCGTCTTTGTCTTTCTTCGGGAGCACGCCTTGGTAGTAGGCGTCTTCTTTAAGCAGGTTGGCGATGTTTTCGCGCAGGGAATTCTTGGAAGAGAGCCCGACCACGCCGTAGCATTCGAGCGCGGCCGCACCGGCCATCGATCCGATGGCTTCCATCGAGATGTTGACGCTGCCGTATTTGGTTTGCTTGTCGATGTCCATGTTTCGTTCCCAAGTTGCTGTATAGCAAGGCTCATTATACTATAAAGCGCCGTTTTTTGCCATTAATTGCGCAAGCGCCTTCCTTTATAAGGAAGAGGGCGCCCAAAAAAGAAAAAGCCCGGCGGCTCGCTATTCTCTCCGGGAGGATACCTTCGCCACTACGGTGCTTAACTTCTGTGTTCGGGATGGGAACAGGTGTGACCAC
>JBAZHG010000019.1:0-18201 GCA_041652475.1 Bacilli bacterium
TATTAAAATTATGTGATTATTCCCATTTTTTGTCAAACTTGGACATGGTCATTGCCATGATTTTTCAAAATATTGCGTTCTATACGGAAAACAACTTTTTTGTTGCTTTCGCTTAGTCATCTATCAGTGCTAATGATATAATGACCCCGAACAAGACCATGAAACGCACCGATACGAAACCCATATATATCAACGGATTGCAAATGGGCGGCCGCAACCGCGTCTTAATCCAATCGATGTGTTCGATCAAGACCTCCAAAGTCGACGAAGTCGTGGCCCAAATCAACGAGTTGACCGACCTCGGCGCCGATTTGATGCGCGTCAGCGTGGTGGACGCGGCCGACGCCAAAGCCATCAAGGACATCAAAGCGCGGATCAAAATCCCGCTCGTGGCCGACATCCACTTCGATTATCGCCTGGCTCTCCTAGCGATCGAAAGCGGCGTTGACAAGATCCGCATCAATCCTGGGAACATTGGTTCCCCCGAGCGCATCGCCCAAGTCGTCAACGCCTGCAAAGAGAAACACGTCCCGATTCGCATCGGGGTCAATTCGGGTTCGCTCGATGCTTCCATTCACCAATACGACGAGCATTACACGGCCGCCAAACTGGTGGCTTCGGCCCAAAAACACGTAGAAATCCTGGAAAAACTTGGATTTGAGGATATCGTCATTTCTTTGAAAGGCAGTTCCGTTCTCGAGACGATTGCCGCTTATCGCCTGGCAGCCCAAACCTTCAAGTATCCGCTCCACCTCGGCATCACCGAAGCCGGCATCAAAGACATCGGAGTCATCCGCTCGGTCGCCGGTTTGGCTCCCCTGCTGCTTGAAGGGATTGGCGACACGATCCGGATTTCGCTGACCGACGATCCACGCGAGGAAATCATCACCGCTAAACGTCTATTGCACGATGTCGGACTGTATCCCGATTACCCGACCTTGGTTTCTTGCCCGACTTGCGGGCGGACTGAAGTCGACGTCCAAACCATGGCCAAACAGGTCATGGATTATCTTGAATATATTAACAAGCCGCTGACCGTGGCCGTCATGGGCTGCATCGTCAACGGGCCGGGCGAATCCAAAAACGCCGACTTGGGTTTGGCCGGGGGCCGCCAACACTGGATTTTATTCAAAAAAGGCCAGGTCGTGAAGACGGTTTCAGCGACCGAGGCCTTTGCAGCGCTTAAAGAACAAATCGACTTATTTTAGGAAATCGTCTTTCCAACCGGAAACCCACTTTTGGCTCCGGAGCATGGATATTTCTTCTTTATAGGGGGCTTTTTCGTTGATCCAAGGCGTTTCAAGGATCTTGGGGACATGGGCCAAACGGGGATGATGGACGTAACGGCAGATCGTTTCAAAACCGATTTCGCCATAACCGAGGTTCTCGTGACGATCCTTTTGGGCTCCCTTGACGTTTTTAGAATCGTTGATATGGACGACGAGGAGCCGGTCCAGGCCGACGATGCGGTCGAATGTGTCCAAAATGCCGTCGACGTCATGGACGTCATAACCCGAATCGTTCAAATGGCAGGTATCCATGCACACGCCCAGGCGCTCGGGAAAGCGGCAGTGATCGAGCAAATAACGGATTTGTTCGAAGGAGCGCCCCATTTCCGAGCCTTTGCCGGCCATCGTCTCGAGGGCGATCCGGACTTTGGTCCCGTCTTGGGCGAGGACTTTGTCCAAACCTTCAACGATGCGCGGCAGTCCAACTTCTTCGCCAGCCCCGACGTGGGCGCCCGGATGCAAGACAAGCATCGTCGCTCCGAAGGCTTCGACGCGGCGCAGCTCGGTAATCAAGAATTGGATTCCAATGTCAAACGTCTCTTGGTTGACGGTATTCCCCAAATTGATGATGTAGGGGGCGTGGACGACGATTTTGGTCGGATCGATGCCGCTGGTGGCAATCAAGGCTTTCCCTTCAGGAATTTTCATTTCCTCGAGGGGTTTCCGAAATGAATTTTGAGGGGCCCCGGTATAGAACATGAATGTGTTCGCTCCATAGCTGAGGGCTTCTTTGACGGTGCCAAGATAATAATCCGGGCCCCCAAGTCCGACGTGGCTGCCGATCCATAATTGGCTCATGGTCACTTCTCCTTGTTCTGGCGGTAGTTTTGTTCCAGTTGCTGCCGAATTTTGCCCTTGATCGCCAAACGGCGATGTCGCGACTTGACTTTGGCCACCGCTTCTTTGACTTTCTTCTTATAACCGGGCTTGACTTCGGTCGATTTGGTCATGCGGACGGCTTTTTGAATGTCACGGGTCAAGTTCACGTCGACCGGGCGTTTATTCTTGCGCGGATCGTATTGCTTTTGGGGCTTTAATTCCCCTTCTTTGATGGCCCAATAATCAAACGTCAATTGGTAAATGGCGAGTTTCTCGAGTTCGGAGGTCGGCTCGCGATGGTAGAAGAGATAGGAATCGCCTTCGTCCTTATAACGGCCAGTGCGTCCAGCCCGATGCAGGTAGAATTCAATCTGCGGCGGCAAATCGACCGACAAGATATCGCTGACATCGGGGATGTCCAATCCGCGGGCAGCCATGTCCGAGCAGACAACGACTGGGAATTCGTTATCCCGGAGACGCCGCATCATGCTGTTGCGGGTTCGCATCGGCAGTTCCCCATGCAAGACGCCGACCTTATAGCCATGGCTTGATAGAAAATCATAAACTTCTTTGACGCGGGCGACGGTGCTCGCGAAGACAAGCATCAAGTAGGGCCTTTTGGCGTCGATGAAAGCGGCGACCATTTCCGGGATCGGCTTGAATCCGATGTCAACGAGGTGATGGCGGACTCGGGTTGGGGTCACGATACCGGGGTCTTGGTCAATGATATAGTTCGGCAAGATGTAGGCCCGGATCAGCGGTTCGAGCGTTTTCGGGAAAGTCGCTGAGAAAGCCATGACGCGTGGTTTAGCCACTTTAGTAAGATATTGGTCTATTATTGGTATAAATCCGGCATCCACCAACATATCGGCTTCATCAAGTACGACGTTGGGTACTTGATAGATGTTGATGCGGCTATTTTCCGCCAGCTTGACTAAGCGTCCCGGAGTCGTGATCAAGACATGGGGAATATTCGTTTCTTTGAGGATCTCGATTTCACGGCCGCCGGTCGCCAAAGTGATCTTCAATTTGGTGAAATGTGCCATGAACGCCCGGGCGAATTCATAGGTTTGCCGAGCCAGTTCCCGCGTGGGGGACAAAACGACGACTTGAAGCCCTTGCGCCGGATCGATTTTGTCGATCAACGGGATCAGGTAGGCGTGGGTCTTGCCCGATCCGGTCTCGGCTTTGGCCAATAAGGCCTCGCCGCGGAGGATCTTTGGAATCACTTCTTCTTGGATCGGGGTCGGCGAAACATAGCCAAGCTTCTTTAAAGCTTGGACCATGGTCTCCGACAGGTTGTAGCTCGCGAACGATCCCATGTGATTACCAGCCCATATTATACACAATGCGCCGGCCTTTTTCTTGTGATACAATTAATTACGCTATGAACGTATACGTTACGAATCCCCATGGCTACTGCATGGGCGTCGTCAATGCCATCAAAATCGCCGAACAGGCTAAATATGAGAACCCGACGCGCGCCGTCGCCATTTTAGGGATGCTCGTCCATAACGAAGAAGTCATCAAGCGGTTGCAAAAGAAGGGCATTTTCACGATCTACGACACCACCAAGAGCCATAAAGAGCTCCTCCAGGAAATCAACCCGGCGACGATCATCATCTTCTCGGCCCACGGCCACGTCCAAGAGCTCGAGGAAATCGCCAAAGCCCGCGGCATCACTTTCATCGACGCGACCTGTTCGCGGGTGACCCGCAACCACGATTTGATCCGCGCCGCCATCAAAGAAGGCCAACAGGTCATCTTCATCGGGAAAAAGGGCCATCCGGAAACGACCGCGGCCATCTCGCTCGATCCAAGCATCATCCTCTTCGACGTCAAGGATAAGTTCGATTATCACCAAGCCGATTTGCTGAAGGACACCTTCGTGTTAAACCAGACGACCCTGTCGTTTTTGGAACTAAAGTCAATTCATAACGAGCTGACCCGTCTCTTCGACAAAATCACCATCAATGAGGAGATTTGCTCAGCCACCCGGCTGCGGCAACAGGCCGTCATCGACATCCCGGCCCACTGCGATTTGATATACATCGTAGGAAGCTCACACTCGAGTAATACCGAAAAACTCGTCGAAGTGGCCAAAAAGACCCATCCCCGGGCTTTGGTCTATCGCATCAACGCTTTGGAAGACATCCATCAAGGCGATTTGGTCGACAAAAAACTCGTCGCCGTGGCCGCCGGCGCTTCGACGCCGCCGGAGTTGACCGACGAAATCATCGCTTTCTTAAGAAAACGCTAATATTCTAGATCGGTTGCGCTTCGCTTTGGCGGGGCGCTTTTTTTATGGTCAGGGTTGGATCGATTTCGTGCAGGATCTTTTCCATGCGATCCATAAAGATCGATTCGATTTCATGGGGTAGATCCAGATAGTTATAGTGACGGTTGATAATGCTGCGCCGCACATGGTGCGGGGCATCGCCGGAAATATAAAGGTCATAGCCCTCGTCCATGGCAATGGCGTGGGATTTGGACCCGCCCCCACCGACGATGGCGATCCGGCTGACGGTCTTTTTGCCGTATGGTAAAAGCAGTCCATAGGTCGCTTTCAAGCGTTTTTTGGCGTATTTGGCCGCTTCTTCGACGCTCAAAGGCGTCTTCAAGGCGCCTCCGCGGGCCATTGGATCGTTGATCAATGGAGTAATGTCTTGAAGATCCAGGGCTTCGGCCAGGGCGTCATTCATGCCGCCGACCCCGCGGTCGAAATTCGTGTGCATGCTGTAAACGCGGAGTTCGTCGCTTTCGACCCGTTTAATCAAAGCTTCGCGCTCGGGATCATTTTTCCGAATGCGAGCTCTTGTGCCATAAATAAAAGGGTGATGGGTGATAATCAAGTCGGGATGAAACTCTCGGGCCTCGTCATAGACGGTATCGTCGAAATCGAGTGCCAAATAGATTGAATCGATGTATTCGGGCAAGGGCCCGACCATCAGTCCGACGTAATCATGGTATTCCTTGGCCAACCGTTTGGGAAAGCGTTTGGCCAACTTGGCTAATAGGCTAGAGGTTTTGATCATATTGCTGGATCCATTCCTTTTCTCTATGCAGTTCCGCGAGGCGAAAAGCGGGAAGATTCTTTTTTAGGAGCCTTTCAATCGTCTCGAGGCGCGCCTTCAATTTCGCGATCAGCTCGGGAGTGTGCCGGGCCAAGTTTAGCGGTCCGTAGCGTAACTCCTTCTCCGAATAATCGGCGACTCCGTGCACGAAGCTAATGGCTTCGTAGAACTGGTTGTCTTCGCTGACGATTAGTTCATCTTCGATTTTGTATCCGAGGTTCATCATCGTTTGACGGACTTCGGCGACCTGTTGATGGGGGGAAATGATGATGTGTTTGACCTTGTGTAAGGTTGAACGCCCCTCGATCAAGATCCGATTGATCAGCAAACCGCCCATCCCGGCGATGACGATGGTGTCGACGTCCGCGGGCAAACCGGTCAGCCCATCGGCTTGATAGGCCGATATCCGCGGTTCGTTTCGGAACCGCTCCATCAGCCTTCGAAACGGGCCGGCCTTGTTATCGGTGGCATATCCTTTATCGATGCGGCCTTGGCTTGATAAATGGTCAATCAAAAGACCATGGTCCGAGCCGATGTCGGCCACGGTCGCGTCTTGGGGCACCAAAGAGGCGATTGCCAACAGGCGACCGGAGATATTCATTTTTAGATGTCGCGGTAATCACCCAAGCGCTTGGCCCGGGTCGGATGACGAAGTTTGCGAATGGCTTTGGCTTCGATTTGCCGGATGCGCTCCCGGGTGACCCCGAATTCGTGTCCGACTTCTTCTAGCGTCCGCGGCCGGTTGTCGTCAAGGCCGTAGCGGAGGCGCAATACGCGCTCTTCGCGGTCGGTCAGATCTTGCATGATCTTGTATAGTTCTTCTTTAAGAAGAACTTGGGTGGTATGTTCCATTGGGCTGGTGGCGTCTTTGTCCTCGATGAAATCGCCGAGGTGGGAATCGTCTTCTTCGCCGATCGGGGTTTCGAGGCTGACCGGTTCGAGGGCGATCCGTTGGATTTCGCGGATCCGTTCCGGCGACATCTCGCCGTTAAGCTTGTTCGAGATTTCCTCGGCCGTGGGTTCACGGCCCAACTCTTGGACCAACTGGCGTTGGACCCGGGTCATTTTGTTGATGGTTTCCACCATGTGGACCGGAATCCGAATCGTGCGGGCTTGATCGGCAATCGCCCGGGTGATCGCTTGGCGGATCCACCAGGTGGCGTAGGTCGAAAACTTGAAGCCTTTGGTGTAGTCGAATTTCTCGACTGCCTTGATGAGCCCGAGGCTGCCTTCTTGGATCAAATCCAGGAATAGCATGCCGCGTCCGACATAGTGCTTGGCGATGTTGACCACCAAGCGCAGGTTCGAATTGATCAATCGTTCTTTGGCTTTTTCGTCGCCAGTCAAGATCGCCTTGGCGATTTCGATTTCCTCGCTCGGCTTCAGCAAATCGACTTTTCCGATGTCTTTGAGGTAAATCTTGACCGAGTCGTTGACCTTGATGTCCCCGGTCGAGAAGGCGTCAAACCGGTTGATGTCGATGTCTTCATCCTCGATTTCGTCATCCTCGAATTCGGATTGGAAAAGGTCCCCTTCGACGAAATCGGCCGTTTCCGCTTCCTTGATCTTGGTTTCGTCGACGACGATGTCATCGATGTCCTCGTCTTCGTCGACGATTACTTCGATGCCTTTGCTTTTGAAGAACAGGACCAATTTTTCGGTGTCGTCGTCGCTTAAATCGAGATGTTCGATCGCGTCGAACAATTCATCCTGGCTGATCGAGCCCTCGGTTTCGGCTTTCTTCTGAAAGCGTTTCTTGATCGAGTCGAGGGTTTCGATTTCCTCTTCCTCTTCAACGATCACTTCTTCGAGATTGACTTTTTCGAGCAAAGCTTCCTCACCCGTAGTCGGCTTCTTAGTTTTGGCCATATGGTTTCCTCATTTCTCGGTCGGTTTCTTTTGTTTCATTAAACGGTTGAATTCGGTGACGATGCGGGCTTTTTCCTTATCGTCTTTGCCTTCGATCGCGCGCTGGAGCTGGGTCTGGTAATGGAAGGTTTCCCGTTCGGAGACGATCACTTGCTGGATTTCCTCGAGGAGGGCCTCGTCGCATTTGGGATAATCCTTTTCCATGGCGACGGCGGTCACTTCTTTGACCATGGCGTCTTTCTTCTCGGCTTCGAGTTGATTGATGTCGCTCAGGAGGCTGTTCAGCGAGGGCAGTTCCTCTTCGGAAGACCGTTCAACGATGAAGTTGGCGATCTGGCGGTAGATGTCGTCGTAGAAGTATTCGATCTTGGTCTTGTAGAACTCGATCGCCCGAGCGTCGGTCAGCATGAAGTACAAGAGCTGCCGTTCAGCCCGTTGGAAGCGACGCAGGTGCCGGGCTTCCGGGCGAAACCGTTCATAGAAACTTTGAACGTCGATGGGACCGTTCTTTTCTTTGTATGCATTGACCATCTTCATGATGGTTGGCCGGGAGAAGGAGGTGGCCTCCGCCAGTTTTTTGACGTATTCCTCGAGCAACAACTCACTGGTGGTGGCCGCCAGCATCGGCAGCATCAAGTTGACGAGTTGGCTGCGCTGCTCGGTTGTTTTCAGCGGGCGCGCCTTAGAATAGAAGTCGAGGGCGAATTCGAGTCGGTTGGCGAGATTGTTCAAGTATTGCTTCAAGGCCTCGGGGCCTTCGGCGTTCAATATTTCATCGCTGTCGCGCTCATCGCCGGAATTCATCACGAAGCGATAAGGGAGACGGCTTTGGTCAAGCGGCGGGATCATCTTCATCATGGCGGCTTGGCCGGCCGCGTCGCCGTCGAGGCAAATGCGCAGTTCGACATTGGGAATCCGGAGCATGGCCAGGTGGTTTTTGGTGAAAGCCGTGCCCATGATAGCCACGGCGGCGTCGATTCCGGCTCGGTAAAGGGCAATCACGTCCATGAAACCTTCAAGGACGTATAAATATTGCACTCGGCGCGCCGCTTCTTTGGCTTGGTGATAGTTGTAAAGGATGCTGCTCTTGATAAAAATCTTCGATTCCGGCGAATTGATGTACTTGGGGCTGTCTCCCGATTCGATGCGGCGTCCCGAGAAACCGACCACGCGCCCGTAGCGGTCGTGGATTGGAAAAATGACGCGCCCGGCCAGGCGATCGCTGGCATCTTGGTTCATGGTGATGATGCCGAGTTGCTCCATGGTTGAACGGGAGTGGCCTTTGTTCAACAGGTATTGGATGATGCCTTTGCCATCCGGGAGGCTATAACCAATTTCGAATTTTTGACGGATCGACTCGGTGATCTGCCTTGATTCGAGGTAGGCGATAGCCGGTTCGGCCGCTTCGGTCGTGAAGATGAATTTGTAGAACTCGAGGGCGTCTTTCATGCAAGCATACAAAGGAGTCAACTCCGGATTGGCCGGTTGGGCTTCGCCGCGTTGCTTGAGCCGGTCATCGGTGTAATTGACGAGATCGGCCACCTTCCGGACCGCGTTCATGAAAGGAATCTTTTCGTATGAGGACACGAATTGGATCGCGTTCCCGCCTTGGCCGCACACGAAGCATTTGAAGATTTGCTTGTCGCGACTGATTTGAAGCGAGGGATTCTTGTCGTCATGGAACGGGCAAAGAGCGACGAAATTGCGTCCCTTCTTGGTGACGTTGATGTAATTGGAAATGACGTTGACGATGTCAGCGTGTTTCAACAAGTCATCGATAGGAGTTCGGTCGAAAGCCATCAAGCGCCAATCCTTTACTTTTATTTAACTATATATCTACTAATAAAATACTTTTATGCGAATATACTTAATTAAGTCGTCAATCGGCATTCTGAGCTGTTTCATGCTGTCACGATCGCGAATGGTGACCGATTGATCGGCGGCCGTGTCGAAATCGACCGTGATGCAGAATGGAGTTCCGATCGCGTCTTGGCGCCGATAGCGCTTGCCGATGCTTCCGGTTTCGTCATAAACGACGTTGAAGTGCGGGTTGAGGATTGAAACGATTTCCTGGGCTTTCTCGTTCAATTGCTTGCTGAGCGGCAAGATTGCCACTTGATATGGGGCGATGGCCGGATGCAGATGCATGACCACCCTCGTATCCTTCTCCAGGACTTCTTCTTCATAGGAATCGCAGATGACCGTCAAAGCGAGACGATCAAGGCCAAGCGAGGGTTCAACTATGCAGGGAACGAATTTATCGTTGGTGTCCGGGTCCAGGTAATCGAGCGGTTTGCCGGAATACTCCTGGTGGCGCGACAGATCGTAATTGCCGCGGTCGGCGATGCCCCAGACTTCGCCCCAGCCGAACGGGAATCGATACTCGATGTCGCTGGTGGCTTGGCTATAGAAGGCCAATTCCTTCTGATCGTGGTCGCGGAACCGCAGGTTGGCTTTCTGGACGCCGAGACCCTTCAGGAAATGCATGGCATACTCCTTCCAGTAGGTAAACCATTTCAGATTTGTGCCAGGGGCACAGAAGAATTCGAGTTCCAATTGGGTGAATTCGCGGGTTCGGAAAGTAAATTGCCCGGGCGTAATCTCGTTGCGGAAGGCTTTGCCGACGCTCGCGACGCCGAGTGGGAGCTTGCGCCGGGTCGTGCGGGCGATGTTTTTGAAGTTGACGATGACGCCCTGGGCCGTTTCCGGGCGCAGGTAGACGAGCGATTGGCTGTCTTCGGTCACCCCGACGTGGGTCTTGAACATCATGTTGAATTGGCGGATGTCCGTGAAATCGCTTTTGCCGCATTGGGGGCAGGCGACCTTGCGTTCGCGAATAAAAGCCATCATCTCGGTCTGGCTCATCGTTCCAACAGCGACCTCGGGATAAGACTCTTCAATCAATTTGTCGGCCCGATGGCGCGATTTGCAGTATTTGCAATCGATCAGCGGATCGTTGAAGGTCGACACGTGCTTGGTCGCTTCCCAGACTTTCGGGTTCATCAAGATGGCGGAATCGATGCCGACGTTGGTCGGGCTTTCCTGGACGAATTTTTTCCACCAAGCCCGCTTCAGGTTATTGATCAATTCGACACCCAAGGGACCGTAATCCCACGTATTGGACAAGCCCCCGTAGATTTCGGAACCTTGAAAAACAAACCCATAGGTTTGCAAGTGGGTGACAATCGTATCGAATTTGTAATCGGCCATGGGTGACTCCTCCGGCACGGGCGTGCACGAAAGCAATTATCCTGCGAATCGGATATATTGTCAACCCACTATAAGAGTATATTTAGAATAGATGCACACTATTTAAAGGGCGACCAGTCGCATTGAGATAATGCTGGGCTAATAGGCCGATCAAGGGCTTGACTTGTCCATCAGGGGCCAATTTGATTTCCGCATTCGTCGATAAATCATGAAGCAACTTCATAGAAGCGGCCGGCAAGGTCATGGCTTCTTCGGGATGATAATGCTTGCGGCACACGAACCCACCCAAAGGCAGACTGACGCCGACGATGTCGGTTTTGGCGTTACAAACGACGCACTGCGACAATTGAAGCCCCCAACCGAGCCCATCCAAGAGCCGGGCTAAATAGCGAGCGGCCGCGAGAAAGGCGTTTTCCGGGGACGAGGCCGCTTCGATCGTTTGATTGACGAGGCCATAGACAAGTTCCGCTTCTCCGTCGATAGTGACATGGGATAAGGTTTCTTTAATCAGTTCAAGGACCGCCAACTGCGGCAAGGTCGCATAATGGAAGCCGTGGTATTTGTCGAGCCGGGCTTGTTTCAGGCGCAAACCGCTTTGCGTTCCCTCGCTGATCCAGTAATGGCCGGAGGAAAAAGGTTGCAAAGCGCTATAATCGGGGCTTTTTTGATTCATGGCCCGACGGGCGAAAAAAGATATAAGGCCGTCATTCGTCAAAAGACGGACCATGGCGTCTTCTTCTTTGATTGGAATCAATTCGACGACCAATCCGTCACATTCCATCAGTTATAGCCGAATTCCTTCAAACGCAAAAGCGAGTCGCGCCAATTGTCTTCGACGCGCACATATAGTTCCAAGATTACGTGACGACCGAAATCGTTTTCGAGTTCGCGCCGGGCCAAAGTCCCGATGCGCTTGATCATTTGGCCACCTTGGCCGATCAAGATGCCTTTTTGGGAATCTTTTTCGACGATGATCGTCGCCCCGATGTTACGGGTATGGCCCTTGTCCTCGATCCGGTCGATTTGGACCGCGATTGAATGGGGCACTTCTTGCTTGGTCAGAAGCATGACTTTCTCACGGATGATTTCCGACATCGAGAAGGCTTCCGGGTAATTGGTATAGACGTCTTCGGGGAAATAGGCCGGCCCTTCCGGGAGTTGTTCGGCCAAAGTGTTCACGATTTCTTCAAGATTGGCCAAGCGGATGGCCGAAATCTCGATCTGGCGCGCTTTCGGGAGCCATTTGGCGTATGTTTCTTTTAACGAAGTGATTAAAGGATACGTCGTCGTATCGATTTTGTTGAAGACGATAATCACGTTTTCGTGCTGTTTGATCTTTTCGAGCATGAAGACGTCGCCGGGGCCGAAGGGGAGGCCGCTGTCGACCACCAGCAAAATGGCGTCGATGTCGTACAATGACCCATAGGCCATCCGGTTCATGGCTTCGCCGAGCCGCTGGTGGGGCTTATGGATTCCCGGCGTGTCGACGAAGATGATTTGCAGCCCCTCTTTATGCAAAATGCCCTGGACCGTGTTCCGGGTCGTTTGCGGCTTCGGGGTAATGATGGAAACCTTGCGTCCGATCAAGGCGTTGATGAGTGTCGATTTGCCGACGTTGGGTCGGCCGATGATGGAGACGAATCCGGATTTCATCAATCACAGGTCCTGGCTGTCGAAAGCGTCCGGCAACAAAGTTTCGACCGTCCGTTCGGTGACGTCGCCCTTGAGGTTGGCGAGGAGGATGACCCCGTCGCGCGGGAACAGTTCGCTAATGACCTGCCGGCAGGCCCCGCAGGGGCTGACCGGTTTCTTGGTGTCGGCGATGACCGCCAAGCCGATGAAATCGTCTTTGGCATAGCCGTTCATCATGGCGTGGTACAAAGCGTTGCGCTCGGCGCACATGCATAAGCCGTAGCTGGCGTTTTCGACGTTGGCGCCGTGGAATACCTTGCCGTCTTTGGTGAAAACGGCGGCGCCGACCTTGAATTTGGAATACGGGGCGTAAGCCCGGTCGCGGGCGATGCCCGCCTCGACGATAAGATCACCTTTTTTCATAAATCTCCCTTTTGCCGATGATGGCGTCTTGCAAAGCGAACATGCGTTCTTCTTCATTTGGATTTTGATGGTCATAACCGCATAAATGCAGCAGGCCATGGATGAACAGGAAGGCCATTTCCCGGTCGAGGGAATGACCATAGGCCTCAGCCTGGGCTTCGGCCTTTGGGGTGCTGATGACGATTGCCCCCAAATCGAGGAAGGGGGCTTCCTTGATGGAAGTTTCCCCGACAACCGCGTCTTGAAAAGCGAAGCTGATGACGTCGGTCTCCCGATCTTGACCCCGGTAATCGCGGTTCAGTCGTTTGATTGACTCGTTGTCGACCAGGGACACTTCGACGATGACTTCATCCGTCATCTCGAGCTGACGCAAGGTTTTCTTCAATAATTTAAGGAACTCTGGCCGATAGCGGTCATAGGCGGCTCCCATGTGGTTGATGAATTCGAATTCCATATCCTGCCGCCATATATTTTACCATATCCGGACCATCATTCAGCCTAGGAAAAAATGGTAATACAATTGATGGTAGATCACTTCCCGCTCCCTAAAATTCACTAAAGCGACCCAATGATCGACGATCAGGTAATAACTGGCCCCTTGGAAAAGGAAATAGTTGAGGTAAACGTGGCCGCGCAAGGCCATGAACAAGATGCTCGTCATCATGACGAGAACGACAATCAAGAGCCGAGAGAACATCGTCTTGTCGGCCACCCGATAGCTTAGTTGCGTAATTTCATCGATTGTCTTGACGTTGGGACCCCGGGACGTAAACAACTGGGCCTCTAAACCGGCCAAGCGTTCGGTCCCATCTCGTATTTTAGGGCGCATGACCCGGTTGATGAGCCAGGCGGCCATGCCCAGGAAACCTAATGGGATGAGATTGAACCAATCGTTAATGATTAGAAGCGCCGATCCGAGACTGACGACGAAGAAGTGATTGAGCCAGTCAAGCGCCTTCGAGAAAAATAGCTGTTTGAACTGATGCCAGGCGGAGAACTCCTCTCGGGTCTTGATCGCGGCAAGGTGATTTTTCGTTTCCGCGTCGAAGCGGTTCATGGCCAGGCGCATGGTCCGGGTTTGAGCGATCATCGTGATGAAAGCGAGACTCAAAAAGACGATAGGAATGGTGAATGATACGTCGGTATCAATCAGATAGAGGCCTATTAGCAGCATTGATAGCGAGAGAAGGTACAAAGCCGTGTTTGACAAGCGGTGATCGAAGCGCAGCGGCAGCCATGGTTTCGGTCTTTTTCTTCGTCTTGAAGTTTTGCCTACCGTCAAGACATAACCCGATGATTTTTTGATATATTCGTCAATGCTTATCCAGTAGGGCGCCGCGCTTCCATCGACTATCAAGAAACGATGGCGGCGTTTTAAAATCACGACGAGGTAATGCCAAACGGATCCTTGTTTAGACAAACCGATAAACGGTCTCTTGATTTTTTGATATGTGGCGGCATCCAAGACGCGATATCCGTTTAAATGAATTCCTTGAGCCCAGGCGGCGGCTTTTATTTCGGCCAATGATGATCGATCCGGCAAACCGAGCTTGATCAAGAGATATCTTCGATCATTGAAAACCAAGCTCAAAAGATGGCGTAAGGCGATATCGCCGCAGCGCAGTTCGTTTTCTTGGAGCAAATATATCATGTCCCTATATATCAATAGGGTTCCCAATGAAAAAACGACCCCGGCTGGGGTCGTTCTATTAGTAGGTCTTGCGACGGGCTTCCTTGATCTTCATCTTGCGCTTGACGCCCGGTTTGAGATAAAACTCACGTTTCCGAGCTTCCTTGAGAATGCCGGACTTGTTGACTTGCCGTTTGAAACGACGTAAAGCTTCGTCAAGCGATTCATTTTCGCGGACTTGGGTTTTGGCCATGAGATTCACCTCCTTTGCGGTATAAACGCGCTATATGAATTATATTCATCGAGCGGTCAAATAGCAATGATTTAGTATTTGCCGGCGGCCACTTCTTGGCCGAGCACGATTTTGACCCCGGAACTGGTGCCGATGCGGGTCGCCCCGGCGGCCACCATCTTCTCGACGTCTTCGAGCGAACGAACCCCGCCACTGGCTTTGACCCCAATGTGGGGACCGACGGCATGGCGCATCAAGGCCACGTCGGCCACGGTCGCGCCTCCGGTTGAGAATCCGGTCGAAGTCTTGACGAAGTCGGCTCCGGCGGCCACCGCGATGCGGCAGGCCCGTTCCTTCTCCTCGTCGGTCAAAAGACAGGTTTCGATGATCACCTTGAGCAAGCGGCCGTCGCAGGCGCGCTTGATGGCGGCGATTTCGCTTTTGATCAGGTCGTCGCGTCCCGCCTTGAGGTTGGAGACGTTGATGACCATGTCGATTTCTTCGGCCCCGGCCTTGACCGCGGCTTCGGTTTCATAGACTTTGACGCTGGAGAGCGTCTGTCCGAGCGGGAAACCGATCACGGTGCACACCTTGACGCCGCTGTCCGCGAGTTCGGCATGGCAGAGCGGGACAAAGTGCGGATTGACGCAGACACTCGCAAAATCGTAGGTCTTGGCTTCGAGGCACAATTTCTTGACATCCTCGTATGAAGCGTCAGCCTTCAATAGCGTATGGTCGATCAATTTGTTATAGGTCATGATGCGATCCCTTTGTAGGTTTATTTTTCGCCCGTCTTGCCTTTTTCAATCGCCAACTTGGATTTTTCCTTGGTGGCTTTGGTCGGCTTCACGTCCTTGGGGGCGACGGCGACGTCTTTGGTTTTCTTCGGTTTGCTCTTCTTGGCTTCGGCCTTGGCGGCTTCTTCCTTCTTCGTTTCTTTGATGATGACCGGTTTCCCGTCGTAGTAGCCGCATTCGGGGCAGACGGTGTGCGAACGGATCATCGCTCCGCAATGGGGGCAAGTCACGAGTCCGGTCACTTCGAGCTTAAAATGCGTTCTCCGCATTCTTTTTTTGGTTTTGCCAGTTCTCCTGAAAGGTACAGCCATAGTGTTATTCTCCTTTGTTACCTGTTAGATTCTATCGATTCTATCGCGTTTTGTCAATGTTTTTTTTACATCATCTAGTCATTTGTTATTTGGGGTGAAAGTTCTGGTTCCGGATAGTAGGACACGTTGACGAGGTCGCCCTTTTGGAGCGCCGGACCGCCGATCAATACCTTGAGATAATTGGAACTGTGCCCTTCGTAAGCCCGGGCTAAGGAATTGTACTCTTCAACGATGACCTCTAACGTACGGCCGGTCCATTTTTCGGCGTAGGCCCGTTCGAGTTCGCTCGATAGTTCCAGCAATCGGAGGACTCGCTTCTTCTTGGTCTCGTCATGAACTTGGTTTTCCATCTTGGCGGCGGCCGTGCCGGCTCGGGGCGAATAGGGAAAGACGTGGATCTTGCTGAAACCCAAACTTTGAGCCAAGGCGTACGTGGTCTCAAAGTCCTCGTCGGTCTCGCCCGGGAAACCGACTATGATGTCGGTCGTCAGGGCGATGTCGGGCAGTATTTCTTGGATGCTGGATATGGTTTTGACGAAATCGAATGTCCGGTAATGGCGGTTCATCTTGGCGAGGACGGCATCGCTACCGCTTTGAAGCGGAATGTGCAAGTGGCGGGCTAGGCGCGGCTCCTCGGCCAGCAAGGTCAAGAACCTTTCGCTGATTTCGCTCGCCTCGATGCTCGAAATGCGGAGCCGATGAAGGTCGGGGCACGCTTTAAAAATGTCGAGTAGCAGATCGTCAAACGAATAATCCGCCAAATCGCGCCCGTACCCGGCCGTGTGGATTCCGGTCAAGACGATTTCCAGGTAACCGGTTTCGGTCAGGTGCTTGATTTCAGCGACGACGTCATCTCGATGGCGCGAGCGAAGGCGACCCCGGGCATAGGGAATGATGCAGTAAGCGCAAAAATTGTCGCACCCGTCTTGGATCTTGACGTAAGCCCGGGTCCGATCGGTGTAGGTGGTGACCTTCATCTCTTCGTAGGCGAAGGCCAGTGGTTCCATTTCCAAGGCCGTCTGTAACGTTTTGGTGGCTAGGTAGCGATCGATCAAATCGGGAATCAGATGACGGTTGCTGGTCCCGACGATGACGCCGACGTTTGGAAGGTCTTGTAGGGTCGATTCGGCGATTTGGGCATAGCAACCCATCAAGGCGATGATGATGCCGGGATGGTCGTGAGCCAAACGGCGGATCAATTGGCGCGACTTTTTCTCGCTCATCGAGGTGACGCTGCAAGTGTTGATGACGGCGAGGTCGGGATGCTCGCCATCGACGCGATGGCCGCGGTCCAGCAGCAGGAGCTTGACGGCTTCCGATTCGTAGCTGTTGACCTTGCAGCCCAAGGTGTAGACCTCGAAGGTCATAGGCGGTACTTGCGGCGTTCGTGGGCCGCTTGGCTCTGGGCCCAACGGCGCAGCAGCTCACCGCTGACCAGTTGTCCCTTGAGGAGCGCGGCGACGAGGGCGTCGCGATCGTTAGCGAAATAGGCGGCGACCACCGGCAAGAGGCGATCGATCACCCCTTCGTAATTAGGATACTCGAGGTTCTTGTCGAATAGAGCGATGCGGACGTCGAGTCCCCCTTGGCGATTGATAATCAATACCTCGCGGTAGTCGATGTGGTAAAAGGCCGTCGAGGTGGCGTCGCTTCCGAGTTTGATGAGACAAGTGAAGTTGGAATCGAACAAGGCGAAATTGTACATTTCGAAGGGGTTTATCAAGGAACTGTTGAACTCGTGGGTCAAGCCTTCGTAGGGATAATCAAACAGGCGATCGGGTTCCCGGGCATAGATGAAATTCATGGCCCGGTTGAAAATCGGTACGTACATTTTGACGTCTTTGTCGAGGAAATATGGCAATTCGTACCCGTCGGCGACCATGCGGGTCCGAATGTCGTGGTGCTTGAGGCGGCCTTCCTCGAGAACCGAGGTTTGACCTAAAGCTTGAAGCTTTTCCTCGATGGCGTTTTTGTTGATGAGGCTGCGGAGGACGATGTTGGCCTTGACGAGAGCAAAGCTGTCTTCGGGATTGTATAAATCCAGAAAACAGTTTTTCTCAATCAAAAGGTGCCGGTGGGCCAGGAAGAATTGGTGTTCTTCGCTATCGGAGAGCCGGGGACCTTTCTGTTCGCTTTTCAAGAGGTCAAACAGATGCATGTTCCAATAGATAACTCAAGACGGCCACGGCCGTGATTGCGGCCGTTTCGCTCCGGAGGATATTCCTTCCTAAAGATATGGGTTTATAACCGGCCTGACGGGCCTGTTCGATTTCCCCTTGATCGTAGCCCCCTTCGGGGCCGATCATCACCGCGATGTCGTTCTTTCCTTTAAGGGAGATGCCAAACGGCGGAGTGCCGGCCAAGTATTCCGAGGCAATCAATTTGATTTCAAACGGCCGGGCCAGAATCTCGTCGAGGTCATCGACGTATTCAATCGTCGGCACGTCCAAGCGGCGGCTTTGGCCGCTGGCTTCTTGGGCGATGGCCCGCAGCCGGGCCAATTTGCGGTCCCGGTCTTCCGGGGACCAGCGGGCGACGCTGCGTTTGGTCTTGGTCAAGATGATGGCGGTGACCCCGAGCTCGGTGGCCTTTTGGACCACGAGGTCGAGTTTGTCGCCTTTGGGCAAACTATAAATAAGCGTCAGCAAATGGCGCGGAAGAAAACTAGGAACCGGTTCGAGGACCTGGATGTCCAAAGGGTCGATTTTCTTGATGGCGGCCCGGTAAAGCTGCCCTTCTTGGACCACTTCTATTTCGGTTCCGGCTCGCGCCCGGAGGACTACTTTCAAATGATGTTCGTCGACCGGAGTCAATAAAACGCGACCTTGGTCGATTGAAGCGAAAAAGCGCGTCATCTTACCGAAGCAGTTCGCCGCGCCCGTCCTTGAGGTTGCTGCTGGTCAAGATGACGAGTC
>JBAZHG010000020.1:0-16746 GCA_041652475.1 Bacilli bacterium
CAACAACAGTTCTACCTTAGCCTCGATTTCCCACTTCTATATGACGACCAACAGCATCAGTAATTGGAACTGGTCGCTCAGTATTGGGGACATCGGCTATTTCGTCGGCAATCCGGCCGAACCGGGCACGACTTACACTTCGCTACTCGATCTTTCGGAAGCGGCGAAACCATCCCAGTACTATTATGATTCCATTTCAATGACTTCACTCACAACGATTACGAACGTCCAAGAAGCCAATAGTTATGGCGCATACTTCCTTCAACAAACCGCGGCCGCTTGCACAGCGCTAAATGGCGGATCTGTTGCCTGGGCGACGCTTCAATCGGAATATGCGACCTTGTCTAATTCAGGAAAAGATTATTTCGTTGATGCCGATACAACCGATGCGAATGTCGTAAATGCTCGCGCCCGCTACGTAGTCCTTTTTAAAAATTACGGCGAATCCAAGTCATGGGAGAATTTCCTTGTGAGTTCCGGAAATACGCCCTATTACACGCCGCAACCAGTAATTAATCAACACGACACGGTTTTTACGGATCAAGAATCGGCTTATACCTTATTCATGGTCATTATCGCCCTTGTATTAGGAAGTGCAGGTTACGTCTTCATGCGGAAGAGGGTATATCGTTAGAAATAACGTTAATGATAAGGAACTAATTCCGCGAAAAGCGGTTAGTTTATAGATTCCAAAAAGGAGGAACATATGGGAAAAAGACTACTCAGATTGCGCATGTTGGCACTGATGGGCTTCGGGATTCTCGGGTCGCTAGTTGGACCCTTGACACGCGCCGATGCCGTTGAGCCAACGGCCTACCCGTTCCGTACGGGTAATGCAGGGTTTGTCAACGGTGTCACATGGACGGGACCCGCGACGCAAACCGTCGACTACTGGCAATTCTTCCAAGCCAGCTTTGACGGAGGCGCCCAAAGCTTAGCGAGCGCCGATTATTTAGCCGTCCAATACCGCGCCGATTTCGGGACACCGGGGATGACGTTTGGTCTCCTTGCCAACGGTGACCGCTATGGCACTGCCGGCGTGGGCGACAACTTGGTGAACGTTCACTTCATGGACGAAGATGGCACCGTCACCGACCTCGGCAAAATCATGTACGGGTCCATGTGGGTGCCACAAGGAAGCCAAGGAGCCTTGCTTTTACCACTCAAACAACTTGGTTGGCAGTGGAACAACAACAGTTCTACCTTAGCCTCGATTTCCCACTTCTATATGACGACCAACAGCATCAGTAATTGGAACTGGTCGCTCAGTATTGGGGACATCGGCTATTTCGTCGGCAATCCGGCCGAACCGGGCGCGACTTACACTTCGCTACTCGATCTTTCGGAAGCGGCGAAACCTTCAGCTTATTATTATGATTCGAACGTGATGACGACCCTGACGACGATTACCGGCTATCCGCTGCCCGTGGGTGATAAAGCCTTTAACGGTGGGCGCAGCTGGTCAGGACCGGCCGCCGCTACCGGCGATGCCTGGGAAAGCCTGTTCGTCAACTTCAAAGCCAAAGTCGACTTGTCGGGTGCGCAAGCACTGGCCGTCCAGTACCGGGCCGACATCGGTGCGCCAGGATTGACCTGGGGCGTCGAAAATGACGGTACTCGCTATTCAACCCAAGTCGACACCAAAAAGGTCTACTTCCAAGATGAAGGCGAGCTTGATTCCTATGAAGTCGCCAGCGTCCTTTACGGCGCCGTCAATATTGCCGAAGGCAAAGTTGGCATGGCGATTCTTCCGCTTACAAGCATCGTCTATCAATTCGGCGATGCCGGCAAGACTTTGTCCGGCGTCAACAACTTCTTGCTGACGACCAACACGATGTGGAACTTTAACTTCACCGTTTCCATCGGTGCGGTCGGCTACATCGATGCCAGCGGCGTCTACCACGCCATTGAAATCGATTATTTCTACAACACGGCCGGAACGACGATGGAACTGATCGACGTGCAAGATTGGCAAATTGCCGAGAGCACGCCCTATCCATTCCGACTCGGCGAATTCGAAGCTTATAAAAACGGCAAGATTTGGGTGGCCCCGGCCACCGGCGCGGCCGAAGACGACATTCAAAAACTGACGCTTACCTTCGACGCGACCGCCGATATGTCTTCGGCCAGCTACTTGGCGATTCAGTTTGCCAATACGATGGGCAGCCCCGGTTTGACTTACACCCTCAAGACAGCGACGAATTCCTATTCCATCGCCGGTGTCGAAGATGGTGAAAAAGTGTACTGGATTAAAGAAAACGGCGATATCGCGACGGCGGCGGTCATTCAATACTCCGCGGCCACAACCTCGATTTCCGCCGGCGCCTTGCTCATTCCAATGGCGGCATTAGGTGGCATGTCGGGTAGCGAACGCGATTCGCTGGCCGGCGTGACCGCGCTTGAAGTGACGACCAATCGTCGCTACAATTACAATTTCCAAGCCAAATTCGGCGAAGTCGGCTTCTATACCGGCGAGATCGGCGAAGATGGCATGACCTTCACTAAAGTGTTCGATTTGGAAACGGATAAATCCGGGCAATTTGCAACGTCCGGCACCCTGACCAACGAGTCGACGCTGATCGTGGCCGACGAACGGACGATATACGGCGATTCGATCATTAACGTGACCGGCACCGGCAAGAATCCGTCCAATTTCTCGATTTGGACCGGCGGTTCCTATGGCTCAGTCACCATGGTGACCGATACCTACGGCGACGCGGCCATGCAACTGCAAGCCACGGGCAGCAATCCCACTGGCGATGCCTACACGGCGATTACCATTGCCGCGGGCGCCACAGGCTGGGACGGCCGCAAGGGCGTGACCTTCTGGGCCCGCAACGATTCCGACGGCGAAATCAGCTTCAACCTGGAAGTCGACTGCCGCATCGTGTCTTCCGGCGTCTCCGATCGTTTCAACATCAAACAAGGCCATCGCTTCTGGCTCTATGATGTGAACACTGAAAAGACGAATGTTTACATGACCAAGCCGACGGCCACCCTCCCGGTGGGCTTCGAAGGCTGGGTCCGCATCCCGTTTAGCGCATTCTTCCGCGCCGACTGGAGCAATAACGGCGTGACCAAAGACTTGTTCATGACCGAAGGAACGACCGTCAGTTATCTGGCGGTAACGATCCACTCCTCCTCCTATTTGAATATGCCATTCTCCCTCAATAAGTTCGGCGCTTATTCTACGACGCCGACTTGGTCGTCACCTTTCGTGACCGGCACCTCGATTCCCGAGTTGATGGATTTGGTTGGTTAAGGAGAAACATATGAAAAAAGTATTGATGATTTTTGCCGGAATCGCGATTAGCCTCGTCGTTTCGGCTTGTGGAAGCAGCCTCGCTCCTTCCAATTCCTCAGAGCCGGTCACCAGCGGAGCATCAAGCGGTTCCGAGACCAGCTCGATTTCTTCCTCCTCAATTTCGAGTGGAGACCCGGAGCCCGTTTATGGCCTGCCGACACCGGAGACCGGTTTCTACATGAAAGACGCCGACGTGATCGAAGAAGCCAACGGCGACCGTCTGCTCGTCTACGTCACCAACGCCGAATCGGGCGAAGAAGATGACGTCATCGCGATTCGTCGCGGCGTGTTCAGCTCCGGCAACGGTTACCTTTATGGCGAAGAGCACGTCATCCTGACCCCATCCGTCAGCGGTTGGGACCAATACATTGGCGGCCCGGCGATTATTAAGGGTGAATTCAGTTATGACACGGTCGCCTACTCCTACTTGTTAGCCTATCACGGCACCGATTTAGCCACCGGCATGTCCAATTCGATTGGCGTCGCGTTAGCGACCGATCCGCTCGGCACCTGGGTCAAGGTCAGCGATGTAGACCCGGCCTTTGAATACGATGCGGCCGTTTATGGCGAAACGTATTTGGGTTTCCATGCCCCGTCGTTGATCAACCTGGACCAAGAATCCATCATCCGGTTGTTCTGGACTTGGGCCGATGCCTATGGCCATTACACCTACTTCCTTGACATCGACTTGAGCGATTTGTCCACCGCGGAACCCTCGGGCTTTGCGATGGTGCCCAACAACGGCAACTTGTCCAGCGGCGATCTCGAAACGATGATTCCTAACGCCGACTTCGCCTATGACGGCACCGGTCACGACCTGTTCATGGTCAAAGACTATTCGCCGGCGGCCAGTCAGCTTCCCCGCGTCTCGACGCGCATCGAACTCGCCAAGATTGCCGAAGAAGAACTGTATACGACTGATCAAGGCGATGGTTGGGAAAGCCTTGGTTTGTTTGTCTTCCTAGATACCCCAGAGGGCCTGTACGAACGGCTCTATTCGGGTACGATCGTGGCCGATGAATATGGCCATGTCTTGTCGACCTCGAGCATCGAAATCATCTACAATATTTCGGAGCTTGAAGCCGATACGCCTAATTATTTGTTTACCCAACGCCTCGCGACCATTCTTTACACGGCCGCTTAATCCCTAACCTACTCGGGAAGCGGGACGTTTCCGCTTCCCGGGTTCGCTTCATATCGCGAAAGGACCTATATGAAACGACATCACCTTTACCGTTTTGGTTTAATCTTCCTACCGCTTCTTTTTGCTTCGTGCACCTCATCGGTTTCTTCGATTGGCTCCTCGCTACCGGAAAGCAGCAGCTCGTCCTTAGCCAGCAGCGAGTATCAATCGACTTATGGCGGCATTTATGCCAAAACCGTCCATGATATTGACGGCTTTGACGCCTTGCCCCAATACGTGTTTGGCGCACTGACCCTAAATGATGATTTAACGGCGACGATCGAAGATTTGGACGCTTATGGTTTATCCGTCCAAGACGGCCATTATGCCGAAACGACCAATGGCGTCCTGGCGACCATCGGTTTAAAAACCTACGATTTCGTCTATGATGAAACGATGGGCACGCTGACCTACATCGGCCGCATTAACCGCCGCAACGTCATCTTGACGTATACGGACGTGGCCTTTGACCGGCCGCTGACGACGGGCGAACGCGCCTTTACCGACGAACTGTTCGGCGACAGTCTTGAGGAGAATTTTTACAATTACTGCCCCACCATCTTGATGGAAGGGCATGACGTCATGCACATTTGGTATTGCTCCAACCGCATCAGCGGCAACGTCACCGATTACATCGCCTATCGCCGGGGTGAACTCCAAGGCGATGGCAAATGGATTTTCTCCGACAAAGAATTGGTATTGGAACCAACGATTGATACCTGGGATTCGCGGCATACGTGCGACCCCGCGGTCATCAAAGGGGACTTTGAGTATCAAGACGAACAGTATACGTATTTGATGGCTTATCTAGGCTGTGTCACCAACGACTCAAGCCGCAACGAAGTGGGCATTGCCGTCGCCCAAGCGCCTGAGGGACCGTGGATCAAAATGAACCATCTCAATCCGATTGCCAATTACTATGAATCACCCGAATACGTCAATGACCGCTGGACATGGGGCTATGGCCAACCTTCGCTCGTGTCCGTCGACAAAGCCGGGCAAGTGCTGTTGTTCTACACGAAGGGCATTGCCACCGGCACGTTTCAAGCCGTTGAACATTGGGATTTATCCGATCTGGACGCGCCGGTGAAACTGAATGATGCCAACGTTTCGAACGCCGGCATCGTCAATGCCGGGGGCGCCGCCGACGTCATCAATAACGCCGACTTTGCCTATGATGCCTTTAACAAGCGGCTCTATGTCGTCAAAGAAGATTTCCCCTACGCCAGCGACGAGGATCCAACCTGGCTTACGAAAACGAATACCGTCCAATATATCAACTTAGGTGATGAAGAGGTCATCGGCGAGACGCTATTCGAACCAATGACGCTGCGGTGGCTTAAGGTCGGGTCAATCGGCCCGGGCGAAACGGGCATGGCCCGCGTGCATAATACCGGGCTCGTCACCGATGAGTACGGCTGGCTGATCAATCCTTATCAAATACCGATCGTGTATACCAAAAGCGATTTGAATAGCGACCATCCCGATTGGGGTTCCGGCGGTCAGTGGCCGGCCTTGCATACCTATCGGCTGCATGGTTACTTAATGGAGTTATGATGCTTTTCGGCAAAAACTTAAGCGACAACTTCTATAACTATTGCCCATGTCTGCGCCTGGAGGGCGATAGGCTCCATGTGTGGTATTGCGCCAACAAAGATTCGGGCAACATTACCGATTATATTGGCTACCGAACAGGGGAAAAGGCCGATGGCAACTGGGTTTTTTCCGAAGAAACGCTTGTCTTGGGACCGACGAAAGGCAGCTGGGACCAGCGGCATACCTGTGATCCTTCGGTAACCAAAGGCGTGTTTCATTATCAAAACGAAACCTATCATTATTTAATGTTTTATTTAGGCTGCGTTACCGAAGATTGCACCGATAACGAGACGGGCATTGCCGTGGCGAAAACCATTGACGGACCATGGATCAAATACGATAAGAATCCATTGATTCCGTTTATCGGTTCCCGCGATTATGTGGGACCGCACACCCATTGGGGATATGGTCAACCTTGCGTTGTATCGGTGGATAAACGCGGGAGGTGCCTTATTTTCTATAATGTTGGCATTCATGAAACGTTCACGCGCGCCGAGCATTGGGATTTGTCTAATCTTGACGAACCCCAAAAACTCGATTCGGTCCGCATTCGCGACCATGGTTATTTGAATATCTCGGGGGTCCAAGACGTGATTGGCAATGCCGATTTTGCCTATGACATGGATCATCACGTCATGTATGCGACCGGCGACATGCGCGTGCGAGGGACCGACCAGCCGACCTATATTTCCAATGCTCTCCCCATCTTAAAAACTCCACTTGGCGAGCAGGGAGCGTTTCCCATGTCCGGTTTGTTCGATAAGGCCTATACCTGGGAGGTGCTGGGCGTCGTCGACGAATCCGTGTCCGGCTATCCGAAAAACCATAATCCGGGACTATTGGCGGATTTGTACGGACACTTGCACCATCCCGATCAGTTATTCGTCGGCTACACCGTCAGTGCGCTCAACAAACAGCATCCTGACCGCGATGGCATTTGGCAGTCGCTGCATAGCTATCGTATCTATGGCCATCGACTGAACCTGTCGGCCGGCGACAAACCATGAAAAAACACTTCAAAAGCCTGGTCTTTTTAGCATTGATGGTTTCTTTTTTAGCCGGATGCGGCAGTTCGACGAGCCAATTCGATTATGCTGCGATCGCCGGGATTTACGATTTGGAATCCGCTTATCTTGATGAATTTGACATTACGAATGACTACAGCTTGTATCAAATCACCTTGCGCGATGACCAAACGATGAATGTGTTTATCAGCCAGCTCGGTCAAATCACCAATCGCGACGGCACCTACGCCATCAGCGAGACGACATTAACGGAAACCGCTAACAATCTGACCTATGTCTATGCTTATGATTTTGAAGACGCAAAGATTACCTATGCCGCGGATGAATACGGCCAAGACTTAGTCATCACATTGACCAAACGCATCGTCATCGACGGTCCAAGTCCCGTCGATTTCGAAAGCGTGCTGTTTGGTGAGGACATCGACGCCACCAAAAAGTTCAATTATGCGCCGACCGTCATTCGCGAAACGATTGACGGCAAAGATACGCTCCACGTCTGGTATTGCACGAATAAGACGACGGCCATCATCATGGATCACATCGCTTATCGCAAAGGCGAACGGCAAGATAATGGCCAATGGATTTTCTCCGATGAATTGATCGTCCTCGCCCCGACGGTCAACACCTGGGATGGCCGTCATGCCTGCGACCCCTCGGTGATTAAGGGACGCTTCGTCTGGGAAGAAGAAACCTATAGCTACATGATGGCCTATCTTGGCTGTGTGACCGACGATTATTCGAATAACGAAACCGGCTTGGCCGTGGCCAAAGCGCCGGAAGGCCCATGGATCAAACTCGACCACTTGAACCCGATCGTCCCCTGGTCGCGCGATAATGCTTCCGGCACGTGGGGTAACGGCATGCCTTCGCTTTTGTCGGTCGATCAGCTGGGTGTGGTCTTGCTTTACTATATGAATTCGTCGATTGGTGTCAGCGTCGAAAAATGGGATTTTTCCAATCTCGACGACCCGACACAAATATATCGTTCGCGTCTAATTAATAACGGTCTCAAACGCCCCAACAATACGCCCAACTACATTTCCTACGTCGAGGTCGCCTATGATGAAACGCTTGGTCGGTTGTATGTGCTCTCGGGTGGCGGCGTCAAAGATCCGCCCGATGGCACGCGCACGCTCGTCAATTCGCATTTTGCCTTGGCCTATATTGATGGCATGGACGATTTTGCCGATGTCGATGCGGCGATGCTCGGCATGGATTATACCTGGACGATGGTCGGCTTCGGGGGACCTGATGAAACGGGCTTTCCCCGTAATCACAATTCGGCCCTGGTCACCGATAATTATGGCCGTATCATCGATTCAGACGAAATTTGGGTTGTGACTTCGACCGGGCTCAACACCTATCCCTTTGATAACATCTTCACCTATCGGTTACGGGGTTATATCTTCCATCTATGAGATGGTCGCTTGATTGAGCAAGAAGGACAACGCCGCGAAAGAGCGACTGGACGTGGTGCCGGTCGCTTTTGAATAAGGGGCGCAATTGACGGTATTGGCATTCACTACCAAATAATAGTTTTCTTCACCGCTGATCGAAAAATAGCGGTTCATCAGATTGGTTTCGCTTGTGGCGTCATACACTTGAATGCCATAGTCGACGGACCCGACCATATAACGCGAATAATCAGCCATTGCGATGTCGAAATTGACGAGGTAATCAGCTTCTAAAGGCACGAAATTCGTAATGTCTTCGACACCGGCCAAGACGACTTCCGGCAAGAGCAATAAATCACAATCAAGAATGCCGATCGTCGAGAGCATCGTAAAAAAATAAGGACTGTCCGGAGCGACGGCGTTAATGACGACGTCTTTGACGCCTTGCTCGCTTAGGTTTACTTCCAGATCGACATCCAAGTCATCGCTAAACGCATTCGTCGCGAGGAACAGCTGAATGCTTTCATGGGCTTTTGGCGCGTCCAGCGCGCGAAAGAGCCCGGTCCATATCAGGGTCGTCGCGATAATGACGACCATCGAGATTAAGGAAAATTTTTGATAACGCGAAATCATCGGACTGCATACCCCATCACGACGTTTTCCGAAAGCGACACCTCGATGGTCGTATCGAGCGCCGGGTGCGGCGCTTGGGTGTAAAACCACAAGTAGACTTCTAAGACCCCAGCGTCCGTTTCAAGGCTAAGTTTCCAAAACGGCTGACCTAAATGAAATTCGGGCCGTGGCGACGTGGCGAGGACCTTTCCGCTGACAAGCCGGCGTTCATGAAGCGACAGACGGGCAATGAGTCGGGTTTTGATGGTACTGGGAACGATGACTTCAACCACGATTTCGAGGATGGCAATCAAACCAAGCGAGGACAAGATGATACCCATGATTTGAGCGGTCAGCGACCCTAAAGCGTGGCGAAAGAGCACGATCGGCACGCTGACGCCAATTGTGACGATGAAGATACCGGCCATAACGAGCGCCATCTTTCGATTGTTGGCCTTGGTTTTTTCCGGATAATCAGCCTCGAAAATGCGAATCATGTTGCCTCCGGATGGGTGCGACTAACATTGACAATCGCGCCATTTTCCATCGCTATGACGACGTCGCCATAGCGCGATGCCTCTTCCACTTGATGGGTGGCGATGATCAGCGTCATCGACAAGCGTTTTTGCATATTGGATAAAAGGGTTAATAACGCGCTTCTTAACGGTCCTTCCACATTCGACAGCGGTTCATCCAGCAAAAGAATGTCCGGTCGTCTGATGAGGGCACGCGCCAGGGCGACGCGCTGGCGTTGGCCGCCTGACAAGACACGCGGTTTGCGCGAAAGCGCCAATTCGATATCGAGCAAACGGGCAATATCGTTGACTCGTTGCCGCCTTTCTTCGAGCGGGACTTTGGCAACTTGCAGCGGATAAGCGATGTTATCGAAAACGGTCTTATTGGGATAGAGGGCGTATTCCTGGGTAACCAGGCCGACGCTACGCTGGTTGGCGGGGGTGTTGGTAACGTCGATGTCATTAAACAGGATCGTGCCGGATTCCGGAGGATAAATGCCCGCGATGGTCTTTAAAAGCGTTGTTTTGCCGCATCCCGAGGGTCCTGTTAAAACAATCAAGCTGCAATCGGGCATGGAAAGATTGACCTGGTATAAACCGGCCGTGGCCACTCTTTTTTTCTTGTCCACGTAATAATAGCTGATGTCTTGCAGTTCAATCGTTGGCATGCCGATAAATTCCTTTGTCGTAAATCTCAGGATGATGGGTTTTATTAATGAAACGGTCAAGAATGGAATAGGCATATTGCTGCAGCGCCAATAACTCCAGTGGCGTGATTAGCAAAAACAGCAAAACGATCACGAGAAAATATGTCGCCCCGTCATAACGAATCAACAACAGAAGCCAAGGCGAGAATAGGAGGCCCATAAATGGAATCGTCGCGATGGCCGTACGCATGGCTAGTAGGAACGCGTTTTTCAGTTTGTGAAGAAACGGCAAGTTATATAAATCGGTTTGAAACATGATTAACGGAGCGATGACAAGCGCGAGCACGAGCGCGCCCAAACTGACGGCAAACGTCAGGTCAAGCCAGGCGGTGTCGGCGACAAAATACCCCAAACGGGCGAGGTACATCATGACAAAATGCAACAAGCCAAGAACGAAGGCCGTTAAGGAAAAAGCGCGGCAGTTGCTTTTAACGCCGCTTGCGAAATCCGCAAAGAAAGCGACGTGTTCTTGAAAAATCATCCGACGCGACACTCGGACGAGCCCGGCAAGTCCAATAAATAAGACTACCAGCGCGGGTATGAGCAACAGATAGGCGGCATTGAGCGTATCAAATATCCGTTGGGCGCCATCGGCCTCGGTGAGTGTGCCGGACGCTACTTGAAGCGTGGTTTCATAAACCAAGATGTTGGCGATGCCAAGAATCAAGAGCAGCGGCAACGAGAAGAGCAGAATCATAACGCCGATTAAAAGCGTCTTCGACGTTTTATTGAAAAGGCAATCGGCGAATGATTGCACGCGGTTGTGCGGCAGTTTCAATTGTGCGATTTGTTCGTTTTTCGAGAAAAGCGCCATAGCCATATTATAGCGAGTCTGACTTTGTCAGCGGAGGATAATTTTAAGTCAGCCGTGTTTCGTTGCGCAATCAAAAACCATAATCGGTACATTCCAATTTTGATGATGCCAAAGGATATTCCATGTGCCGAGCACAAAATCCCCATCGCGTAATGTTCGCTGAACCTTAAAACCTTCGATGGGTTTCCACCCGGAGGGAAAAACCACTCTTTTAAGCGAAATGACTTGATATCGCGTGGTTCTTTTACTTACTTTTAGTGATAGAGTATAACCAAGAGACACCCGATGCGTAGACATTCGCGTTACCAAGAACAATCGAAGAACAAACTGCGATTCGAAACGATTTCGAAACTTTTTTCCGTGGCGACGATGACGGTGGCTACCGTCGTGGTCGTTTCGGTGTTCGTGCCGCAAAGCCCGAGCGCGACACTTGAAGACGTCATCGTGTTTGAAGACCGGCTCTCGTACCGCGTTAACGTCGTGGATCCCGACCAAGCAATCCAAGACGATTCGCTGTGCGTAAATTTGTCGAATCAGCTTGAGAATTACCAGACATTGCTTCCATTCGGGTACACCTTAGGTTCATTTGAAAATCTAAACAAAGAAACATGGTATTTCCTTGAAGTATTGGCTGACAAAGGTTTTGGATACGAACGCCTGGCGTCCCAAAGGATCAAAACTCTACCCCGGGACGGCGGCGCCATCACCGCGGTGCGGCCGCTTTCCGCCATCGACAACTATCTACCTTTCGAAGTCGACGTCGTTTACTATAACAGTCAAGGCACCTACACTTCGTTCGTGCTGGAATACGCGCCGATCTATGAGGAAGTTTTTTCTGGGGAATCTTCATATTCCCAAGAAGCGCAGCCGCCCGTCTATACCTCGATTCCTTTGATGGAGTCACCATCGACCATCGTCATCGAAGACATTCCCTCCTTTGATTCGAAAGTGCTGTTCCGTTTGATTGGAAATAGGACCAACGCGATTGCTGACATACTCGACGAAGTCGAAGTGCCGCTTCCGTTTCAACTTGAAGCCTACGCCTACGTGAAACAGGTGAGCACGCGATCCGTCTCCGTCTACGCCTATCGCGATTTTCGCTTGCCTGAAGCGATTTATACCGTCGATCTTTTACGTGGCGAGTGGACTGTGGACACGAAAAAAATGCCCTTGCCAGATCCGGACGCCGAGCAATACGAAACGCAACCAACCGTCACGTTTAGCGGCTTGTTGCCCGACACCGAGTACGGGCTCCGGTTTAACGCCGACTACGTGAACCCCCAGACGCTAAGGACGGAAACGTCCGTGTTTTCGGAAGAAGTCGTGACGACGCTCGGCACCTACACCTACGAATTCAGCCATACCGAGGACGAAACGACCATCGAGGCGACCATTACCTTGATTGACCCGAGCCACAATTTCCAGCAGTTCTTTTACGAGATATATGAAGAAGGCGCCTTCTATCCTTATCTTAACGGCCAAAACGGCTTTTTGAGCCCGATGGACAAGACCTCGACGCTTGTCATTCCCAAGCCGGATTACGATAGTTATCGCGTCGTGTTCGGCGTTCGCAACGAGGCGAACTATTACGAATACGACGTTATCGATACAATCGATTATTGAAAAGGAGCCACCGTTATGAAATTTTTCAAATCACTGTCCAAAGCTGCTAAAATCCGTTTCTTCGTCACGGCCGGAATTGTGCTGGCGTTGATGTTGGTGGGCACGCTCGTGCCGCTGTTGTTTCCAACTTCGACCTTTGCCGCCATCATCGACAACAGTGTCGGGAAATTCTTCAATATCTGGGATTTCCTCAAGAATAACTACGTGACGCTGATCGAGTCGGCGGCCATCGTCTTCTTTGTCTGGGTGCTGCAGAAAATCATCGTTTTCTTCGTGGCTTTCACCATCAGAAAAGGCCACCGAAGCGAAACGGTCGGACGCTTGTTCTCGAGCGCCGTCACCTATAGTGCTGTCATCGTGGGCATCTTTCTCGTGTTTAGCGCCTGGGGCGTGCAGCAAGCGACGTTATTGGCCGCCGCCGGCATCTTGGGTTTGGCCGTTTCCTTCGGCGCCCAAAGCCTTATCGAGGACATATTCGCCGGGCTCTTCATCATCTTCGAAAAGCAATTTCTGGTCGGTGACGTGATTCAAGTCGGAGACCATCGCGGCATCGTTCGCGAAATCGGCATCCGCATCACGAAAATCGAGGATCTAAACGGCGACGTGCTGATTATCAACAACTCGGACATCAGGGGTACCATTAACACCTCGATCAATCCGTCCCCGGCCATTTGCGACATTGACATTGCCTATACCGAAAACATCGAGCGGGTTGAAAAAATAATCAAAGAAAGTCTCGAGGACGTCAAGAAAAAGATTCCGGACATCATCGAAGGACCGCGATATCTTGGCGTGCAGAAATTAGGCGACAGCGGCATGACAATACGCATTTACGCCCGCGCCGACGAATTGAAACGCCACTCGGTGCTCCGGGCGATGAATAAGGAATTCAAGATTATATTGGATAAGAACAACATCGAGATTCCGTTCAACCAAATCGTCGTGCATCAGGCCAAGGAAAAAGCTTAACCGATTGTTCATGAAATAAAGAATCGTCCTCATGCGGGGACGATTTTTTTAGTCGTAAAACATTGAATTTATCTTAGCTGCGCATGAAGCAGACTGCCGCTGCGCCGCCAAACAGGAATAGGATAAAAGTAAGAAGTAAAAGATCTAAAACTTCGATCTATGCACAAATAAAGCGAGTTTTAGATGACGATAATAATCTTTTTTCAGTTTTAATAATTGCGGAATAAGCAATTCGGTTTTTCGCCTCCTGCAACCACGAAATCGGAGTTCAAGAATAATTAAGAAATTTTACATCCTTGAAAACTCGGGCTTTTCTATTTAGTCAATCAGCAATGGCGGTATAACCTGATGCATATGCCGATGTGGTTAAGCGATTTCATAGCCAAACGATTGACCGCCATGAGTTTTCTCGTCGATCAGAGCCGAGTTCTATAAGCGGCTGAACGTTACTATGGTGCATGAAATCATCCTAACAATAGCCAGGGCAATCCATCTGACCAATCGGCGATGTCGTGTATACTTTATATAAACAATACCAATGAGGAGCATTTTATACATGGATGCGCTGTTTATCGATAACCTGAACAAATCATATCCCGGGTTTCAACTTAAAAATGTTTCTCTATCGTTGCCCAAAGGCCGCATCTTAGGTTTTGTCGGAGAAAATGGCGCCGGAAAAACGACAACGATCAATTCGATGCTTAACATCACCAAGAGAGACAGCGGCACGGTCAAAATCTTTGGGAAAGATATTGATCAATCCGAGAATGAAATCAAAAAGAATATCGGGTATATCTCAGGAGAGATTTTTTATCCCAAAAAACAAATAAGGCAAGTAACCGACATCTATAAAAGATTTTATGATACATGGGATGAGGGCGCATATAGAGGCTATTTGAAAAAATTCAAATTAGACGAGGCCAAAAAGCTTGATCAATTGTCCAAAGGCATGTATCTGAAATACGTCCTGGCATTAGCTTTATCCCACCATGCCTCATTATTGATTCTAGACGAACCCACGACGGGACTCGATCCGGTCGCGAGAGACAATTTGCTTGATATTTTCCAGTCATTGGTAGAAGCCGAAGAAGTCAGCATCTTTTATTCAACCCACATCACGTCTGATCTAGAAAAATGCGCCGACTACATTGCCTTCATCAATGACGGATGCATTATCGAATACGCCGGCAAAGACGAGTTGCGCGCTCGTTATCGCGTAGTAAACGGCTCAAAAGAGTCACTGAACGCAATCAAGCATCAACTGATTTCCTATAAGGAAAACGCCTTTGGGTTCAACGGTTTGATAAAAACTGATTTGATGATCGAACATGAAGATATCAAATATGCCGAACCCACCATTGACGACATCGTGATTTTCATTTCCGAGGGGAGAGATTAATTGTGACGAAACTATTGTATAAAGAATTAAAATTTTCAATCAACATATTCTTCTTTATCGTTCCAATCATGCTTTCTTTGTTGTTCTTCATCCCCAATTGGTTGTATTCACTCGTCATCATGTACTTTTTTTGGATCAGCGTTCCGCAAATCATCAGCGGATACAACGCTCGGCTCGATTACAAGTTTATGAGCATTCTGCCCGTGTCAAAGAAGGAAATCGTGAGTTCAAAAATAATCGCCATCATTCTAATTGAGTTAACGCATATCATATCCGCGGTTGTGTTTGGGTTAATCCATAATCTTATTTTTGGTTCGGCCAATCTGTTTATGGAAATCAACCCTAGTTATTTCGGCATCATGCTTGTGATGCTGGCATTGTTCAACATCGTCTTTTTCCCCGCTTATTTCAAGACGGCATATAAGTTCGGCAAGCCGCTCATTATCGGCGTCATCGCGGCTTTTTTCTTCGGCGGTTTGTTTGAAGTCGGCGCCGCCACAATGCCTTTTATGAAGGCCATTTTAAAACCGAACGATATTTGGATACAACTGACGGTTTTGCTTGTTGGGATCGCGCTATTCATTGGAATGAATTTGATTACTGTTAAAAAATCAATTATCAATTTCGAAAGCATCAAATAACCAAGAAAGTTAAGGCTAGCGTGCGTTCACTAGCCAAGGATGAGCCCCTTTTTTGAACAGAAATATCATAAAAAGGGTATTTATGCCAAAGGAACAACAACTTTTTTGCGTTTGGCGGAGGTCTGCTGAAAGTTGATGGTCGAAGTTTCTCCACATCTAATCCGGAGCATGATTGTCATGAAAAACAATCGGTTTAGAACTATTGGGGCCGGTTGCCCCTTCCCGTTTTGAATGCCAAATGTTGATATTTATATAAAAAGCCTTGTTAACGGATCTTTTTCCATTGGAGCCTTCTACAATATAAGGTAGAGGTCATATTATGAAAAAAACAGGCTGGCTGCTACCATGCTACCTATTGTTGACCTTGATGAACGGCATCTTGGGAAGACCCACGACGATTGCAGATGCCGAAGGCGAAAACTGGCTTGCCGAAGCCACGGAAACGGAACCCGGGGAATTCGGCTTCAGTTTAGAAATCACCCCAGCCATGCTGTGGTCGCAAGATGAAAATTTCCCTATCGAAGCGGGAGTTGAACCTTATTCGATCCAGGCCGAGGAAGTGAATTTGGAGGGGCTGTCGACCTATTTGGACACGATCGGCCTCTATGTTCCGATGATTGGCGAACCGCCGGAACAGGCACGGGCGCCGTATATGACGCTCGGCTTCACGGATGCCAATTTTGGCTTCGTGAATGGCTACCACAACATGGGCCGTTTGACCAAAGTCGGTTTTGACATTGCCGAAGACCAATATGAAAACCCGAGCGAGGCACTGGAAGGCGCAATCGGTCTCCAGTTGCGCGAAGGCCAAAACGCCGATTATTCAAACGCCGAAGGCGGGGCCGGCCCGACCAGTATCGATAACGTTGAAGAATGGACGGTCGAATGGGATTTGACTTGGCGGACGACCGACGACCCCGCTCATTTAGGCTTCACGCCGTTTTTCGAAGACGAATCGCGATTG
>JBAZHG010000021.1:0-14840 GCA_041652475.1 Bacilli bacterium
CCCCAAGGACGAGGAAAAGCTCGGTTCCTCGCTCTATAAGCTCCAATCGGAAGACCCGATTCTCGAAGTCTCGCGCAACAACGAGACAAAGCAGCTTCTGATCGGCGGTTTGTCCAATTCCCATTTGGCCTACGTGCTTGAGAAGATCTTCAACATGTTCGCCATCGCCGTCGACGTCGTCGCCCCGAAGATAAACTACCGGGAGACAATCCGCAAGGAAGCGACCGCCCCGGGCCGTTACGTCAAACAATCGGGCGGCAGCGGCTTCTACGGCGTCGTCGAGATGAAGTTCCTCCCAAGCGGCAGCGACAAAAACGAGTTCGCCGAGGAAATATTCGGCGGTTCCGTCCCCAAGAATTACATCCCCGCGGTCGAAAAAGGCTTTTTCGAATCGGTCAACCAAGGCCTCTTGGCCGGGTTCCCGGTCCTCGGCATGAAAGCCGTCTTGACCGACGGCAAGTACCATCCGGTCGATTCGAACGAACTCGCCTTCAAGATGGCGGCCATCCTTGCCTACAAGGAAGCCTACCCCAAGTGCTCGCCGACGATTCTTGAGCCAATCATGAAGGTGACCATCAGCATCTCGAACGAGTTCACCGGCAACATCATGAACGACCTCAACCAACGGCGGGCCCGCATCATGAGCATGGACGAAAAAGCCAACAACATCCAAGAGATCGTCGCCATGGTCCCCGAGTCGGAAATCCTCGATTACGTCACCAACCTCCACGTCATCTCGCAAGGAACCGGTTTCTTCAACCGGGAATTCGATTCCTATCAGGAAGTCCCGAGCCAGCTGATCGACGGCATCATCAAGGCCAACTCGATGCTGAGACAGCCCGAAGCCAAATAGAATAAGCTTAAGGAAAACGCCGACTCGATCGGCGTTTTTTCATATGAGGGGAAATTCCGCTTTTGGAATGTATTGCCCTTCTTTCGATTCATAGAGGATGAACTTATCCAAAACCGAATCAACCGGCGGCCCGTCGAACGTGAACGGGACTTGGCGTTTACCCCGAGCCAAGGTTACGTGCGGCACAAAACGGTATTTCAATTCAGGATTAACCCGACGAACGGCCGCGGATACCGCCTTGGCCAAGGAAGCCAAGGCCTCATTATCCGCGACGCCGGCATAATAAACCGTCTGGGTGTTTTTGAACATCCCGACGCGGTCTACTTTAACGGCAAAATTGGGGAGCTTGATGGTTTTTAAAGCATCAATATAAGGTGCCTCATCGTTGACTTCCCCGATGTATAGAAGCGTAAGGTGCAGTTTGGCGGACGGTTCCACCCGGATTCCAGGTATGGACAAATAGCGGTGTTGAAGCGAACCGAGCCGGTCCTTAAGGGATTCATCTAGCGGCAACCCGACGAAAAGACGCATCAAATGACGCCCGCGGGTATCAATACGATTAATAGCAAAGCGACGAGGCCCCAGACAATCCCCAAAAACGTTTTTTGGGTCTTGGGCTTGGCGTCATGCATCAAGAAAGCCGCCAGGAAGAAGGGGATATAGGTGGTGACGAACACCGGGATGGCGCCCCACCACGGATAGACCCAAATGAAGGCCGGGGTCCCGGCCAGGAAGATTTCGAAAATGGCGAAGAAGGCGGCGTTTCCAATCGCGAAGAGCCAGCGGTTGTTCATGCCCAGTATCTTCAGCTTGGGATCCTCGGGCAAGAGTTTCGACATGGCCAAACCGGCGATTGAAAACATCATCGAGAGTTCCCACGACACCCCGATCAAGAGCATGAAGCTGGTGCTGTCGGATGACACCGTCCAGAGGGCATAACCCGAGCCTTTTTGGATGACGGCGTTCGTGATTTCATAGAGCCAATGGACGCCATACAAGGACAAGGCGGCCACGACGCCTTTGTAGTTCTTCTTTTTCAGTTCGCTGAAATAGATGTAGACGACGATGGCGAAGAGGACGATGAAAGTCCAATTGAAATTGGCCCGGGAACGGATCAACCCATTGGCCAAATCGGCTTCGCCGGTACGGACGGCATCACCCCAGAAGGCGAACAAGGGATTGCCCGCGGCCACGAGGCCCAATAAAAAAATAACGAGGACTACGCCAAGCGTAAAGGCCGCATAGGGCCAAAGCGATAGTATCTTCTTAACGGTGATGTTTTCTTTATTCATTTCTTTACCTCAATCAATATCAATTCACTTCTTGACGAAGCGCGCTTCGTGATTCAAGAGCTGTTGTTTGAGCCCGACGTAGGATGGTCCCGAGTAACCGGTCATGCTTCCGTCGCTCCCGATGACCCGATGGCAGGGGACCACGAGTCCGACCGGGTTGCGCTTGCAGGCTTGCCCGACCGCGCGAAAGGCGGCCGGATGGCCGATTTCGACGGCGATGTCTTTATACGTTTTGACGACCCCGAAAGGTATCCGCATCAAGGCGGCCCATACGGTTTTTTGGAAGGGGGTTCCCGAAAGGAAACGGACTGGGTAATCGATTGGCCGTCCCCATGCAAAATATTCGTCAATCAAGCGGGCCAAGGTCGGGTGGGCCGGGTAAGATTCAGATCCATCCAAAAAATACATCGACACCAAATCGTTGTCAGCCAATTCCATGCGAAGCAACCCAAGCGGGGTCAGGCGATCGTAGATTCCGGTTGTTTTGACGATGGTATGTTTCATATTCAATAGGTTTTTGCCGTTTCTTTTCCTTGAAGAACCGCCAAAACGCCAAGATTCAGGGCTTGGAGTTCTTCTTGGCCCGGATAGACGAACACCGGGGCGATCCAGCCGACTTTTTCGATTACCCGATCGACGAACATTTGGTTGTGGGCGATGCCGCCGGTCAGCAAGATGGCGTCGATCTTTCCGTTTTTGACCGTGGCCATGGCCCCGATGTCCTTGCCGACTTGATAGATGAAGGCGTCAAAATAGAACTTGGCTTTTTCATCGCCGGCCTCGATCATCTTGACGATTTCGCGCATGTCGGTGGTTCCCAAATATCCCTGGAATCCGGCGTCGCCGCGAAGAAGCCTTTGGATTTGGGCTCGGTCGTATTTGCCATCGAAGCACAAATCGGCGAATTCCACCGTGGGCAAGTTCCCGGCCCGTTCCGGCGTGAAAGGCCCTTCCGAAAGGGCGTCGGTCACGTCGATGACGCGGCCTTGATGGTGGACCCCGATCGAGATGCCGCCTCCGAAATGGGCGACGATCAAGGTGACGTCTTCGTATTTCTTTCCGGTGATCCGGCAGTGTTTCTTGGCGATGGCCTTGTGGTTGAGGGCGTGGAACGTCTGCGGCCGCGGGATCAAATAGCACCCGGACACCAAAGCGACTTTCTCGGCTTCGAACGTAATCGGGGGATCGGTGATGTACGACTTGATGCCGTAAGCTTCCCCAAGCGAGTGGCCGATCAAGGCCGCCAGGTTGCAGGGATGCTTGATCTTGGCGTAACGCGAGTCGTGAAGCAAGGCTTCGTTGACCAAGTAGGTGCCGCCGGGAACCGGGCGCACGAGCCCGCCGCGGCAGCCGATGGCCGAGAGCGACTTGACGTCGATGCCGGCTTTGTCGAGCGCTTCGACGATGACCCGATGCCGAAATTGGATTTCCTCATCGACGGTCGTGTACTTTCTGAGCTCTTCGGCGCTGTGGTGGATGTTGGCCTCATGGATCAATTTTTCATCTTCAAAGATGCCGATCTTCGTCGAAGTGCTGCCGGGATTAATGGCAAGTATTTTGAACACGGGATTACCTCATTGTAATAATCATATCGTATTCGCCGGTCGTTTGCCAAAGGCCGATGGATTGGAAAAGAAAAAAACCAGCAAAAGCTGGTTTCTTGAGACTGGTCGCCGTTCCTCAGTCGCTGGTATGCGTGCCGATCGTATGGGTGGCCGGGACCGCGGTGTAGGCCACCACGTTCCATTCGAGCGGATCAAACGCATATGGGTACTCGATCGAAGTCAAGGTAATCGAGTTGACGCTCGGTCGATCGACTGAAGGAATCCGTGTCATGACGACGTTTTCGGTCCCTCCGGTTCCGGAAGCATAGGTCAAGGACCAAGATTTGGACGGGGCATTTCCAATGACGCCGAAGACATCGATCAAGACATCGTTTTTGAAGAGTCCCACGGCATCATTTCCATTGAAATTAGCAATTTGCGAGCCTCCGGTGTCTTCATCGTAAAAACCGGCCCATTTGCGGGCGTCCGGGATGGCATCGAGCGCGCCTAACAAAGAGGTATCCGCAATCTGCGAATTATAGAATACAAACGTTTCTCCGGCGGCCAATGTGCCCGAGAGTGTCTTCTTGGCGGTAATTTCCGTCTCGATGGGCGAGCCGTTAAAAAATGCTTTTACGGTATATTGACTTAAATCAATGGTGGCGTCGGTCGGATTGTATAATTCGAGGGCTTTGTTGTAGTTAGGGCCTTCGATGTATTCGGAGAAGAATAAATCCGGCTCTTGGGGAAGCGGTTCTTGGGAAGACGATTCGCTGCTGCTCGACTCTTCGGAACTGGATGAGGATTCGCTCAAGGAGGAATCGTCGCTGGAGGGGGCGGTTGAGGTGGTTGAGGTCGTTTCCGAGACGCTGACGGTGGATGATTCTTCGACCGACGTGTCGGGTTCGCTGCTTTGGCACCCGGCTAGGAATACGGATGTCAACAGGATGGCGCTGAAGGCAAGGCGCGACTTTGTCATATGATGAATCTCCTTAAGTTAAGATGCTATTAGGTTAAAAGATTATCGCGTCAATGTCAAAGATGCGTTATGTAGATAATAGATTTATTTAACAATCGATATTATTTGGGTTAGCGATTATTGGCGAGATAACAAGCCCATGGTGATGTCGTAAACATCGGTATTGTCAATGGTCGCATCCAGAAGCGGGAATTCGTCTTCGGACAGTCCCCAAGCGAAGAATGGGACGTTGCTGGTCGTATGCGTGGTCTTGGTCCAGGTCATTTTCGTAAGGATGTTCTCGCTATTGGCGTCAGGGCCGAGCACGAGGCCGCCCGTTTCATGGTCGGCGGTGACGATGATGGCGGTGTCGGTGCGATTGCTGGCCCATTTCAAAGCCACTTGGACGGCTCGGTCGAGCGCCAACAATTCAAGGATCATCCCTTCGGATTCCCCGGCATGGGACTTGGTATCGATGGCCGAACCTTCGACCGCTAAGAAGAAACCATCTTCGTTATTGTCGAGATAATCGAGGCCGAACACGGTCAACTGGTCCAGGCTGGATCCGGTTCCGACGGCGGGTATCGCCGGCAGGGCCGAAATAATCCGCTCGGGCGCGGTCGATAAAGCGCTCATCTTGTTGATCGGGGTATATCCTTTGTCGGTGAACATCGATTGATACAACGGCTCAAAGGCGTTGGGTGCAATGCCCATGATGAGATCGGCCGCCGAATCGGCCATCCCTTTCATGACCGAAAAGTAATTGGTGCGGTTGACGGCGTGGGACAAGAAACCGGCCGGGGTCCCTCCGTAGAGCGTATCGCTGGTGATGAACCCGCTGCGAACGCCTTCTTCTCCCAGATGATCAACGAAATTCGGCAATTCTTGCCCGGCGCTCGTCATCCCGACGGAACCGTTGTATACTTTGGTCCCGGTGGCCATGGCCGTGGCCGAGGCCGAGCTGTCGGTATATCCGCTTGAAAGCGAATTGGTCGTCATGTCGGTGATGATCGAAGCGCCCGACATGGCTAGAGGGGCGCCCGAATATTTCGTCGCGGCTTCGACATGGGAGAAACCCATGCCATCGCCTATGAAAAGTATCACGTTTTTGATGCGGTCGGAAATGATCGGGTCGTAGATGTCCTCGTTGCCAGATGAACTCGACGAGTCGGAGGACGATGAACTGCTGAGGCTCGAAGAATCCGAACTGCTTTCGCTTGAGGACGAGGCATCGCTCGACGATGCGGAGGAGCTGCTCTCAGAGGATTGGCTCGATTCAATGGAGCTGTCGCTCGAAACGAGCGAACTCGATGGTTCTGAAGAGGATTCCGACAGGCTCGCGCTACTAGAAGAGCCGCACGCGGCTAAGGTCATCGCTAAGACGAGACTGGCCAGAATGCCGGCGAATTTCCATGTTTTAGTCATTTTAGTCCACCCCTTCTTCCCGGACAATCAGGCTCGGTGGCAATATCGCCTCGCGACGATGAAGCGAATAGGGTCGCGCCTCGCCGAATAGATAACTGCCCATGGTCGCGTTTTTGTAATAGAAGACGGTTCCGTCGGGATAAATCCAGTTTCCTTCGCCATCGCGCAGTTCGATCGTCGGGGTTTTGACCACTTTGTCGGTACAACTGAAGATGGCGTTATACCAATAATCGGGGGTCAGCTCGGTCGAATACAGCATGTAACCTCCAAAGGTCCCTTCATAGACCATGGTATAACCCGGCCAGGTATTGTTGGTGCCGCTGCGCCAGAAATAGGCATAGTAGGCGTCGGCCACCACTTGGGTTTCAAAGAAATAGGTGATCGTATTCGGATACTCGACATCGGGGATCTCATAGGGCCGCTCGGTTTCATAAGGATAACCGTCGACGACGTTATCAATTTCGTAGAAAACCGTTTCGCTTGGATAAATCGCCAACGGGACATATTCGGTCAAGATCGAACTGTTGTTGTTGATGAAACGGATTTCGGTCCATAGATTGCTCTCAAAAGTAATCCGATAGGTCCGGACTCCTTCAGTGTCGGTGCCAAGCGTGTCCATGACGACGCCGGGCCATCCATTGTTGACGGCGCCGTCGCGGAGGTACGCATATTGGATGCGCGCGGGATTCTTCGTTTCAAAGTAATAGGTCAACGTTTCAATCGTCGGTTCATAGAGATAGCTATCATAACCGGAACCGGTCAGATAAAACACCGTGTTCTCGGGATGATCGGCCAAGGCGATTTCCGGCGATTCGAGATAGGTCTCGGCATCGTCATAACCACGGAATACGACATAGTTGTAAACCTGGTCAATCGTGGTCACATACAGGTATTGATTGGTTTCGGTCATCTCAACGAAGGCCATCGGCGTCGGGCCCAGCACCAGGCCGTCGTAGAAATACGCGTAGAAATCGCCGCTTAACGCGACCGATGATTGATAGTAATAGTCAATCTCGGTTTTTTCGTCATATAGATAATAAGAATAGGGCGACGTCTCGGTGTTGTTGCTGGTCCGGAAACACACTCCCGAGGGAAGCCCGCGCAGGTCGAGACTCGGCGTTTTCAAGAGTCCGGCGCTTGAATCGTGGAAGATGACGTAGTAAAAGTCTTCTTCCATCATGGTGATGCCGTAAATGCGCCGGCCGTTAGTCAGCGTTTCGATATAATTGGCGGGAAGGCCCGGCCATTCTTCGTTCTCGTGGGTGCCCCGATAGGCGTAGGCGTAGATCGTCGGCGAGCTGACGGCCACTTCGTAATAATATGTGGCCATTTTGCCGATGTTGTCGGGAATCAAGCCCGTTGAATAGTCGAAAGCAAAATAGTTGCCGCTCTTGGTGTAGAAACACCATTTTTGTCCGGCGGCGTCATCCGAATAGTTGGCGAGGTCAATGCTCGGAGTCGTGGGCGAACCGGATGACGAGCTGAATTTCACGTAATCGTAAATGCCTTTTTCAACCGTGATTTTGAAAAGCTGCATCTCGTCGATATCTTGAATATATTCCATATCGACGCCCGGCCACCGTTCGATTAACCGGATGGAATCGGTCCAAAAATACGCTTTGACGGAAATCGATTGGTACGGGCTTAAGAAATAGTAGTCAATGCTCGGTTCGTCATAAACCGTCAATAGGTCGTTAGGATCGATTTCTTCCGACTCCAGGTCCACAAGCTCGATGTTGCGGTCATAGCCGTTGAAATCCTCGGGCGTAAAGACGAGTTCATAATTTCCGGCGCGACGGAAGACATGCTTGCTGTTGTTGATGTCGATGCCCCAGGTCGTCGCGTGGGCGCTTAGATGATTGATGATTTGGAATTCCTCGTTGGCGATGGAGGTAACTTCCAGACGGTAGGTTAGCATATCGGCTTCATAATCCCTGATTAAAGGCCGGGCTTCCGCCAAGTCAAACCCAGTCGCGCTCGAAATGAAGTAATAGTCGCCGGCAACGGCTCCGGCGCTTGGATCCCAGCGCGGATATAAAATCAAGTTCTCATAGACCGGTTCCGAAAAATCGTAAGGCGTCGAATAATTGAAATCGGCGTACCAGCCATGAAAGTCAAAACCGTTTTTGACCGGAGTGTCGGGTGCCTCGACCAGCGCCCCTTCGGCCACGCGCACGTTCGGCAAATCGGTGTCGTGGAAATAGACGCTGTAATAAGTAATCGATGACCCCAAATCAAGCGCGAGGCCGGTTTCCAGTTGCCCGGCTTGATGCATCAATAGCGCGGCTAGCAGTGCCGCAATCGTGAAACCCGTGTGTTTTTTCATTCATTTCACCTCAAAAATCCTAAACGTTTTCGTTTCAATAGAAATTATCCTATTTGTTGCCGTAATAATCATGTCCTAAGGTTGCTTATAAATATTGATTGCTTGCGATTAGGAATAATCAAAGGCCATAAAAAATAAACTTTGATGTCTTATTGCTGTGATTTCGTCATCAAGGCGCGATATTTGTTCGGGGTCAGGCCGCTATTGAACCTTTTGAAGGCCTGGATAAAGTAACTGGCTCCGTTATAACCGACTTCTTGGGCGATTTCATCCAGGGAGAGACCCGTTCTCGTCAGCAAATGCTTGGCCCGGTTCATCGACAAATCGTTGATGAAACCGTTGATGGTGTTGCCGGTGTGTTTCTTGAACAACCGCGAGAAGTGATACTCGGTATATCCGAATTTCTCCGCCAGTTTCTTGATGGTGAGCCGTTCTTCGAGGTGTTCGCTCAAATAGGCCGCCGCTTTCTTGATCATCGACAATTGCTTGGTGTTCGGAATGTAACTTTCCTCGCGCGAAACCAAATAACCAAATTTGATCAAATGAAACACCAAGGCGTAAAGCTCGCTTTTGACCATGACTTGAAACCACGATGGTTTTTCCTTCATCATGTCGCGGATTTCTTTGATTCGGCCAATTAAAATAGAATAACCAGGATCTTCGGGATGAACGATTTGGGTCACGGCCATTTTGGCCTCGGCGATCGGGGTGATGAGCGAGCGTTCGACGAAGTCGCGTTCGGTTCCGCCGAGCAAATCCAAATCAAATACGATCGCGTCAATGGCCAAAACGTCCTTTCCCATGATTTGCTTGATGTGATGAAGGGCGTTTTTGGGCACGAACAAGATGTCGCCGGGGTGGGCGCGTTCAATCACGCCATCGATATAAATATCCGCTTGTCCTTTTAGCACATGCATGATTTCGAACTCTTTATGCCAATGGAGATAGCAGTCTTTGAATCCCGAGTAAACCGATTCATAGAGCCGAATCGGGAAATCGGGTTCCCCGTGTTGCTTGTTTTCGTAAAAATTCTCGTTGACGCCCATGTAATCACCCCGATCTAGTATTCATAACATTATGAATTCTTTTTGCCATATTAATATTATCAAAGATGAAGTAATAAAGAAAAGAAGCGACAAAATTGTCGCTTCTTAACCACATTTAACTTAAAAATCAATTATAGCGGCGCCGCCGGGATTTGAAATAGAAGGCGGCAAAGAATGAAAGGGCTCCGACGGCCGTTAGGACGGTGACTAACAACGAGTCTTTGTTGTGATTCGAAATGATGGCTTGGGGAGCGCCCAGAAGCGTCTCGTACATCGATTCCATCATATCCCACTTTTCTTGAACCGAAACCGATGTGGTCTTGTAGACATTGTCCTTGTAAACACCGGCTTCGATATCGGTCACATCGTGATCAAGCAGGGTCAATCCCGTCAAATCGGTTGAAACGAGATTATCGTACCAATATGAATCCAAATTAGCCCAAGCTCCATAGCCGTTGATGGCGCTATCGGAACAGGTGGTGTAACCTTCCAAAACCTTGGCAAATAAATCTTGGTCGATATTTGTCGGGGCGGCATCGATTGGCGCGTCTGCACCCTTTGTTGTGGTTGGAATGTTGTAAATTTTATAGTGATTACTATTTATTGCGGCTGTACTCGATTTTGTGTTGAATGGGGTGGCGGCAGTGACGTATAAGCTAAAAACTTTCCAAGCTGATCCAACCGGGATATCACAGTAGAAAATATCACCCGACTGAGTACCATTTATGTCAATGGCGTTCAAATAATAATGCTTGTTGTCATTCACTCGAAGCGTGAGCGGATATCCGGCTGATCCATACCAAGACCCATTGTAATTTGTAACGAAAACCCTCATTGTATCTGGCGAAGGATATAGAAATTCGGTTGGCTTATCGCTTTTTAATAAAAGCGAATTGTCGGAATCATTAACCATGAACATGATACTGGTAGCGCTATAAGTAGCCACCGCCGATTCCTCGAGCTCCACATCCTCAGAACTATAACGAGAGAAAGTGAATGTAGCCACGTCATTTGGCAAATCGAAGTACCACATGTACGTGGTTGTGGCAGATCCGGGCGATGTGTAATCGAGATTCATTACCGAAGTCGTTTCAATGGAATTCGACGTGTAATTGACCTTCATTACTTCACCAGCCGCACCCCAAACACTAGCATCGGTATTGCCAAAGAAGTGAATTCGTTTTGTTTGGGTCGCAATCACTTCTGCATCGGCCTTCACGACATCTTTTTGAGTCCCGGTAATCCCGAATCCCATCATGATGGCGGCTCCAATCATCATCGTAAACAATAGTTTTTTCTTCATAGTGATTCCTTTCTAGTTGAAGATTAATAAATCATCAAACATTGATAAAAAATAGTTATTAATTTATGACTCACATAATTATTTCATGCTGAATAAGCCATCACATAGTCGTAATGTTGCTTAGAAAGTATTATTTCTTTGCTTTTATTGGCTTTGTTTGGGTAGCAAAGCGATATTCAATCTTTGATTTACTTAAACGGAGGTTGCTCTATTTTGCTTTTTTCGCTTTGGCGCTTAGCGATTTGGTTGGTGTTCAGCGTCTTCCTAAACACGACGTATCTTTGGTAAGGGTATTCCAACAGGAAATTGGTCACCATGATCAAGACGGTGACCAAGTATTCGTTCCATAGAAGGGTGTCGGCCAGATAGTCGCCCATTAGGGTCGAGGCGGGCGTGAACACCGCGTAGAAGGCAAAGACCAGGAGCATGGCCACCGGGACGTTATTGGCCGATTTGAAGGTGTAGCGGCGGTTGATGGTGAAATTCCAGACGATCGAAAGGATCAAGGCAATCAGGTAGCTGGGCCAGTAAGGGAAATTCGACAATTCGTTCAGCAAGGTAAAAGAGACGATCTCGACGATGCCGGCCGAAATCGAAATCATGAGGAATTTAAGGGCGATGAAGAATTCTTTGGTTTTGTTTTTTGCTTCCATGTTTCTTGCCGATGATCCTTTTTGTTCCGCCAAAAGCGAAAGAACGGGGTTTGTTTGTAGATTAAATAATAACCCCGATGGTTCAAACAAACACTAGTGTTTTGACATGACGCTCATAAATCTATAACGGCAATGGCATCTTTTCAATCAGTCGGGCCGCGATTCGTTCAAGGCGGCGTTTTCTCGTCGCTTCAGTCTTCGCGCTGAAATATAAGCCGAGATAAGCTTTCTTGGAGGAATTGCTCAAGCCGATGAAAAAGGATTTGGCTTCCTCGTCGGTCAATAAACCTAGGAGCGTTTCGTAATTCTCATCCGTGGCCTTGGCCCCCGTATCGACGTCGTAATGACCCCGTTCCTTCGCCTTGGCGATGGCGGCCCAGCCCTCCGGGGCGATGGCTCCGGCAGAGGCCAGTTTTTCAATCGTTCGACGGTTCTTTTCCGAAAAATAGCTTTCTGGTTTCCGCGGGGCGAAATAACGCATATATGTCTTTTCATCGATGCTTTTGACGATGCCGTCGATCCAACCAAAGCAAAGCGCCTCTTCCAAGGCTTCAGCATATGAGATGCTTATTACTTTCTTGTCTTTATACCCCATTAGCCAAATGCCTTCATGGTCTCGGCCGTGGGTTTCGAGCCAGGATCGGAACGCGGCGCGATCGAGGAAAGACATCCGTTTGGCGGTTTGGGTCTTGTTCACGGTCATGGTCGCCAAAAAGTCCGACACGCGGCCTTGTCGGCGATGTTGAACTTGATCATGTCGCTGAGCAACGCGTGATCGACGGCTTGGTCAAACCGGATCCGGAAGAGCATCGAGCTGTCTTCGTAACCGGACGCCCGGAGTCGCTGGCGAAACTGGTCCAAACCGAATTTTTCCAGGGCGACCGCGAAATGCTTGCTGGCGACGCTGAAGCCGATGATGAAGGTTCCATGGTCGGTGAACATGGCCTGACGCCACTTGTATTCCGCCTTCAATTGGGGAAAGGTCTCGGAAATCCAATCAAGGAGTTCGGCCATGGCCGCTCGATGGGCGACGTCGACGATGGCATCCAGAAATGGAGCAATGATCGGGTTGTTTTTCATACTTGTATTATAATGGCGGCGCCGGGAACGTGGTTATTGAACACTGCCTCGATGTCAAAAACCGATTGGCGTCTTAATGTTTTCTTGATAGACTCTTGGGTGATTGCGTCATATCGATATCATCGAGAGGTCATTTTATGGATTATCGCGTTTTCGGTTCGTTGTTTGACGGAAGCCACACGCTCTATGTCTTGGTTTCCCTGGCGGTCACCGTCTTGCTATTGTGGTTGCCGCATCGGTTTTTGAAGAAACAGAGGCACAAGGATCTCTATCTGAAATTCTGGAGTTGGACGACCGTGTTCCTGCATCTATCGCCCCTGTGGGTCGAATTTTTGAAGGGAAACGACGCCGTGGCCGCCGACAACATGATCTTCCCGATCTATTTCTGCAACATGTCGATGTATTTCCTGCTCATTGTCAGCCTATGGGCCGACAAGAAAAGCAAAACCTTTAAAAACTTAGCCACAGTCGCCGCTTACTCAGGCATGTTCGGGGCTTTGATTTCGCTATTTTATCCCCAATACTACCTTGACGGAACGACCATCTTCGAGTGGGGCGTTTTCAAAAGCATGCTGTCGCACAGCACGATGTTGATCGGCTGTTTGTACTTGTTCGTGGGTGGCTACTTCAAGATCGAACGGAAAAACGTCATCGTTTATGCGATTGGGCTATTGTTCTTCGGTTTGATCGGCGTCATCGTCAATCAAGTATTCGCCTGGGCCGGGCTCCACGCTCCGAACGCGATGTACCTGCAACACCCGCCGATCGAATCGGCGCCCTTTTTAAACGCCTATTTCATTTCGGCGATGATGCTGCTGCTCGTTTTTGGAATTTCCAGCGTGTATCAAGTGGTGAAAACCCGCCATAACCCCATCAAAACCGAGTTAGTTTCCAATCACTAGCCTTTTTTTATCCATCAATGGTTTGATGTCGTCCGCGTCAAGCACTCGAAAATGAGATAAACTATATTTTGGTCAACCACATGAAACTGTCCGAAAGCCTCGAAATGTATCTGGAGACGATCTTGGTCTTGGCCGAGAAGCAACCTTTGGTGCGCGCCATCGACATTTCGGAGTCGCGCGGTTACGCCAAATCAAGCGTCCACAAAGGCTTGGCCCTTTTGAAAAAGAAAGCCATGATCGAAATCGATGAACGCGGGGCCATCACTTTCACCCCCGAAGGCAAACACATCGCCCAAAGAACCTACCGCCGCCATTTGTCGCTGTCGAAATGGCTCATGGGTTTAGGCGTTCCCGAGAAAATCGCCGAACAGGACGCCTGCCGGATCGAACACATCATCACGGAAACCACTTACCAAAAATTGCGACGGTATTTTGAGGAAGATGACGAATGATCATTCGACGCTTGCGCCGCGAAGCGCTTTCACGCCAATCCATACTGAATGACTTGACATAGTCAACTCATGACATCAAAATATCATCGGAACATAACGTTCCTATTTTTTAGGGATTAAGTTAGCCGCGGCTAACTGAAGGGGACCCGCTTGCCGATGAGAACGAGATTTCGTTGCCGAGGTCAGATAAGCAATCTGACCGGTGAAAAAACCAAACTACTCAGCGATTTTCTCGTGGGCGAGGCCGGCGTCGTCAGCGCCGTGGCCGGTGAAGGGAAAATCCGGCGGCGCCTCTTCGACATGGGGGTGACCCCGGGAGCCGAAATCTACCTGCGCAAAACAGCTCCTTTGGGAGATCCGCTTGAAATAACCATTCGCGATTACGAACTGACGCTTCGAAAAAACGAAGCCCGCTTGATCACCGTCTGCTTGATGAACGAAGTCAAACGGAAAGGCCGCCCTTAGGATGAAGCGCTTCGTCTTGGCCGGCAACCCCAACTCCGGCAAAACCACCCTGTTCAACATCCTGACCGGATCCTCGGCCCACGTCGGCAACTGGCCCGGGGTCACCGTCGACAAACGGGAAGGTTTTTATAAAAAACAAGGTGAACAAATCGCCATTTTGGATTTGCCGGGCATTTATTCACTCTCGCCTTATTCGCAAGAAGAAATCATCGCCCGCAACGCCATTTTAAACGACAAGCCCGACTGCATCATTAACGTGGTCGACGCCACCAACCTCGAACGGAACCTGTATTTGACGACCCAGCTGCTTGAAATCGATGTCCCGGTCGTCGTCGCCTTGAACATGATCGACGCCGTCAACCGCTCGGGAGACGTCCTCGACGCCGCAACTTTGGAAGCCAAACTCGGGGTCCCGGTCATCGCCGTCAGCGCTTTGAAGGAAAGCCATATCGACCTATTGATCAATCGGGCAATCGAAGCCTCATCATTGCCACGAAAAGCCACTTCGGTATTGTTCGAATCGCACCTAGGCGGGACGCTG
>JBAZHG010000022.1:0-13757 GCA_041652475.1 Bacilli bacterium
CCCCTTGATTGTCATCATCGACCAAATCACCAAGTGGGCGGCCTATCTAAACCGGGTCAACGTCAACATTATCCCGAATTTCTTCGACCTGCAATATACTCGGAATACCGGAGCGGCTTGGTCGATCCTTGAAGACTATCCTTGGGTGTTGGCCATCATCTCGTTTCTGGCCGGCACGGCCATGATCGTCTACTACATCATGAAACGGAAGACCTTGAGTGCTTGGTTCCGGGCCGCTTTGATGCTGATGATCGGCGGGACTTGGGGCAACTTCATCGATCGGGCCTTCTATCCCGAAGGGGTGATCGACTTTTTGGCTTTCGATATTTTCGGATACGATTTCCCGACTTTTAACGTCGCCGACATGAGCTTGGTCGTCGGGACGATCGCCTTAGTCGCCATCATGCTGATCGAGGACCGCAAACACGATGCAAAATCAAGTGTTTAAAATCATCGTTTCCGCCCCCGAAACGACGACGGCGCGGCTCGACCGTTATCTCGCGGCCAAACTGCCGGACTTTTCCCGTTCCCGCATTGATGCTTTGATTAAAGCGGGAGCGGTCACCGTCAACGGACAAACGGTGAAATCCTCCTATGCGCCACGCCGAAACGATGAAATCATCATTTCGGTTCCCGAGGCGACCGAAGATCTTCGCCCCGGGGCCGAAGTCACCTTCACGGTGATTCATGAAGACGACGACATCATCGTGGTCGACAAACCGGTCGGTCTTGTCACCCATCCGGCCCCGGGCCATCACGACGATACCCTGGTCAACGGCTTGTTGGCCCGCTATCCCTCTTTAAGCGGCATTTCCGGGATCAAGCGTCCCGGCATCGTCCATCGGATTGATAAAGATACCTCGGGCCTTTTGGTCATCGCCCGAAATGATAAAGCGCACCGGTATTTGGCCGACCAGCTCGTCGACCATGCCATGCACCGGGAATACTATGCCTTGGTCAAAGGCACGATTGAGGAAAACGAAGGGGTGATCGACGCCCCGATCGGGCGCGATCCCAAACGGCGCCAGCAGATGGCGGTCACCCCCTACCATTCCAAAGACGCCGAAACCCATTTCCAAGTCCTGAAGCGCTACGCCGGCTATACCTTGCTGTCGGTCGCTTTAAAAACCGGGCGCACCCATCAAATCCGCGTCCATTTGGCTTACATCAGGCATCCAATCGTCGGCGACATCGTGTATGGAGGGCACGACCCGCTCTATTCCAAGGGTCAACTTTTGCATGCCTACCGACTGACGCTGCGCCATCCCGGCACTAATAAAATAACGAGCTACGAAGCCCGGATTCCCGACCATTTTCAAGTTATACTAGATCGACTCAATCAAGGTTAGTTTTCGATAAATCGCGGTAGTTGCGGAAATTATGTTTCGTCACCCGCTCAAAGGCCTCGCGGCCTTTTTTTTCGATGAATCGCTTAGCAAAGTCATCGACGAGGCGGCTGGCGCCAAAGGGAAACTTCACGTCGTATTCTTGATTAAGGCGGTCCATGTAATCCAAAAAAGCGTAACGGGCGATCATCGAAGCGGCTCCGACGGCCGGGTAACGCGATTCGGCCTTGGTCTCAAAGATGACGTTCGTCAGTTTCTCGGGATGGTCGATTACGTGCTTAGCGAACATTTTCGGGGAACAAAATTGGTCAATGATGATCGGCACGTGGGTTTTTAGCCGCTTTTTCAGATTGACGAGGGCGGTTTGGTGCAGCCAGGCCTTGATGCGGTTGAGATTGAAACCCTGGACGACCAGTTGGTTGTATTTTTCGTTGGGAACGATCAAAAGTGAATAGGGAATCTGCTTAATCAGTTCCGGGCCGACTTCCCGGATGAAGGCGTCGGTCATCGTTTTGGAATCGCCGATCGAATAACGTTTGACGAGGGGCATTTGCTTGGCGCCCATGTAGGTGGCGACAACGACCACTGGCCCGAAGAAATCCCCGGTTCCGACTTCGTCGCTACCAAGATGGGCCCCGAGGTTGGCCGAACTCCGGGATGTTGGTTTCTTTTTCGGCGTAAGCGGAACCCCCCATGGCTTGGCTTCCTCGCCAGCGCCATAACCTTGGAATACCGCTTTATAACGGCCGTCGTGCGGTTTCTCGTAGAGCAAAACGGTGACCCCGTCGTGTTTGGCGGCGAAGCGGACGTAAGCGGGCGGGTTCTCGATCCGCTCGTGCTCGTAAAGGGCCATCAAGGAAGCGGCCTCGGTTTCGCTAATCAAAAGCGTGACAATCTCAGAGTGATTCATAAATCACTATGATATTAACACAACCGAGCGAAACTTGCCTACATCCTCCAGCGTTCGATGATATGATAAAAAAGATATGAAAGCGATTGAATCGTTATTGGAATTCGGCGAGATCAAGCATCGCCTCTTGAACCACGCCCACGCCGTCTTGGCGACCAAGGCCATCGAAGGGTTGTCCTTCATCCCCGAGGCCGAGTTGCCTTTGGAATTGGACCGCCTGGCCGAGACGATGTCGCTAGCCGAACGCTACGGATCGTTCCCAATCATGAACAGCCAGGATTTGGCTCCGTATTTCGTTAAGGCCAACAAGGGCGCCGCCCTGGCCGCCGAAGAAATCCACGCCGTGGCCGAAGACCTGCGCACCATCGCCAAGGTCGTCGCGTTTTTCAAGGGCAAAGGGTCAAGCTATCCGCTGCTTCAAGCTTTGCTTGAACGATTCACCAATCAAGCTCCGCTGCTTGAGAAAATCGACAAAGTCTTGGCTCCCGATTTATCGATCAAGGACACGGCCAGTCCCGTCTTGAACAAAATCCGCCATCAAAAGCGAAGCCTCGAAACCAAGATGCAGCAGTTGATCCAAAAGCTGACTGACACTTACATGCCGTATTTATCCGACAAGCAGGCGGTCGTTCGAAACGGCCACTTGGTACTGCCGGTCCTTTCCCAGGAGAAGAACAAGGTCGAGGGCATCCTCCACGCGATGTCGGACACCGGCTACACCTCCTTCATCGAGCCGACCCCGCTTGTGATGCTCAATAACGAACTCTACGTCTTGACGAGCCAAGAACATGAAGAGATTCACCGGATCCTCTTGGCCTTGACGCAGGATATCCTGACCCATGAACTGGAATTGCTCACCAATAACGTAACCTTGGGTTCCTTGGACCTCTACGGAGCCAAAGCCGCTTACGGCCTCGCGATCAAAGGCCATGTCGCCACGGTCAGCCCCGAACGGGTGATTGACCTTGTCGAGGCCCGCCATCCCTTGATCGATCCTGACCGGGTCGTCGCCAATTCCTTTCATTTGAACCCCGAAAAACGCTTAGTCATCATCACCGGGCCGAATGCCGGCGGGAAAACCGTCGCCATGAAGACGGTCGGGCTCCTGGTCTACATGCACCAATGCGGGTTGGCGCTCCCGACCGCGAAACCGGGGAACCTCGGCTATTTCGACCATGTCTACGCCGACATCGGCGACTCGCAAAGCCTGTTGGATAATCTTTCGACCTTCGCCGGGCACGTTTCAAACCTCGCTTACATGGTCCGGGTCGTCCATTCCCGCGATTTGGTCCTGATCGACGAGCTGGGCACCGGCACCGATCCCCAGGAAGGCGAAGCCCTCGCCGTCGCCATCTTGAAGCATTTGAACGCCGCGAAAGCTTTCGTGGTCGTGTCGAGCCATTTCGCCTTGCTGAAACAGCTCGGTTATAGCGAACCGGGGATGCGCAACGCCTCGATGCGCTTCGACGAATCAAAACTGACCCCAACCTACGAGTTGGTGCTCGATATGCCAGGCCGGAGCTATGGCCTGGAAATGGCGCACCGCTACGGGCTTGATGAAGGAATATTGGCCGCGGCCCACGCCATGGTCAAGGCCAACCGCCAGGAGACGAGCCGGCTCATCGATGAGCTGCAGCGCCAACTGGAAGAACAACGGGCCAAAACCGAAACCTTGTTGGCCCAAGAAGCCGAAATAGAACGGCAAAAAGACCAATTGGCGCACGATAAAGTCAAAATCGAAAAATCATATAAGGATTTGGAAAGCGACATCAAGACCAGCAAAGAGCGGGTTCTATTAGCCGCCAAGGAACAAGCCCAAGCCGCGATCAACCTCCTGTCGAATCCGAATTTGAAACTGCACGAGGCCATTGCCATCAAGCGGGAACTGGAGACCGAAGAAGAAGCCGAAGACGTGATGGAAACGCTCGAAGGCGAATTGGCCATCGGCGATTACGCTTTGTACGCACCCCTCGGCATCAGCGGACGTATCACCGCCTTGACCAAGAAAATGACCACCCTGCTCACCGACGACGGCAAATCGATTCGCTTGACGACGGCTTCTTTGCAAAAAATCGCCGCTCCGGAAGCCCCCAAGAAGAAAGTGGCCTTCATCAACAAGAACGAGATTCGCGTCGCCCAAGAACTGAACCTGATCGGGCAACGGGTTGACGAAGCCTTGATCAGCCTCGACGCCTACATCGATTCGGCCCTGGCCGCCAACATGAAACGGGTCCGCATCATCCACGGGCTCGGAACCGGGGCTTTGCGCCGCGCGGTCACCAACTATCTCGAAGGGAAATCGTATGTGGCTTCCTTCAGGCTCGGGGAACCGGGCGAAGGCGGAACCGGGGCCACGGTCGTCTTTTTAAAGTGACATGATCGATTACAAGCCCCTCTTAAACAACTTGCCCAAGGACCCCGGCGTTTATCTCATGAAAAACGCCCAAGGGAAAATCATCTACGTCGGCAAGGCCAAAAACTTGGCCAAGCGCGTCGCCCAGTATTTCACCCGGCCCCAAACCGGCAAAGTCTTGGCGATGGTCCGTGCCGTGGCCAGTTTTGAAACGATCATCACCCGGAGCGAAAAGGAAGCCTTCATCCTCGAGATGAACCTGATCCACGAGCACTATCCGCGCTACAACATCATGCTCAAGGACGGGTCTCACTATCCCTACATCGCCTTGAAGATCGGATCAGACCCGCACCTCCGGATCATGCGTAAGAACACTGACAAGCATTACCTGTACTTCGGACCCTATCCCAACTCGCGGAGCGCCTACCGGACCATGGACTTGCTGAACAAGGTTTTTCCGTTACGGAAATGCAACGTGATGCCGCACACGGCTTGCCTTTATTATCACCTCGGACAATGTTTGGCCCCCTGCATAAATCATATCGATGAAACGACTTATACAACTCTTTCAGGCGATATTCAGTCGTTTTTAAGTGGTAAAGTAGATATCATTATTAAATCGTACCAAGACAAGATGCTTGGGGCAAGCGAGGCCATGAACTACGAATTGGCCAACGACTACAAGCTTATCATCGAAGACATTAAAACGACGATTAGCCCCCAAAACGTCGAAATCAAAGATCGGACTGACCGCGACATCATCGCCTTCTCGGAACGCGAGGGTTACTTGTCGCTGGCCGTCTTGATGATGCGCAAAGGTTTGGTCCTCGGGAAGAAATTATTCGTGATTGAACGCTTTGACGAACTCGACGAGCAAGTCGTCGACGTGATCGGCCAGTATTACCGCGAGAAGGCGGTTCCCTCGGAACTCGTCATTCTCCAGAAAACCATCGCCAAGCAAATGAACGCCGCCCTCGAAGTCGCGGTCGTCTCCCCAAACCGGGGCGCTTTGTTCGACCTGGCTTCCATGGCCATGAAAAACGCCATACAAGGCCTAGACGACCATTTCATGACGGCGCGGCTCGATGACGACAAGGAGGCCATGCTCCAAAACCTCGGTACCCTTTTAGGAATACCGACTCCGCTACGAATCGAATTGTTTGACAACTCGCATTTGCAGGGCAGTTCCCCGGTCGGGGCCATGGTGGTCTTCATCAACGGGGAGCCGGTCAAGAAGATGTACCGGAAATTCCACATCGAGCAGGATGAAAGCCGAAACGACTTGGCCTCGATGAGTGAGGTCATCACCCGGCGGTATACCCGACTAAAAGCCGAACAAGCCGGCTATCCGGATTTGATTCTTGTCGACGGTGGGACCGAACAAGTCAAAGCCGCCCGATCGAGTTTGGATAAAATTGAGGTATCAATCCCGGTTTTCGGTCTCTTCAAGAACGAAAAACACCAAACCCGGGGGCTCGTCGACGGCGACGGGAAGACCTTCGATTTGACCGGGCAGCCGCCGCTATTCTTCCTTTTGGTGCGGATGCAGGACGAAGTCCATCGCTACGCCATCAGTTTCCATCGGGCCTTGGAACGCAAAAAAGCGACTCGGTCATTGCTTGACGACATCCCAGGTTTGGGCGCAAGACGCCAAGCCTTGATCAACGAAACCTACCGTTCGCTCGACGAGCTCCGCCAGGCAAGCCTTTCGGAACTCGAGCAGTTGCTGCCGCAGGAAGTGGCCGAAACCCTCTATTTGAAACTGCGGGCAACGGAAAGCGATTAAATAAACGGGTTTTTATGTTATATTGATAGCGCCTGTCCCCATAGCTCAGTTGGATAGAGCAACGGCCTTCTAAGCCGTAGGTCAAGCGTTCGAATCGCTTTGGGGATGCCATTCAAAGATGTACCCCTTTCTCTGGACAAAAATGTCACAAGGAAAGGGGTTTTCTTATGCCGAAATATGACGTTGAATTCAAGAAGAAATGCATCAAACCCTATGAAGAAGGGAAACCATTACCAAATGTTGCAGGCGTATTGCCAAGCAGCATGATGCGGTTCGTGACCGAGTGGCGGCTTTTATTCACTGAACAGGGAGAAAAGGTGAAATTTGTCCCTTGCGTCACCCTATCGAATATCGTCTCGATGAAGTATAATTTAAATATGGCAATCGACTATGGGACTCTAGCAAAAAACGGCGACTACGAAACGATTATCAAGCTGAGCGAAAATCGCCTTGACCTCGATTCACTGATGGTGCGCTTCCAAGCCTTGGCAGTCACCGGCGCTGACGAGGAAGCCCTGGCGCTGATCGACGCCCATTTTGACATCATGAAGGAACGCATCGCCGCGATATTCATCGAACATCGCGATCTCTTGATGAAGTCTGGCGATCGGGCTGTAAGTTATAAATGGTTGCGGCGCTACGAAGAATTGCCTTACGTTTCGATCGTGATCGAGGAAGCCATGAAAGAATTCAAAGCCTGGCTCGAAGAACCCGAAAAGAATCAGGCATTCGATTGGCGCGAATGGCGCCGGCAATTTGATAGCGCCGACCGAACGAAGGTCGCCTCGGCCTTGGCGCGCCTCCCGAAAGTCAAAGTCCACGGCGAAGTGAGCCGCTTGATGGCGCTTTTGACGGAAGATTATCCGCCCCGCCTCCGCTATCAGGCGCTCCTGAAACTCATCGAAGCCAAGATCGACGTGCCCTGCCGCTATGCCGCCGAGGGGATTGCCTGCGAAATCGTTCCGTCTCTCTTGACGCTTCCGGAAGAAAGCTTTGAATTGCAGGACTTTGCCGAGCGCTTGGCGCATCACGGTTTCGATCCTTCAAAACGGGAGTTGGCTCGGGAATTGCTCCTTCAATACGCAACGGCTATATTCCCAATGGATCCCCCTTACGAGGATGAAGAACATTTGGCTCGGGCGCTCCAGTACCTGGTCGAGCAGTACCTGCATCAGACTCCGATCCCAATCGATGAAGTAAGCCAAGCCATGGCGGGGGAAATCGAAGCCGCCATCTTGCGATTTGACGCCAGTTAAGTCGTCTTTATTGAATAATTCAATATATTTGAGTATATTAATGAGCGTGTAATTGTACACTAGGAGAAGTTTATGCAACACGAAATCAAGAAGCTCGAACATTCAAAATCGGAAATCATCATTCGTTTCGACGAAACAGAATGGAAACAAGCGACCAAGAAAGCTTATGACAAACTTGTCGCCAATCTGGCCGTACCCGGATTCCGCAAGGGCCATGTCCCGGAAGCCGTCGCCAAGACCCGGATCGACCAAGAACGGATGTACAATACCGCCATCGACAGTCTTTTGAACGACGCTTACCGGAAGGTCATCGCCGAAGAAAAACTGATCCCGTGGGCGCGACCGGCCGTCGACGTCACCAAGATGAGCGACACCGAACTGGAAGTAAAAATCAGCGTCATGACGGCCCCCGAAGTCAAACTCGGCCAATACAAGGGTTTTCACGTCGACAAGAAGCCGGTGGTCGTTACCCCGGAGCAGATTGCCGAAGAAATCAAAAAAATCCAAAACCAGAATGCCGAATTGGTCCTTAAAGAGGGTCCGGCGGCTTTGGGCGACACCGTCGTGATCGACTTTGAAGGCTTCACCGACGGCAAGACGTTTGAAGGCGGCAAAGCCGAAAACTACTCGCTCGAACTCGGTTCGGGCCAATTCATCCCCGGCTTTGAAGAACAATTGGTCGGACTAGCGGCCGGCGCCACCAAAGACATCAACGTCAAATTCCCCGAAGCTTACGCCAAGGAGTTAGCCGGCAAAGACGCCATGTTCAAAATCCTGGTTCACGAAGTCAAGGAAAAACGGCTCCCGGAAATCGGGCAAGCTCTCTTCGACGAATTGAAAATCAGCGAAGTGACCTCCAAGGAAACGTTTGAAGACCACGTCCGCACCAAGCTGATGAAGCAAGAAGAAGACAACGTCCAAAAGGACTATTACGAAGCCCTGCTTGACAAGATCGCCGCCACGGCCGAGATCGACTTGGCCCACGAGATCATCCACGACGAAGTCGACGCCATGCACGAACGGCTCGAGCAAGACGTGACCAAGAACGGCATGACCTTCGCCCAATATCTGGAGATGACCGGCCAAACCGAGGAAGCGCTCCACGGCCAACTTCATCAAGAGGCCGAACGGAACCTGCGCGTTTCCTTGGTGCTCGAAAAGATCGCCGAGACCGAACAAATCACCATTTCGCCCGAAATCATCGATTTCGAGATCGCCAAGATCGCCGACCAATACAAGATGGAATTCGACAAGGTCAAAGAAATCTTGTCCAAAGACATGGCACGCTTCACCGCCGACATCAAGACGCGGCACATCCGCGACTTCCTCTTACAAAATAACGATTAGCGTATAAAAAGGAGGTGCATCCCCTATGAGCGATGAAACCTATCAACTGCCACTGCTGATTACCCGTGGCATGGTTTTGTTTCCCAATCAAATCCAAGCGATCGAAGCCGGCCGCCCGTTTTCGGTCATTGCCATCGACGAGGCCCACCGGACGACCAACGACCTGATTCTGGTCGTCAGCCAGAAAAGCCCCGAGGTCGACGAACCGACCCGCGACGATTTCTATTCGCTCGGCGTCCTCGGCCGCATTTCAAACCTGCAGGTCAACAAGAAATATTCCCGGCTTCGCATTATGCCGCTGTCCCGCGTCAATTTGACCGACGTCGATTTCGACGGGTCGATATGGCGGGCGACCGGCACCGTCCTCCACGACATCGCCGGCGACCATAAAGTCGAAGTGGCCTTGGTCCGCAACATCATCTCCAACCTCGAGAACATGCAGGTAATCACTTCGCGCCTGCCCAAGGAACTCGTCAACCAATTGTCGAAAGGGGTATCCGCCAGCGACATCACCGACATGCTGGCCAACCTCCTCCCGATGACGATCGAGCAGAAACAGAAGGTCCTCGAGACCCTCGAATTGAACGAACGCCTCAAACTCGTGATGGAAGCCATCAACGAAGAAAAGGAAATTTCCGACATCGACAAGCACCTCCAAGAAGAAGTGCGCAAGTCGGCCGAGAAAAACCAACGCGAGTATTTCCTCCGCGAGAAGCTCAAGGCCATCAAGGCCGAACTCGGGGAGAATCCCGACGACGAAGACACCGACACCTTGCTCGAGAAGCTCGAGAAGGGCGAATACCCCGAATTCGTCAAAGTCAAAGTCAGAAACGAACTCAAACGGGCCGAGATGATGCCGCAAGCCTCGCTTGAAGCCTCGCTCATCAAAGCCTACGTCGAAACCTTGATGGAAGTGCCGTGGTGGCAGAAAACGGCCGATAACGACGACTTAATCAACGTTCAGACGATCCTCGACGAAGACCACTACGGCCTCGACAAGGTCAAAAAGCGCATCGTCGAGTATTTGGCCGTCAAAAAGATGACCGGGAACCTCAAAGCCCCGATCCTGTGCTTCTACGGGCCGCCCGGCGTCGGCAAGACCTCGCTTGGCAAATCAATCGCCCGGGCCTTGGGCCGAAAATTCTTCAAAGCCTCGCTTGGAGGCATTTCCGACGAGGCCGAAATCCGCGGCCATCGCCGCACCTACGTCGGCGCGATGCCGGGCCGCATCATCAACGGCATGAAAAAGAGCGGGGTCATCAACCCGGTCTTCCTCCTCGACGAAATCGACAAACTCGGATCCTCCTACAAGGGCGATCCTTCGAACGCCTTGCTCGAAGTGCTCGACCCGGAGCAAAACTTCGCCTTCAACGACAATTACCTCGAAGAACCCTACGACTTAAGCAACGTTTTGTTCATCGGGACGGCCAACTACCTCGAAGACGTGCCGGCCCCGCTCCGGGACCGTCTCGAGTTGATCGAAGTCAACTCCTATACCGAACTTGAAAAGACCGAGATCGCCAAACGCCATCTGATCGCCAAACAACTATTGGCCAACGGCCTCACCAAGGAGCAGATTTCCTTCACCAAGGAAGCGCTCCAAGCCATTATCCAGCTCTATACCCGGGAAGCCGGCGTCCGCGAACTCGAACGCAAGATCGCTTCGATCTGCCGCAAAGTCGTCGTCGACCTCTTGACCAATCCTGAGCTGAACAAAATCAAAATCACCCCCGTCGAAGTCCATAAATACCTCGGCGTCGAGTTATTCGACAACTCCAAGAAGGAGAAGACCCCCCAAGTCGGCGTGGTCACCGGCTTGGCTTATACCCCGTTCGGAGGCGACATCCTCCCGATTGAGGTCAACCACTTCCCCGGCGCCGGCAAGCTAGTCTTGACCGGCAAACTCGGCGACGTCATGAAGGAAAGCGCCACCATCGCCCTCGACTACATCCAAGCCAACGCCCACAAATACGGCATCGAAAGTTCGATGTTCAAGGAAAAGGACATCCACATCCACGTTCCCGAAGGCGCCGTTCCCAAAGACGGCCCAAGCGCTGGCGTGGCCATGACCGTGGCCATCATCTCGGCTTTGACCGGGAAAGCCGTCACGAGTGAAATCGCGATGACCGGCGAGGTGACCCTGCGTGGGAATGTCTTAGCCATCGGCGGCCTCCGCGAAAAAACCTTGGCGGCCCTCCGCAGCGGCATCAAGACGGTGATCATCCCCGACGAGAACCGCAAGTCGATCGACGAGCTCTCGCCGGAAGTCACTGCCAAGCTTGAAATCATTTTCATGAAACAGGTCGACGACGCCCTGGCGCTCGCCCTCGTCAAATAACATGATCGATTTTGGCCGGGTTACCTTCGTCAAAAGTGCCCCGACGGTCAAAGATAAGCCCGGGGCGACCCTCCCCGAAATCGTTTTCGTCGGCCGGAGCAACGTCGGCAAAAGCAGCCTTATCAACGCCTTGACCGGCCATGTCGTGGCCAAAGTGTCATCGAAACCCGGCAAGACGGTTTTGCTCAACTACTACAACGTCGACGACAAATTTTACCTCGTCGACGCCCCGGGATACGGCTACACGATTTCCGGGACCCGCCACGTCGAATCATTCGCGGCGATGATGGAAGACTATTTCGCTGACAACCAATCCCTTAAAGGCGTCGTATTCTTGATTGACGCGCGCCATGCCCCTTCTAAAGACGATTGCGCCTTTCACGAGTTTTTGATCAATCGCCGCCTCCCTTACCTCGTCGTCTACACCAAAGCCGACAAGTCGAACCAAAAGGAACGCGCCGCCTTCAAGTCCGCGCTTGAAGCTTCCAATTTTGCCCGGGTCCCAGGCATCGCCACCTCGACGGTCGACCGCACCGGCTTCGACACCCTGAAAGCCCGCCTCGGCGCCCTCCTCAAATAGGCGCTGTTGCAAAATCATTCATGAATACCTATACTAATGAAGTAGATTAGAGGAGTAACCGTCCCGCAGTTTATAGAGACCTTCGAATTCGGTGCAACGAAGGAACGTGCCGCGGCCAAGTCGCTAATCCCCAACGGAGTAATGATCCCGTATCCCGGCGTTAACGGATTCAAGTGCATCAAGCGATTGATGAATTAAGGTGGTACCACGCAAAAGCGTCCTTAGACAGGGCGCTTTTTTATTATTAAGGAGCGAATATGGCACTCGACAAACGTTATGATCCCAAGACGATCGAATCCAACAAGTACCGGTTCTGGCTCGAACACGGTTATTTTCAAACCGGCAACATCGACCAGCCGCGCTTCTCGATGGTGATTCCGCCCCCGAACGTGACCGGGAAACTGCATCTTGGACACGCCTGGAACGGCACGATCCAGGATATACTGGCCCGTTACAAAAGATCGCGGGGTTATGACGTGTTGTGGCTGGCCGGCATGGACCACGCCGGCATCGCCACCCAAGCCGTGGTCGAGGCCACCCTTCGCAAGCAAGGGGTGTCGCGGTTTGACCTCGGCCGGGAAGCGTTCCTCGCCAAGGTATGGGAATGGAAAGACACCTATGCCAAGAACATCCGCACCCAATGGTCGAAACTGGGCTTTAGCCTCAATTACGACTATGAGCGGTTCACGCTCGACAAGGGCATGAACGACGCCGTCAACAAAGTGTTCGTGGAGCTCTACCGCAAGGGGCTGATCTACCGCGGCGAACGCATCATCAACTGGGACCCGGTCCAAATGACGGCCCTAAGCAACATCGAAGTCATCCATAAAGACGTCGAGGGGGCTTTGTATTATGTGTCCTACCGCCTGGTCGACACCCTCGAGCCCCTATTCGTGGCCACGACCCGACCCGAGACGATGTTCGGCGACGTGTGCCTGGTCGTTCATCCCGACGACATCCGCTACATCCATCTGATTGGAAAACAGGCCATCAACCCGGCCAACCACCAGGCAATCGAAATCATCGCCGATCCCTATGTCGACATCAGTTTTGGTAGCGGCGTCATGAAATGCACCCCGGCCCATGATCCAAATGATTTTATCATCGGCGAAAAATACGGGCTCGCTCATCCAAGTTGCATGAACCCGGACGGAACCATGAACGAACGCGCCGGAGTTTATCAAGGCCTCGACCGTTTCGCTTGCCGCGAACAGTTGGTCGCCCGGATGCGAAGCGAAGGGAACCTCCTCCGCATCGAGAAGATCACCCACGCGGTCGGATTCAGTGAACGCAGCAACATCCCGATCGAGCCGATGCTTTCGAAGCAATGGTTCGTGAAGATGGCTCCGCTGGCCGAGCAAGCCATCGCCAATCAAGACCAAGACACCCGCATCAAGTTCTATCCCGACCGGTTCGAAAAGATCTTCGTCCAATGGATGGAAAAGGTTGATGACTGGTGCATCTCGCGGCAATTGTGGTGGGGTCATCAAATACCGGCTTATTACCATAAATATACTAAACAAGTGCTAGTCAGCGAGAAACCACCCATAGATATGCAAAATTACGAGCAAGATTCCGATGTGCTCGACACTTGGTTTAGCTCAGCATTATGGTCTTTTTCGACCCTTGGATGGCCCAAAACGACGATGTCGTATCAACGTTATTTTCCGATCGACGTCATGGTGACCGCCTACGACATCATTTTCTTTTGGGTCTCGCGCATGATTTTCCAAGCGCTCGAATTCACCAAGAAACGCCCCTTCGCCGATGTCTATATCCATGGATTGATCCGTGACGAGCAAGGCCGAAAAATGTCGAAATCACTAGGCAACGGCGTCGAT
>JBAZHG010000023.1:0-13260 GCA_041652475.1 Bacilli bacterium
CTTGATGGTGGTGGCCGCTTTCGGATATACCATTTCCTCAATGAACAAATAATGGCTGCCGGTGTTTCGGACCTCGTTTGTGAAGTCGATCAATTGGGCGCTCGATAAATCCTCGTCCGGTTTGAAATCCTCGAACAATGCCTGGATTTGAAACTGATGCCGGGTCGCGAACAAGCCGAGGGCGTTATGGCCGGCATAATAGAGGGTGGCATCAAGATAGGAATTAACCGTCAGATAATCGAAAAAGCCATTATAGGCCGTCTCGATCGAAGCGATATACGAGGCGGCGTTGGATGTATAAAAATCGACATTGGCGGGATCGAGGGTCACTATTTCGTCCAAGATGGCCTCGGTCAAATGGACGATGACCAAAGGATCGACCCAATAGTGGATGTCGTCGTGCTCGTGATCATCCTCTGCCGCTTGAGACCCTTCAAAGAATGACTCTTCGTCGTGATTATCGACATATTCGGACAAATTCATCACCGTGGTATCGGCATCCGCTAAAGTATCTTCATTCATCCAAGTGTCGATAATCTCGCTTGTATAGATGACGAGGCGGGCGTTTTCCATGGTTATCATATCTTGGCTGGAGGCTTCGAAGTCGTGGACCTCAGCGCCCGGGGGCAGGATCGAATGGACCGTGAGTTTGTCCCCGACGATGGCCTTGGCCATGTCGTATTGCGGGAACATCGTCACCACGATGTCGGCGACGACCGGCCGGTCACATGAAGCCAGACCGACGATCATCGTAGTCAATAACAGCGATAAGAATGTGATTTTCATTTTCATAATTTTCGGTTGTTGCGAACCGTTCGCATATAGAAATATACAACGGCCATCGCTTCAATGCAAATCATTCGCAAAAGAAAAAACGACCGGTGAAGGTCGTCGGTTCTTATCGGATAGGCCGATTTATTTGTTTAGATAAAGTTTTTCGACGTATTCCCAGTTGATGAGGTTCCAGAAGGCGTTGACGTAATCGGGGCGGCGGTTTTGGTAGTTCAGGTAATAGGCGTGTTCCCATACGTCGAGCAGCAGGATCGGGCGCCCTTCGTTGAAGGGGATGTCTTGATTTGGGGTGGACGTCACTTTGAGTTTGCCTTCTTTGGTGACGACGAGCCAGGCCCAGCCGCTGCCGAAACGGGTTTTGGCGGCATTCGAGAAGACTTCCTTGAAAGCTTCGAAGGAACCGAAGTCGGCTTCGATGGCTTTCGCCAACGCCGGCAAGGGTTTCTTGGGGCTGTTGGGACCCATCACGAGCCAGAAGAGGTTGTGGTTGTAGACGCCGCCGCCGTTATTGCGGACCGCCATCTTGATGTCTTCGGGGACCACGTCGAGATTCGCCATCAGTTTTTCAAGCGAATGGCCGAATAATTCCGGGTGTTTCTCCAAGGCGGCGTTCAGGTTGTTGACGTAGGCTTGATGATGTTTGGAATGGTGGATGTTCATCGTCCGTTCGTCGATGTAGGGTTCCAAAGCGTTATAAGCATAAGGTAGGGTCGGTAGGGTGTGTGCCATGATATGTATCTCCTTTTATTATTTTACAGGGTTATTGTCCCATCATCGGCGGATAGATTCAAACAATATGCTTGAAGATGCTCATCGGCTCGAAAAGCGGCAAAAAACCGGCTTATTCCTTCAATCCGACCGTGCCGCAGACATCTTGGACGAAGATGATGCCGTTGCCGGGTTTCTCGATTTCGAGGTTTTCCTTGACCGCGGTGACGATGGCTTCGGTCCGTTCCCGCAGGGATACGATCAAAACGATTTCTTTTTCCGGCTCGATCGCCATTTGGAAGAAAGTCATCGTTTCGTGGATGCCGGAACCGCGCGCGTTGATGATGGTGCCCCCTTGGGCCCCGGCTTCGGTGGCCACTTTCATGGCTTTGGCCCCTTTGCCCTTGTCGACAATGATGAAGATGGCTTGATGATTCATGCAGGGATCCTCGCTTTCGTAGGCGTGAATGTATTCATAATGTTGCGAACCTAAAAATTGGGCGACGTTCAAATAGAAGGCGATGCCGTGATTCGGACGGTTTAGATGCAATTCGTCGGTCAATTTATCGAGGGCCTGATCGACGATGTCTTGCGATTCGACGACCATGACGACGATTTCTTTGCGGAAATCGGCCAACTCGAGGAATTGCAGTATTGGCGCCGACTTGGTCCCGTGGCCGAGCATGATCGTGCCGCCTTTGATGCCGACGCGGCGGCCGATGCGGATGACCCGGCTCGAAAGCCCGGGATTGACGATGACGACCAGGAGTTTCCATGGCGATTTAATAGCGATCGACATGTTAGACACCTCCTTTGACGGTTTTCACTTTGTAGATGATGCCGAGTATTTCCAAGGTGACAATGGGGAGCACGGCCACGAAGGCCACCATGCCGAAGCTATCGGCCGTCGTGGCTAAGGAACCGCCGCTGTTGGCCATGCCCTGGACGAAGGCGGCGATGAAACTGACGATGATCGGGCCGGTGGCCACGCAACCGGCGTCAAACGCGATCGCCACGAATATCTTCGGGGTGAAAAACATCAGCGCCAGCGCGATGGCGAAACTTGGCAGCAAGATGTGCCAAACGGCGATCTCCGGCCAAGTGATGCGCACGGCGATCAATAGAAGCGCCAATCCGACCCCGATGGCCAAAGCCGTGTAGACGGTCTTCGGTTTGATGTAACCGGCGGTCACTTCCTCGATTTGAAGCGTCAAGACGCGGACCGAAGGCTCGGCGACCAAAGTCAAAGCCCCGAGCATGAAAGCGACGATGAACAACACCGCCGGATGGGTGGATTCCATGAGGTTGCGGCCAAACTCCCAGCCGATGTCCACGAAACCGCCCCGCACCCCGACCAAGAAGAGAAACAACCCGAGATAAACGTAGACGAAGCCTTTGAGAATCCGGACAAAGGCGGCTTTGTTAAGTTTGAAACTGATCAATTGGGCGACGAGGAAAATGACGATCAAAGGCAGGATGGCCAAAATCGATTCCAGGGCGATGGCGCCCGATGTTTGAAGGAACGGTCCGAGGATGCGACTGTCGGTCACCACCGGTTCAAACGTGCCGGAAAAGGAAACATTGTGGTTAAACAAACCCAAGATCAACATCGCGAAAACGGGGCCGGTCGCCGCCACGGCCACCAAACCGAAACTATCTTTTTCCGAGGCTTTGCTGTCGCGCCGCAATGAGGAGATGCCGACGGCTAGGGATAGGATGAACGGAAGGACCGATATGCCCGTGGTGGCCCCCGAAGCGTCGAAGGCCAGCGCGATGAAAACGGGATTGGAAAATAATGACAGGACTAAAATCAAACCATAAAGCACCAACAAGACGATGTACAAAGGCCATCGGTAGATGATGCGCAGGAGCCCAAAGGCCACCATGATCGCCAATCCGATTGAAATGAACAAAACGATGAAAAAATCATTAAGCATATCGGCTGTGGCTTGACTGATTTGACTGGCCAAAACGAGCAATCCCGGTTCCGCTAGCGATACGAAAAAGCCGAGCAAAAGACCGCCGCCGATGACGATCCACAGCCGATTGGTTTTGATTAGGTTCAAACCGGTAAGGTTACCAAGGGGGCTGATGGACAAATCGACGCCGATCAGGAAAAATGACAATCCGATGATCAACAATACCGCGCCGATACCAAAGCGGAAAATGAGCGAGGGAGCGAAATCGGCAATGAAAAAATTGGCGATGAGAATGATTATGATAATCGGAAGGACCGACAAAAAAGTTTTCAACAATTGACGGGTCAAGACATTCATAAGAACATTATAAATGAAATAATTAATATGCCTTAACAAAGTCATTCCGAGACAATGATTTTCTAGAGGAAAATTACCCATCGCAAAAATGAATAAGAATTTTAAAGCATTTTAAAACCAAAGTAATACTAAAAAGGATATCATTAAAAAGAGGTAGAAATATGTTTTTGAAATTAGTCATTATCTATGCGCTGACGTTAGCGGTTTTCCTAGCCATCGACCTGGTCTGGCTTCTTAAAATCGCACCCAAATTCTATAAGAAGCATTTAGGCCATCTGATGGCGGACAAACCCAACGGTCCCGCGGCTTTGATATTTTATTTGTTGTTCATGGTCGGGCTTGTCATATTCGCGATTTATCCGAGTTACGACGGGGGCGCGTGGTGGCAGGCGCTATTATATGGCGCTTTGTTCGGGCTTTTCACCTACGCGACTTACGATTTGACCAATATGGCCACTTTAAAAGGTTGGCCGGTCAAAGTAACCATCATCGATTTGATTTGGGGCACATCCATATCGGCCGCCACGTCACTGATCGTTTTCTTCTTAGCCACGGTATTGGGGGTATAGTCATATGTCGATTTGGCAATTGATCGTTCCGTTCGCAGTGATTCTGGTTTATTTCACGGTTTTATATTTCATCGGCGAGGCGAAACATAATTACGGCACCGTCGATATCGGCTGGGGGGCCGGATTCGTCCTCGTCGCCGTCGTCGCGGCCATCCTCCAATTAGCTTTCCATGGTTTCTTATCGGTGACCGCCATCGCCGTCTTGATGGTGACCGCCTTCTGGGGCTTGCGCCTATCATGGCATATTCTCAAGCGCAATCGCGGCCGGAGCGAAGACTTCCGCTACCTCGCCATGCGGGAACGCTATTCCAAACGCAAACACCCGAAATTGGCGGCCTATGTCCGCATTTACCTGCCCCAGGCTTTTTTCATGACCATCATCGGCTTGACGGTCGTCTTTGGCATCGGGCAAACGCGGTTGGCCAGCGATTTCTGGCACTATTCATTGATAGGGCTCGGCCTTCTCATATGGATTTTCGGATTCATTTTCGAAACGGTCGGCGATGCCCAATTGGCGCGCTTCCTCAAAGATCCGAGCAACAAAGGCAAGATCATGGACCGCGGCCTATGGAGATACACGCGCCATCCCAATTACTTCGGCGAAGCGACGATGTGGGTCGGCGTCGGAATCATGACCTTATCGGTCGCCTTCGGATACATCGGCCTGATCAGCCCATTGACGATAACTTGGTTACTGGTATTCGTTTCGGGAATCCCTTTACTCGAAAAATCGATGATGAAACGTCCCGAATTCGTCGAATACGCCCGCAAAACCTCGATATTTTTCCCTTTACCTCCTAAAAAATAGTATATTTTCACTACTGGTAGAACGTTATGAAACTAAGAATCATTACCGACAGCACCTCAGAAATATCCCAGCAAGAAGCCGCCGAGTTGGGCATCATCGTCATTCCGCTTCACGTCGAAATCGAAGGACGGGATTTCATTGATGGGATAACCATCACCAACAAAGAATTTTTCAGTTATCTCCGCGTGGCCAAAAAGCTGCCACGCACTTCGGCCATCAATCCGGCCGCCTTCCTCGAAGCCTTCTCGTCAGTGCCCGAAGAGGAACCGATTTTGGCGATTTTGCTTTCCAGCGATTTGTCGACCACCTACCAGTCGGCCCTTATCGCTAAAGCCGAAATCCAAAGGCAAAACATCACCCTGTACGACTCGCGGCAAGCGACCTTGGGCTTATGCGCCCTCGTCAAAGCGGCCGTCCAGTTCCGCAACCAGGGGGACGATGTAGAAACCATCGTCTCCAAACTCGAGGAAATCGGATCGAGGATCGTCCTCGAGGCGGCCTTCAACGATTTGAAATATCTGGCCATGGGCGGGCGGATGCCCAAAGCCGTGGCCATGATCGGTTCCTGGATCAATCTGCGGCCGATCATCACCATGAGCCACGGGAAGATTCACCTGGCCTCGGCCACCATCGGGATCGGCCGGGCCATGAGCCACATGGTCAAACGGCTCGTCGACACGGACGTCGATGAAACGTTGCCGCATTTCATCGCCCATTCCGATGCGCCCGACATCTTCGATAAATTCAAACGATTGGTCGCCACGGCAAAGCCGGGATTCCCGATCGACAACCCCAATTTCGTCGGAATCACGGTGGGAAGCCACGCTGGGCCGGGATGCGTCGGCTTGGTTTATTTTAAAAAACAAACTAAATTATGACGTTACCCGCAATTTATTTTGACAATTTGAAAATTTAATATATAATTTCAATTGTAAAAAGCAAAACTAGAGTGATCTAGTGACGCAAAGCTTTAGGGCCTTGATTAAAAAAGGTAGCCAGTTGCCATATTTTGGTCAATTGGCTTTTTTGTTAAATTTGGATGGATCGATGAAAAGAAAGCAAAAACTCATGGCATTCTCGGCTTTGACGCTGGTGGCGACCATCATCGCGTTAACGAGTTTTTCGCTGGCTTGGTTTGAACACAATCTACCGATCGACAACACCTTATCGATGTCTTCGGGCGAATCCGTCGCCTCGATCGAGGGATATCTTTATCAGCAAAACCCCGACAATCGGCAAACGCAGGATCTAGTCGGGTTCTATAAAAACCAAAGCAGTTATCTGAATGTGACCCGAGAACCGGACCAAACCGACGTCGGCGCCTTCAACATCACTTTCTCGGATGCGATTTTTTTGGATTTGAATCTGTTGGACACCTATTTGAATGAATTCTCCTTGAACGAATTGGCCTTTCCGACTTATTACATCGAACTCCGTATCATCAAGGAGAATTTCGACGCTTATACCAAGATGACGATGGTCTATAATGGTCTGCCGACGGCGACCGAAAACGAACTTGATTATTCAAGCGAATACCCATTTACCTATCGGTCGATCATCGCCAGCAATAACGCCACCGATTTATATGAATCGCCCTTGCCATCTTTCCTTGATCAAATCGATGCCGAGGAGCCCGTGCCCTTCTTCGCCGACAGCGGAGAACGGACTGACGGCATCCCGGTGTTCACGCTCGATGATCTCGACGGGGCCCCCGTCGATCCGGAAACGCCCGGATTGGCCCCTCAATTGTATGTGCAAGGATTTCCTTATACTTCGGCAACGACCGGGGAAGTCCTCTTCACGAAATCGATCGTGTTCGAGATCAAGCTCGACGTTTTGAAATTCTTGGAATTCCTCAGGACCGAACCGGACGCTTTGAACAAATCGATCCGATTTGGCATCTCGTTCCGGATCGAGGTCGTCTATTCCAACGATCCGGTCATGGAGAGTTAAGATGAAGAGGCGGGGTCTTGTAAAATTCGGTTTGATCGCCACCTTGCTCGCGGCTTCGGCCTCGGTCATCGCTTTTACCTATGCCGCGTATTTGAATTACGACAAATACGTCCATCCGCTCGACATGAACACCACGGCTTTATCAACGCATTTCGCCGGTGGTTCCGGCACCGAGACGAGCCCGTATCTGATTGCCAACAGCACCCATTTGCGGAATCTCCAGAAATTGACCATGTTGGGCGTGTTCCGCAGCGATTCCTGTTTCGCCTTACAGGATAGTTTCACTTGGGATAACGTCGATGGGGCATTACTCCCGATCGGAACCGAGGACAATCCGTTCTATGGATCCTTCGACGGCCGCGGAAGAACGATCTCGAACTTGATCGTCAACGGCGCCAACACCAACGATGTCGGCATGTTCGGATATGTGGCCATGGAAGGGTTGATCCGCAATCTCATATTGAGCGCTCCGACCATTTACCTCACCGAAAATGACGGCGAAGCCGCCGACAAGACCAAGCGGACCATGAATCCTCTTGATGATTACTTATTGGCGTACGGCCAGGCGTTGGCCGACATCGACCTCGTATCCTCCACGAGCGCTTCGGCCACCTTCTTGGTTCCCGAAACCACGGTATCGATTTCGTTAGGAGGTTCCATCGAGTCATTTGATATCGTCTATGAATCGACGAACGCCGATCTTTTATATGAAAGCGCCCCCGGTTACTGGACGACATCGGCCACTCCGGGATCGGCAAACCCCACCACCGATCTTTATCCGGTTCAATTATCAGCCCGGGTTTTCGCCATCTACGAAGGCCAGGTCATATCCTACACTTTGGAACGGTGGCAGATCAACGTCAAAGGCAACGGCACCGTCACCGATGCCGCCGAATCAATTTTCAAGACCATCCATCCAACCGACGGCGAACATGAAACCTATGTCGGCATCTTCGTCGGCCACCTCGACGGGGGCGCCTCTTACTTGGGATTATGGGGCGGAAATGAAGACAGCCCTTCCGCCAACGGCAAAATCGTGGTCAACGGACGCGCCGCGCGCAGTTTCAATGTCTTGGTGGGACGGGCTCGGACCGACAATCCGCTTGACGACACCGCCGCCAACTACTACAGTCGTTTCATCGATTTCAATGAAAAAATCAACGCCACCCCGGCCTTGCAGGACGATGTCTATGCCATTCCCCAAACGCCTTTGACGACTTCATACGCCACTCAAGAGACATTGGCGATATCAGCTTCCCAAAACTATGGCTTTACGGCCGCCGAAACCGAGTACATGCGAATCTATCCTCGCATCTCAAGCAATCATACGAGCTTCGACGTCATGGACGACGGCGGCAACATCACAACCGGAAAACCCAATCAGGCGTGGACGATCAGGGTCAATGGCCCGCTCGGAGCCAGCGTGCGCAGCACGTATCAAAACAAATGGTATGGCTCGGGTTGGTATCAACGTGATTTTGCGGTATTGAACGGACTTTGGCTATGGTCAACCGACAAGATCGGCGAACGAGCCGAGGAAGTTTTCGGCCTTAATGAGTTCGAGGTCGATTTTAAAATCACCTACGTGGCCGAATCAAGCGCGCTCACCAATAATTTCCAAATCCTTTATAACATGTACAATCCCGACATTTTAGGGGAATTCTTATGGTTCACATGGGAAGAAAACCTGATTTTAAATCAATACTGGAAGAACCTCGCCAACGAAACAACGATCGTCGACGACCAAACCGTCCAGGTTTTCAATCCCAGCGCCCATCCGCTCATCAAGCAATTGAACCCGACCCGAACATCGTCCGGGGTCATACAGGAAACCGAGATCAGTTTCGTGGTCAATCGGGGCGATGAAGGCTTTTGGGCGGGGTTGTATGATTATGCCTTTCTGAACGAGCCTTATTATCCGATGTTTGCCATCGGGGTCGGATCGACTCAAAAAACCGACGCGGCCAATGAAGCGAACAGCACGTATCACTATTACTATTCGGAATTCAATTCAGCCGCCTTTACCATGGATATTTTAAGCATCGAGTTTTTATTCACCGCCCGCGAGGGCAACGTATCCAATCTGTTGAACAATGTCGATTTCCTATATTCGCTCCCGACCTACACGAACAATCCTGACGGGACGACCACCTTCACCGCTTGGAACAAGGATTCGAAGGTGAAAGTCCAATTCAACGTGATCGATCCATCTGAGAATCTGAACGGAACCACGTATCGGTTTTGGCGTGAGGCCGGCTTTGGCGGCGTCAACTCATATGTTCATGGGCTTTATACCACCGGGACTAATTACGCCCCGTTCAATACGGTGAATTACGACAATGCCGAGTTAGACCCGGGAGATGCCTAAGGGCGGGTAATGTTATGCGTTTAACCACTTCGCTGAAAAGAAAAATCCAATTGTTTGCGACGATGATGTCGTTATCGCTTTCGCTGACTTCTTTCTTATATTTGAGTTACGCGTGGTTCACCAGCCAACGGGTCTATCAGACCCACATCATGGAAATAACCACGGAAGGCGACCTTGAATACGCCATCAAGTTCTTCGACGGCAACTATAATACCCGCGACATCGCCACCGGCACCAACTCCGGCTATCAAAGTCCCACCGCGGTCGCCGATCCATCCGAAAGGTTGGGCGTCGCCGATTATCAATCCGACTTCGATTTAGTCACCCCCGAGATGATTGCGCCGGGATCGTCGGGCAACCCATTACTGATTGCCGACATCTACCCGGGCATCCAATACACGTTCGCGGTCGAGGTCACCAGTGAACTAGCCACGGAGCGTCAGGTTGAGTTCATCCTCAAGGAATTCACGGCCTTGGGCGAAAGCGACACGCTGGATAGCGCCACCAATGAGCCGATAGCCTTAAGTAGCGCCATCAACATCTATACGACGGCGATTGCCACCCAAGGGATGAATGACGCCCAAGTGACGGCGGCCGCCCACGCGTTCGTCCAGGACCTGGCTCCCGTCGACCGTTTTGACGATGACAGCCAAGGCGGTTTGGTCTACATCCCCTTGGTGGAGAGCCCCTTGGCGCCGGTCGAAGGCGACGACACCAACAAAGTCATCTTTTTGTTCACGATTAAGTTTTCCGACAGCGCGGATTCCTACTACCGTTGGGTCTCCTATTCAAACGGGATCAACTACTACGAAAAGAGTCCGCTCGGCAACTCAAACGTCTATCAAGCCAAGTCGTTCACCATCAACGAATTTTTGGTCTACGTCAAGCAATAATACATGAAATTCAAAATTTTTATGGTTTTATTGCAAACTGAAAAATCGCGTCGGGAACGACTTTATTCTTTATAAGAAACACGCGTGGATCAGGCATGCGCGAGAGTTGAAGAAGATTTTAAAAAAATCACAAAAATCGCAATCAAAGTACTTGCAATCGGAAAAACGCTTGCTTATACTATAGGAGCCAATACAACAACATTGCCCCCTCAATGATTGCATGTGATTAGCGAAATTGCCCGTTAATTCATTGGCTTGGACCCATTACCCAGGCCGCAAACTCTTCCGAAAAATCGGGAGGGAAATCCAGAGGAGGATTTTTGTCATTATGAAGACTCGCAATAAATTACTGCTCTCAGCATCCGCTATGTTAGTACTCAGCGCCGGCGCCATGGCCACCGGAACCGTTGCTTGGTTTACCGCCACCCGTCAAGTCGATGTCAACTTCTCAAACGTCAAAGTCATGACTACTCAATCTGATATGGCCGTTTCACTAGTTGGTACCACTTACACAGCCACTCCTTCGCAAGGCGTGTTGGACATTACCGGTCTCGATAGCGCTGCCACCGATATCTCCGGCGACGGCGTCAATTTTTACAAACCGGTCTGGGGTATTGATGGAAGTACCACAGCCATTGAGATCGATGAAGTGACTGATTTGTCCACTCATGTCGGTTTCTATGTTGAATTCCAATTGCTTATCACCCGTACCAATCCGACCGCCGACAATGGTTTCATGGTCTACTTAGGTGAAAACAGCACCATTGAACCGCTGGTCGAGGCTGATGCCGAAGACGAAGCCGCGGTTGCATCCGCCCGCGTCGCTATTCTAAACGAAGCCAAGTCAGCTCGGACCGTCCTGTGGACTCCCGATACCGGCGATGCTTCCTACCAATACCTTGATGCCGGCACCGGCCCAGCTTACGGTGTCACTGGCTTCGATCTCCTGACCTACCCGGCCGAATCCTCGACAGTCGACAGTTTCTTGGTTGGCGCTTTTACGAACCACGACGCCATCAACGGGACCAATGACGGCCACGAAGGCGGCAACTCCCCGGTCATCGCCGATTTGTCCGACGGCATCCTTGATGTAACAGAAACGATCACCGTCCGCATTTGGATCGAAGGCGTCGATCTCGATTGCATCAACACTGCCATCGAAGGACAATTCACCGTCACTTTGGATCTCTATTCAATGGGATTCTCGATCTAATCATCCGTCACTTGATTAGCGCAAAGATTATTCGAGACTAGCGTTTTAAGTCGAAAAACCAGGGAAAATCGCGCAAACGATTTACACCCTGGTTTTTTTTGTGTAGTATGAGGATTGGATAAAAACCATTCTTTTTTTGAATAACTATGCTATTATTTATTACATCAGGCGGGGCATTTAATGGAAAATATTAACAATAAGCCTAACAAGCGCGTCATCAATCTCGTTTTGACGATTGCCGAAATCGTAGTCATCGCCATTCTGTTAACCATCTCGTTGGTGGCCATGTTCACGCTTGAGTCGAACACGACGCCGAACAACTGGTTCATGAAGTTCATTTTCTTCCTTCAAACCCAGACCATCTGGTTCTTCATTTTGATTGTCTTGCCGCTCATCGCCTTCTTCCTGTTTAACGGCTATCTCCTATTCCGGGTGATCTACAATGAGAAAGCGGCCAAACCGACCCCGGTCAATGAAACCGTGGACAAGCAAGCCATGATCGAGGAGGCCAAACGCCAGTTGCGCGAGGAGCTCCTGAAAGAAATGAAAAACAGCGAAAAACCAAAGGAAACCGAGAAAACCGAATAAAATAAAGTCCCATAAGGGACTTTTTTCTTGATGTCAACACTTTTTTATTCAAATTAGTTGACATCGACGGGAAGCTGAATATAATTGTAGGTGGAAAATAGCAAAACTAGGGAAACCTAGCGACGCAAAGCTAAAGGGCCTGTACTCTAAAAGAGGGATGGTAGCCAGTTGCCTAACGCGGAATAAGAACCGACTTATCCGATCCCGGGCAATGATTGGTTAACCATCGTTTTTTATTCCAAGGGGCTTTCCAGGGACATCTTTTGTCCCCATGGGAGGTTACCACAGGTGATTTGGCCAGCGTCTATATTAATGGGATAGAACAGCTGAACACCGGTGGAAACGATTCTTACGGTGTTTTTGTTAACATCGCCGCTTGATGGAAGGAGTGGGCTCGTAATGACGTATACCGAAAAGTATGCAGCTAGAAGGCGTCGAAGAATTTTCGCCTCGTTCATGCTTCTGGTATCGACAATTGCGATCGTCACCTTCGTCCTCATCGCCTACTTAGGCAACGAAGTCGGACGCTACACGATTCAGCTCAAGAGTAACAACACGCAGCTGACGATGGATTACTCGCGCGACTTCACCCGACCGACCACGCTATTAAGGGCCGACAGCCTCGAAAAAGTCTATCCGATCATGGCCGACAGTTTGCCGGATGATGAAGAGATCGACAACCAGGCCGGTTCCCACAACGGGGAATATCGGGATCAATACGACGAATTTGTTTACTCCCTATACTTTGCTTATACCTTCTTCGTGAAGAATACGGGCGACACCCCGGCCGATTATCAAGTCTGGGTGCGATTGAAGACATCGACATCAACCGAAGAGGTTCCGATCGATGAATACGTCCGGGTCCGCATTTATGAAAATCGCGATGACGAAACGGTCGAAACGATGACCCATACCAGTCGCACGATGGCCAAACGGACCAATCAAGTCCTTTACGACGAAGAAGATCAACCCGAATATCGCGAATGCATAGCCCGCAGGAGCGATGACAACAAGACGTGTTTGGCTGATAAGTCGATTAACGCCCAACGCGCCGACGAGTTCCTTAATGTACAAGATATCACGCGCTATGAC
>JBAZHG010000024.1:0-13076 GCA_041652475.1 Bacilli bacterium
CGGCGTAACTTTTTTTGTCGAGCAGCCCCTTTCATCGTGTAAAATTCTATTTGTGCGAAACGAAAGGCAGGACGCCATGGAAGAACGCTATTATCGAAAGACCTTCATGAGCCGATTGATCAACGCCCTTTTGTGGCTTAACGGAACCCAACGCATTTACGACAGCGTCAAGCTTTCGAATTGGTTCATCGACTCGATGGGCCCCCTCAACGCCTTGCCTTACCGGGTGCCGCGCCTTTTGACTTCAGGTTGGGAACAGACGACCATCGCCGACACGGTCTGCTTCATCAAGGCCGGAACGCGCCCACACACCATCTTTTTCCTTCATGGCGGCGGCTATACCCAAAGGCCGACCCCGTTCCATTTCACGATGCTCGACCTCCTGATTGCCCTCACTGGAGCGAGCGTCATCATGCCGTTATACCCTTTGGCCCCCAATTATACCTATGAAACCGCTTATGACCGGGTGACCCGCATCTATGAGGAAACGCGCTTGATCGCCAAAAACCATGTTTTGACTTTGATGGGCGACTCGGCCGGGGGCGGATTGTCGCTCGGGCTTTATTTTTACCTGCACGAGAAGAAACTCCCCTTGCCGGACAAGCTCGTCTTAATCGCCCCATTCCTGGACATCACCATGAAGAACCCGGGCATCGCCGCGATTGAACGACGCGACCGGATGCTCGGTTCGATCGGCTTGATCGAGATGGGAAAAAGATGGGCCGGCACGGCCTCCCGCGACGACTACCGCCTGAGCCCGATCAACGGCGACCTGGCTCTTATTGACGAGGTCATGGTCATCGCCGGAACCCAAGACGTCCTCTATCCCGATTGCGAACTGCTGGTGTCCCGTCTGCGCGAACTTCAAAGGAAAGTCGTCTTCATCATCGGGACCGACTTGCCCCACGATTATCCGCTGATGCCGACTGCCGAAGCCAAAGCCGCCGTCAAGCGCATGGCCGAATACGTTTTGACCGAGGCCAAGGCCCCGGCCGGGGTTGACGCCGATATGAGTTTATAAACTTAAAGAAATCCCCTATCATTAAATGGAGGTGCCGATATGAACAAATTTATGGATCTCGCCATCAAGGAAGCCCAAAAGGGCATCCGTCACGGCCACGGAGGGCCATTCGGGGCCGTCATCGTCAAAGACGGGACCGTCATCGGGAAAGGCCACAACCAAGTCGTCAAGAACCAAGACCCGACTTGCCATGGCGAAATCATGGCCATCCACGACGCCTGTCAGAACCTGAACACGTTTGACCTGGCCGGCTGCGAACTTTACACGACCGCGGAGCCCTGCCCGATGTGTCTGGGGGCCATCTTATGGAGCAACATCCGGAAAGTCTACTACGGATGCAATATCATCGACACGGAGACAATCGGTTTCCGCGACAAGGTCTTCTACGAGATGAACGAATCGGGCCAAAAGGACCAATTGCTCAAGGAAATGGACCGCGACCGCTGCCTCGAGTTGTTCCAAGAGTACCAAAATATCAAGGATAAGACCAATTACTGAGAAAAAAGGCACTCGCGCGAGTGCCTTTTTGTTTGGATTGATATAAAGGGACGATTACTTGTCGCCCATGGTCATTGCCATGACCGCTTTGGCGGTATGGAGACGGTTTTCGGCTTCTTGATAAACAATCGAATGTGGGCCGTCGATGACCGAATCCTCGACTTCGTTGCCGCGGTCGGCCGGGAGCGCGTGCATGTATTTGACGTCGGGCTTGGCCAGGGCGATCATCGCTTCGGTGCACTTCCAGCTCTTGTAGGATTCCAAGAGATCGTCGACGACGACGGTCGATTGGTTGGTGACCCAACTGCCCCAGTTCTTCGGGATGACGATGTCGGCGTCGCGAAAGGCTTCCTGCATGTCGTGGGTGACGCGGAAGGAACCGCCGTTTTCCTCGGCGTTCTTATGGGCTTTGGCGATGGCCCAATCGGGCAGGTCATAGCCCTCCGGGTACGCCAAAGTCACGTCCATGGCATAACGCGGGAAGAGCAGAATCTGCGACAGGGGGACGCTGATCGGTTTCTTGTGACTCTTGGCGTAAGCCCAGATGATCGAAACCTTGATGTGCTTCCGGGCGGGGAAAACTTCCTGGATCGTCATCAAGTCGGCCAAGGCTTGCATTGGATGGTATAGGTCGTCTTGGAGGTTCATGATTGGGACGGTCGACCAAGCCGCCATTTCGCGAAGGTATTTATTGCCGACGCCCCAGAAGCAGTTGCGGCAGGCGATCCCGTGTCCGAACGAGGACAAGATGATGGCCGTGTCCTTGGCGCTTTCCCCGTGCGATATCTGCATCATCGAGGAGTCGAGGTAGGTGCCGTGGCCGCCCAAGTGGGCGATGCCGGCTTCCATCGAGTTGCGGGTTCGGGTCGATTGCTCGAAGAAAATCAAGAAAGCGGTCTTGTTGGCGAGATACGGAGTCGGGACGTTCGTTAAAAATTTGTGTTTGAGATCGACGGCGACTTCCAAGAGTTTGTCGATTTCGGGTTTGGTCCATTCCTCAAGCGTGATGAAATGGCGACCTTTGAAAAGTGGCTTCATATATTGCTCATCTCCTTTTTTGATGCTGCACATATTGTAACGGCATGGCGGCGTATAGCGCCGCGGCGATCACGAGGTCGTGCTTGCGCGTCTTTTCGTTCGGGGCGTGGGCTTCTTTTTCGTCACCGGGCCCAAAGCCGACGCATGGGATTCCGTAGCGGCCCATGATGGTGACGCCGTTAGTCGAGAAAGTCCATTTGTCGACGACCGGTTCTTGCTCGAAGAGCCCGCGATAAGCGTGGACCGCGGCCTGGCAAGCCGGGTGGCTTTCGGGAATGACCCAAGTCGGGAAATAGGATTCGGTCGGGTAGACGAGCCCGGTATAGGAGGGCCGTGCATAATCGTACATGGTCACTTCGGCCCCAACCGCCTGCACCGAGGCCAGGGAGCGAATTTCTTCAAGGGCTGAGAGGTGGGTTTCTCCCGCGGTCAAGCGCCGGTCGATTGAAATCCAGCATCCGTCGGCCACGGCGCACCGCGACGGCGAGGAATGGAAGATCTCGCTGATGGTCATCGTCCCTTTGCCGAGGAAGGCGTCGTCTTTCAAACGGTGGTTCAGCTTTTCGATGTCGAGGATGATCGGCGCCATTTTGTAGATGGCGTTATCGCCCCGTTCGGGGGCGCTGCCATGGCAGCTGACGCCGCGCACGGCCACTTTGATTTCCATCCTTCCGCGATGGCCGCGATAGATGCGGCAGGAAGTCGGCTCGGTGATGACGACGAACTCGGGACGAATCTTGTCTTCTTCGATGATGTACTGCCACGGGATCCCGTCGCAATCTTCTTCTTGGACGGTCCCGGTCACGAGCAGAGTGTATTCGTCTTCCAGCTGCAAGTCCTTGATGATTTTGCCGGCGTAGACCATCGCGGCCATGCCGCCTTCTTGGTCGCTGGCCCCGCGTCCGCCGATGTGGACGTCGTCTTCGTAGCCTTTATAAGGGTCAAATTTCCAATTCTTGATTTCGCCGATGCCGACGGTGTCGATGTGGGCGTCCATGGCCACGAGATGCGGCCCGTGGCCGATGAAGCCGAGAATATTGCCCATCGGGTCAATCTCGACGCGGTCGAAACCGATTTTTTCCATTTCTTTTTTGATGCGGAGAATCACGTCTTTCTCCTGGCAGGATTCGCTCGGGATCGCAATCATGTCGCGAAGGAAGGCCGTCATGTCTTTCTGATAATGCTCGGCCCGGGCCAAGATTTCGTCGAAAGGAATGGTTTTCATAAAGTTTGCCCTCGTTTCTCTTTGATCAAGCGGTCGTAAGCGAACACCTTTTCGTATTCGTGGTTCCAAAATTCGATTTTCTTCATGCTGTCAAGATAGGCCTGGGAATAGCCGAATTTGAGCCAATCCTTTTCCTTTTGGCGGTACAGCCGTTCCTTGACGGCCGGCACCCGGGCGTCTTCGACGTCTTCGTCGGTGACTTTGAGGAAGATGTCCTTGAACCACCGCTTCAAGACAAAGTCTTCGGTCTCGAGGACGCGCCGATTCAAATCGTTCATTACGCTGTTGTAGCGATCGAAGCCGTCGGTGGCCACGGTCACCACGTTGTCGTCGGGTCCGAGGCGCAGGTACTTGGCCATTTTGATGGCCCCGATGATGTTGCAGATGCCAGACACCCCGAACAAATCGACCATGGATTCGGCGGCTTCCTTCTTGACCCCGTAATATTCGAGGATTTGCGGAGCGTCATGGATGATTTTAAGCCCGCGGACCGAATCCTCGTCCTTGATGAGGGCGATAAAATCGGTCGCCAGGATGTTGTGAATCAAGGTGCACATCTTGTCGCCAATGCCTTCGATCCGGTGTTGGCCTCGGCCGCCATTGGTGAGCGTCGAGCATTCATATGGTTCCAAGGCGGCGATTTTCGCTTCCGGAAACACCTTTTTGATATGGTCGCCGGCGGCTAAGGTCCCGGCGCTTCCCGGAGCCGAGGCGTAGCAGGCAATCCGCCCGTTGCCGATCCCTTTGACGGCTTCGACGGCGGCTTGGCCGGTCACGTGGCGATGGAACCGGTAATTGGGCAAGAGCTCGAATTGGGCCAAAGCCCGGTTAGCCGGGTTCTTCTTGAGTTCATAGGTCCGTTCGAGCGTCAAGATGACGTCGGATTCGGTTCCGGGGGTCAAGTCGAGTTTGGCCCCGTAACGGCGGATCCGGTCGTAACGTTCCTTGCTCATGTTGTCGGGCATGATCACGATCGAATCGTATTTCATCAAATTGCAGATGTACGAAACCCCGATACCGAAGTTGCCGGTCGAAGGCCCGAGGATCGTGTGCTGGCCCGGGATGATTTCCCGGTCGACACAACCTTCGATCAAGGTGGCATAGGCCGGCCCGACCTTGTGGGATCCCGAAGGGAAATACTTGCCCAACAAGACGACGATGTTGGCCTTGACTCCGGTCATTTCCGGGGGCAAGACGATCTTGTGGACCTGATTGTTTCGGTCTTTCCAAGTGATGTTGAACAGGTTGAGGGGATCCAGTTCGTTTTCAGCGGCTTTGAGGGAAGCGGCGCGTACTTGCGGATCAAGCCGATCCGGGAACGCCATTTCTTCATAGGTGGGTCCAAAGGGTACTTTGCTCATGTTATTTAACTCCATTCTTCCGAATATATTGCTCGACTTCGTCGATGTTCGGTTTAATCAATTGACGGACGCGCCCGGTCTTTTGGGCGTTGGCCGGATCTTTGAGTCCGTTGCCGGTCATGATGACGGCGACCGATTCATCCGGGCGGATGATTTCTTGCTTGACGGCGGCAATCACCCCGGCGAGGGAAGTGACTCCGGCCGGTTCCCCGAAGATGCCTTCGGTTCGACCCAGTAGCGCCATCGCCTCGAGGATGGCTTCGTCAGGGACCGCAATCCACGCCCCGCTAGTATTTTCGACAGCCCGCAAGGCTTTGATGGGATTCCGGGGTACCCCGACGGCGATGCTGTCGGCCAAGGTGTTCTCTTCGGCCTTGACGAGGGGTTGCCCCGTCTTGGCGGCGATGACGAAGGGGGCACAACCCTGGCTTTGGACGCCAAGCAGTTTCGGAATATGGTCGATCAATCCGAGTTGCTGAAAGTCGTAAAGCCCTTTGTATACTCCGGCGATGGAACATCCGTCCCCGACCGAAATGGCAATCCAATCGGTCGGTTTGAAGGCCAATTGTTCGCATATTTCAAGAGCGATGGTTTTCTTGCCTTCGACCAACAAAGGGTTGATGGCGGCGTTGCGGTTATACCAACCGTATTTGGCGATGGCTTCTTTTGAGAGGCGGAAGGCGTCGTGGTAATCGCCGTCGACCATCAAGACGTGGGCGCCGTAAATCGACAGTTGCGTCAGCTTGCCGATCGGGGCTCGCTTTGGTACGAAAATGACGCTGCCAAGGCCCATGTGGGCGGCATGGCAGGCCAGGCTCGAGGCGGCGTTGCCGGTCGAGCTGCAGGCGATGGTCGATGCTCCGATTTCAAGGGCTTTCAACACGGCGACGCCGCTGGCGCGATCTTTGGTGGATCCGCTCGGGTTCAATCCCTCGTCCTTGACGTAGAGCGTCCGGAGTCCGACCGCCTTGGCCAATCTCGGGGTTGGGTAAAGCGGGGTTCCACCGATGCAAAGCATGCGCGGAGCCAGATCAAGATTGACCGGAAGGAGGGGCCCGTACCGCCACATCGACATGTCGCGGTCGGCTTTTAACGTCTCTTTATTAAGAAGCGGCTTGATGGCTTCATAGTCATAAACGACGTCGAGGATTCCCTCTTCGCCGCAATGGGGGCAAGTATATATGACCGCGTCGGTTTGAAACCGGGCGCGGCAGAGCGTGCATTCGTAACTAATCATATTTCCCATATAATCTTACTCTTTTACCCAATCTTTTCAATCATATCCCGAAGGAGGTTGACAGCCACTTCATTTCGGTAGCCGGCCGACGATCTTTGGTCGTCGATCGGGTGGATGATCGATCGGTAATGTTCGATAATACGCGGCAAATCGGCCTTCAATTCCGCAACCGATATGTTTTTTAGCGTTTTTTCAAAATCAGACGAGCGAATGACGGTCGGGGCCACGGCCCCAAAGGCCAACCGTAAATCGACGACTATGTCGTTTTCTATTTCCGCGACGCCCAAGAACGAGACTTTGGAAATGGCGTCGGCTTGGCGACCGCCGACTTTTTGATAATAGGTATGGCTGAACTTCGGTTTGGGAATGATGATCTCGGTAATCATTTCCCGCGGTTCGCTAATGGTCCTGCGAACCCCGACGATGAACGCTTGAATCGGGACGAGCCGATGCCCGTTTATCCGTTCAAGTTTGATCATCGCGTCGAGAACGTACAAACCTACCAAAGTATCTCCGGCCGGAGAGGCGTTAGCGATGTTCCCGGCCAAGGTACCCATGTGGCGGATTCCGGGCGCGGCGATTTGGCCGATAATCGTTTTAAGGACATTCGGAGTCAATTCATGTTCGAGCAACGCTTCCAGAGTGACAGCGGCTCCAATGTGGATCCCATCTTCATCTTCGTAAACCCGTTTGAGCTCCGCCAAGTTGGCAACGTAAATCATGTCCGAGGTGAAGTTGGGAGCCAGTCCCGCGGGGCTGCGTTTTTGAACCATCAAATCGGTCCCTCCCGCGATGACTTTGAAGGTTCCCTCGTCAAGACATGCCAAGGCTTCGGCCAAGGTTTTGGGGATGACGTGCTTCACCATAGACCGGCTCCCTTCTTGGCCGCCAAAAGGACGGCTTTGACGATCATGTTATAACCGGTGCACCGGCAGAGATTTCCTGATAGGCCGATTCTAATTTCGGCCTCGGTCGGATTGGGATTTTGCGATAGGAGGCTTTCGGCCGCCAAAATCATCCCCGGAGTGCAGATTCCGCATTGGGATCCGCCTTCGTCATGGAAGGATTCTTTCAGGACGCGGTAGCGCTCAGTCCGGCTGAATCCTTCGATGGTGACCACTTCTTGGCCATGGACGTTAGCCAAGGGTAGACAGCAGCTGTTGACCACCCGGCCGTTGAGCAAGATTGAGCAGGCGCCGCATTCGCCCTCGCCGCAGCCTTCCTTGGTCCCCGTCATCTGGAGATGTTCCCGAAGAACGTCAAGGAGGCGCAGGCTTGGATCAAGGGTCACCGTTAGCGGTTGCCCGTTTAGTTTGAAGGTGATGTCAGTCATGTTTTTTAAGCTCCATTATGTGTTCGGCTGTGGCCGGGATTCGGTTGATCGGATGGTTAATTGCCTGCTCGATTGCCAAGGCGACGGCCGGAGCCCCGCCGACGAGCGTCAATTCGCCGGCGCCCTTGGCCCCATCGGGGCCATAGGCAAACGGGTTTTCGAAAATGACCGTCTCCATCGGGGGAACGTCCATCGAGGTCGGAATGATGTAATCGGTTAAATTCTTTTGTTTCAAACGGCCTTTTTCGTGTCTCATCACCTCGAGGTAGCCATAGGCGACCCCTTGGGTGATGCCACCGTCGGCTTGACCGGTAATAATCCGTTCGTCAATGGCCTTACCGACGTCATAGACGCTCCAAATTCCTTCGATCTTGACTTGATAGGTAATCGGGGAAACGCTGACTTCGACGATGTTGACGCCCCAGGAATAAGCCGGGTAGGCGTCGCCGCGCATGGCGTCTTCGTCCCACTGGATATAGGCCGGGGGCACATAGTTTTCAAACACTTCCTGCGCTTGGCCATCAACCCACTGGCCCTTCAGCTTCAAAGCCGCCCGGGCCAGAAGCCCGCCGACGATCATCATCGTCCGGGAAGCGACCGTCGGCCCCGAATCGGGGGCAAAATCAGTGTCCGGCATCTCGAAGATGACCCGTGAATCGGGCAAACCGAGCGTCTTGGCGACGACATGGCCGAGACTCGTTTTGGCCCCCTGGCCCATATCGACGGCGGCCACCCGCACATGGACAAGGTCCGAAGTGTCTTTTTGGAGGCGCACTTTCGCCTTGATGTGGGTGCTTTCGCCGCTGCCGGTGAACCCGCATCCGTGCAGGAACCAGCTCATGCCGATCCCGCGCCATTCTTGTTCGTCGAACGATTTTCGCTTTCGGTCGTAATCAGACATCTCTTTGGCTTTTTTAATCATGGCGTCCATGATGATTGGGTCGCGGAATTGGCCGCTCGTGGACGTCAAGTCGCCTTGCTGGGCTAAATGGCGTTCCCGGAACACAGATTCGTTTTGCCCGAGATGCCGGGCCAAATGGCTCATGAACATCTCAATCGAAAACATCATCTGAGGGGCCCCGAAGCCGCGGAAAGCTCCGGTCGGAACCGTGTTAGTGACGTAGACGTCGCCACTGACATCAAGATTAGGAATCGTATAAGCGCCGGTGACGGCAATCATCGCCCGAGCCAAGACGACGCCGCTCAGCCCGAGATAAGCCCCGGCGTCGAGGCTGACGTGAGCCTTGATCCCCAGCACGCGGCCCGAAGCGTCAATTCCGGCTTTCATTTTAACGATGGAAGGATGTCGTTTGGTGGTCACCAGCATGTCTTCTTCGCGTTCGAAAATCATTTTGATCGGTACTTGGAGTTTAGCCACAGCGGTGGCCAATTGGCAGGCGATGGTCGAAGGAAATTCCTCTTTGCCGCCAAAGGCGCCGCCAACCGCCGGCTGGATTACCCGGACCTGGTCTGATTCATAACCAAGGCAGGTCAATACGGCGTTTTTTACATAGTAGGGACATTGGATCGACCCGACCAAAGTGATTTTTTTTGGTCCTTCGGGATAAGCCAGCATCCCCTGCGGTTCAATGTAGGCTTGTTCCTGATAACCGGTTTCAAAGGTTTCTTCGATCAATCGGTCGGCAGTTTGAAAAGCTCGATCGAGATCTCCTTTTTGAAAGTGTTTTTGGATGCGGCTTTCCACCAATTCGAATTGTGGCGGAAGCTCCTCGTATTCGATTTCGATCAAAGACAAGAGCCGGTTTACTTCACGGGGATCGGGACCGACTACCAACAAGATCGGCTCCCCGATGTAGTTGACGGTGTCGCGGGTGAAAACCGGCCAGTCGGTGAAAATCATCCGCACGTAGTTCTCGGCCAAGATGTCATGATGGTCGACGACGGCATAGTCGGATGGAAGTTTTGGTAGATGAATCGATTTTATTTTCGCATGGGCCTTGGACGAACGAAGCGTCCGGGCGTAATGCATCCCATCCATATGGATGTCGGACACGTACTGAGCCGTGCCGGAGCATTTTTCGTCATGGTCGACTTTGCGGCTGGATTTGTTGGGATCGAACACGAACCGTCCTCCTTACTCCATGGTGATGGCTTTGGTCGGGCACTTGCTGACGCAAAGCCCGCACCGGAAGCATTTCTCGGGGTCAAACGTAATTTGGTCTTTCATTTCAATGGCGAAATACGGGCACACCTTGACGCACAAGAGGCACCGGGTGCATTTTTCCGGAATCAGTTTTGGAAGTTCGGCTTCGTATTTGACCGGATTGTGCAGTTGGGTGTCGATGACGTCTTGAATCGATTTAAAGCCATATTTTTCCAAAACCATTGGCAAATCGGCGATTATTTTGGCGTATAGTTGTTTTCCTCTGATCAAGGCGGCTGAAAGCATTTGAACGGCGCTCGCCCCGGCCAAGAGGAATTCAACCACGTCTTCGGCGCTGGCGATGCCGCCGACCCCGATTACGGTCAAGGACGGTTCGGCCGTCTTGATGGTGTAGACGGTGGCCAAAGCCAGGTTCTTGATGACCGGTCCGCTTGTCCACACGAAACCTTTGTCGTTAGCGTATTTTACCGAACGCGACGCGATGTCGATTTTCATGGTGGGCCCAAGCGAATTGACGGCGACGACGCCATTGGCTCCGTTTTCTTTGATCGTCTTGGCGAATAATTCGGGATGGGGGATGTGGGGGCTGATTTTCATGTAGATGGGTTTCTGCGTATGCCGGCGTATCGCGGCCACGGTGGCCGCCACGACGCTAAGGTCGGTCCCGACATAATGGGTCGACACTTCAAAGGCGTCGGCAAACGGATCCAGCAAAGGAATCAACACTTCCATGTCTTCTTTGGTGTAACCGACGCTGACGATCAAGGGGCGGCCGTCGTTCTTGGCCTTGAATTCGGGCAAGAAGCGGTCAATCCACATTTCCTTGGGATATTCGCTCCAAAGTTCGCTGTTCATGACGTATTCGCGGTCGCCGTAGATGCATGGTTTCGGGATGTGGGCGTCACGGGTCGAAATCGTCTTCGAGACGATGGCCCCGCAGCCCGCTTCCTTCATGAAAAGCATTTTTTCGGCATCGCCAACCAAAGGTCCGGCGGCCGGCATTAAAGGATTAGCAAGCGTCAATCCGTCGAATTTCGTTTTTAGGTCCATCATTTGTCCTCGCTTTGTATGTTTTTCCACAACCGGGCGGCGACTTGTCGGGCTTGGGTGAATTTGCTTTCAATGGTGGTGGCGACCAGCCGGTAATCGCGGAGGCGCGGCACGCCGGCCACAAACACGTTTTGGGGTTTGAAATGGTCAAACAATCCAAACACCAGATGACCGAAGGCATTATCGGAAGTCATCGGCGTGGGCGCGACGTAAGGAACCATGACCAAATCGGCTTCATACCCCGGTTTGATGCGGCCTAATTTGATGTCGAACAGACGACTCGCATAGCGATAGGTGTCGTCGATCAAGCGCCACAGGTGCTTTAAGCCGAAGTTCCGGTGGCCGCCGTAACGATGGTGCATGGCCAGGTTGACGGTCACGTATTCATGGGCCATCCCATAAGTCATCCCGTCGTTTCCCAAGATGACCGGTATGTCTTTTTCAAGCATCTTCAAGACATCGGGTAGGCCGACGCCGTTATTGAGGTTAGAACTGACATTGACGGCGATGGTCGCCTTTCGGAGCTTGATTAAATCAAGCTCGTGGTCGTCGACGTGAATGGCGTGCACGAGCAGGCTATCAGGATTGATGAGCCCGAAATCGTCGAACCGCTCGACGACGCGTTTGCCGTAACGTTTGAGGCAATCGGTTTGGTCGAGTTCGCTTTCGGCCACGTGGACATGGATTGGATCCGCGCCAAGTTTCTGCTTGACTTTGGCCAAAGTCCGGTCGGACAAACTCATCGAAGCATGGAGCCCGAAAAGACCTCGGGCGGTTCCGGTCCGGTGTGCATCGATGAAGATGCGGTTTTCTTTGATGGCTTCATTTGTTGGAAACCGGTCGCTGACTTCGAAGGCGAAAGCGCCTCGCAAACCGACTTCGTCAAGGCCCCGGCGGACGCTATCAAGCGAACCGGTAATTTGTTTTCCGCTGGCGTGATGGTCAATGATCGAGGTCACCCCACCCTGCAAAAAATCGCTTGCGGCCACGAGGCCGCTATAATAGCTGGCTTCGTTGTCTAGATGGCGGTCGAGCTTCCACCATAATTGGTCGAGGATGTCTTGAAAATTTTTGGGATTAAAAGGCACGCTCAAACCGCGGGCAAAAGCCGAATAGATGTGCGTGTGGCCGCAGACGAGTCCCGGCATCACCAAGCGACCTTCGCCGTCAATGACGACATATCCCCGATCGATGAATTCATCCATGGGACCGACGGACAATATCTTATCTTCAAACACCACGTATCCCTTGGAAATATAAGTTTCGAAATCGTATATTTGCACGTTGATCAAGGCTTGGCGCATGATATCGTTCCTCCTTGAAGCGGTTGCCCGCGAGTGTCGGCAAGTTGGCCATCGACCATGGCCCAGCGGCCCCGCAACAGCACGCGCACGAATGCACCGGCGCTCGCTTGGCCCTCATAGACGCTATAATCGGCTCGGCCGTGATGTTCTTTAACTATTTGAGGTTTTGGATTGAAAAAACTCAAATCGGCGTCTTGGCCGACGGCGATGCGGCCTTTCTTTTCTAGGCCCATCAATCCGGCCACGCGGCTGCTCATCCGTTCGATCAGCTCGTCATGGTAGACGTTCCGCATCGTGACGAACGAGAATTCGATTCCGCCCAATCCAAGCGGCATGCCCACAAGTTTTTCCCTGTTTTTGTCGGTTCGATGGAAGGCGCAATGGTCAGTGGCGATCGTGGCAATATGATCTTTGTGCTTATGGAGCAGTTCCTGTTCTTTGGGGGATCGTAGCGGCGGCGCGCAAGTGTAGAGGTATCCGTCGGCCCGGGCCAAAACCCGATCATTGAAAAGGAAATACTGCGGGCAGCTTTCGATGAAGAAACGCCGATTGATCAAATCCGGGAAATCGGAAATCAACCGCTCGAGGGTGCGCCCGCTGCTGAGATGGACCATATACAGGTATCCTCCATATACTTTGACGAAACCGGCCAGCTTGAGGGCTTCGGTCAGTTCGCTGTCGCTGGGCCGCGATTTGGGCAAATCGCGATAAGTATAATCAGGATTAATCTTGATCATGGCGTCGTTTTCGACATGGGCCATGACGAGAAAATGGTACCGATTCGACAATTTCAGCAATTCGATGATCGTTTCATCGTCGGTACGCCGGCCCGAATCCGAATAGGTCGTGAAAAGCTTCACCGTCTTCATGCCGAGGCGCAACAT
>JBAZHG010000025.1:0-12866 GCA_041652475.1 Bacilli bacterium
AGCTTTACCTATTTCAACCGGCCGAGCCCCGGGGAAAAGACCCGCTGGGAAGACGTACCGGAAACAATTAAGAATACCTTTGACAAACTGGGGATTCCCGAAGCCGAACAGAAATACCTATCCGGGATCACCGCCCAATACGAATCGGAAGCCGTCTACCACAACATGCTCAAGGAAGTCGAAGAAAAAGGCGTCATCTTCCTTTCGACCGACATGGCCTTGAAACTGCACCCCGATTTGGTCAAGAAATACATCAACACGGTGGTCCCTTACACCGATAACAAATTTGCTGCCCTAAACAGCGCCGTCTGGTCGGGCGGATCGTTCATATACGTGCCCAAAAACGTGTCGCTGGACAAACCCCTTCAATCGTATTTCCGCATCAACAACGAGAAAACGGGCCAATTCGAACGGACCTTAATTATCGTCGACGAAGGGGCTTCGGTCAATTACGTCGAAGGGTGCACGGCCCCGATTTACGACAAGGAATCGCTCCACGCGGCCGTGGTCGAAATCATCATCCACAAAGGCGGCAAGTGCCGCTACACCACGATCCAAAACTGGTCGACCAACATCGTCAATTTGGTGACCAAGCGGGCTTACTGCCACGAGGACGCCCAAATGGAATGGATCGACGGCAACATCGGGAGCCAAGTCAACATGAAATACCCAGCCTGCATCCTCGGCGGCGCCCGGAGCCGCGGCACCTGCATCTCGATCGCGGTCGCCAACCGGGGCCAATACCAAGACGCCGGCGCCAAGATGATCCATCTCGGACGCGACACCTCCTCGACCATCGTTTCGAAGACGATCGTTCGCAATGGGGGGATTTCCAACTACCGCGGCCTCGTCAAGATCGGGGCCAAGGCCTTGAACGCCAAAAGCCACGTCGAATGCGACACTTTGATTTTTGATAACCAATCCGCCAGCGACACCATTCCCAAAAACGAAGTCCACAACAACGACTCCTACGTCGAGCATGAAGCCACCGTCAGCCGCATCAGCGAAGAACAGCTTTTCTATTTGATGTCGCGCGGTTTGACCCAAGAACAAGCCACCCAGATGATCATCATGGGCTTCATCGAGCCGTTCTCGCGCGAACTGCCGATGGAATATGCCGTCGAATTGAACCAATTGATCAAACTCGACATGGAAGGCAGCGTCGGATAACCATGGATTACCAAGTCATCGTCGTCGGAGGCGGCCATGCCGGTCTCGAGGCGGCCATGGCAAGCGCCAACCTGGGTGCCCAAACCCTTTTGCTGACCCTCAATATCAAAATGATGGGCAACATGCCCTGCAATCCCTCGATCGGAGGTTCGGCCAAAGGCATCGTCGTCCGGGAAATCGACGCCCTCGGCGGCAAGATGGGAATTGGGGCCGACCACGCCAATCTCCAAATGAAAATGCTGAACACCGGCAAGGGGCCGGCCGTCCAGTGCCTGCGGGCCCAAGCTGACAAAAAAGCCTATCCGGCCTATATGCAGAAAATGGCGCTTCAAACCAAAAATCTGACTGTTCGGGAACATAGCGTCACCGACCTACTACACGATGATACTCATGTTTATGGGGTCGTCTTGGCCACCGGTGAGAAAATTACCGCCGAAGCGGTTATTTTGACGACGGGTACCTTCATGGAAGCGACCATCCTGCGCGGCCACGAAGCCCATAGCGGCGGACCCGACGGGGAAGACCCTTCGCTCGGCCTTTCGCCTAATCTCGCCAAGATGGGTATTGAACTGATTCGTCTCAAAACCGGAACCCCGCCGCGGATCAAACGCGATTCGATCGATTTTTCAAAAATGATTCCCCAAACCGGCAGTCCCGGCCATTTGGCCTTTTCCTATGAAACGGACACGTTCACGCCCCTTGAAAAACAGGAGTTGTGCTATTTGATCTATACCCAACCGGAAACTCACGCCATCATCCATGAACACATTCAGGACTCGGCCTTGTTTTCGGGCTTGATCACCGGGGTCGGACCGCGCTATTGCCCGAGCATCGAGGACAAGATCGTGCGCTTCGCCGATAAGAGCCGCCACCAATTGTTCCTCGAACCCGAATCGCGGGAGACCGACTCGATGTACCTGCAAGGTTTTTCGACCTCGATGCCGATCGAAGTCCAGGAGAAGATGGTCCGTTCCTTGCCGGGACTCGAACGCGCCGTGATTTTGAAACATGCCTATGCAATCGAATACGACGCCTTGGTGCCAACCCAGTTTTTCCCGACTCTGGAATTAAAACGGTGGCCGGGCTTATATGGGGCCGGGCAGATCATCGGCACCTCCGGCTATGAAGAAGCGGCCGGGCTCGGGCTTATGGCCGGCATCAACGCCGTCATGAAGATCAAGGGCCGGGAGCCGGTCGTTTTGCGGCGCGACCAAGCCTACATCGGCGTAATGATCGACGACCTCGTCACCAAGGGGACCGAGGAACCCTATCGCCTTTTGTCGTCCCGGGCCGAATACCGATTGTTGCTCCGGCACGATAACGCCGATTTGCGCTTGACCGAGATCGGCCATGACGTGGGATTGATATCACCGGATCGCTATGCCCATTACCAGAAAAAGGATGCCGATTTGCAAACGATTTTGGCCATTTTAAGAAATACCAATGTCAAGAACACACCGACCATAAAGGCCTTTCTCAATCGAATCGGGAGTCCGGCCTTCATGGGGTCAATCCCCGCCGTCGAGCTCTTGAAACGCCCCGAGATCGGATTGGTCGACCTAACCGAGATGGTACCGGAATTAAAGCAACGCCCATTGAGCGAAACGGCCGTCGAACAGCTTGAGGTCATGGTTAAGTTCGAAGGTTACATCCAAAAGCAAATAAGGCAAGCCGAACGGCAGGCCAAGCAAGAAGCCATCGCCATCCCGGAAGGTTTAACGTACGCCAATCTGGACGGACTTGCGCTGGAAGCCCGTCAAAAACTGGCCAAGATCCAGCCGCGGACGATCGGGCAAGCCTCTCGCATCTCGGGAGTTAATCCAAGCGACATCGCCATGTTAGTACTATACTTAAAGCGAGGAAACTGAATGGATCGCCTTCAATTCGAAAACTGGCTAAAACAAAACTATCCCCAAGTGACCCCGAAACAGATTGCCCAATTCGAAACCTATCGGGAATTGATCGTCACCTGGAACCAGGCCGTCAATCTGATGAGCCGGGCCGATGGTCTCGACTTATACGAGAAACACTTCGTTGATAGTCTCCTTTTCCCGCTTCCCGAGGATGGAAAACACCGCGTTTACATTGATTTGGGCACCGGAGCCGGTTTTCCCGGCATCCCGCTAAAAATCATGTATCCCGATTATACGTTCTATTTGCTGGAGGCCACCGGCAAACGGGCCGATTTCCTGCGCCGGGTCATCAACGGCCTCGAGTTGATGAAAATCGAAATCGTCAACGACCGGGCTGAAGCCTACGCTTCCTTCTCGCGGGAGACTTTCGACGGATTGGTGGCGCGCGCCGTATCGCCTCTCAACATCTTGCTGGAGCTGGCGGCGCCTCTTGTCAAACCAAATGGTTTGATTTATGCCTACAAAGGCGATCGGGCCGACGTCGAACTGGTGGAAGCCAGCTTCGCGATGCGGGTCTTGTCGCTCAAACTCGTCGAGCACCAATTGGCGACGCTCCCCCTGCTCGGCCATAACCGCCACCGGCTCGTATTCGAAAAGACGGCACCAACCATAGCCCGTTATCCGCGCCCTTATTCAGAAATAAAACGGAAACCGCTCTAGCACTGCCGATTTGTAAAAGCTATCATCCAGCCCTAATTGATCGAAGAACACAAAGCTGTTAAGCTATTTTTATGCTGAATCAATTGTTGAATCGATTCATGGATATCTATTTAGATAATCCGAACAAAAATGTGCTCCGAACTGACGAAGCACACATTTTGATTTGCACGAAAATTCCGGATTTACTAGAAAAAAGAACCAACCTACGAAGATACGCTATCAAAGGTAGCGATGGCGTCGGCCAAAGAACTTTCTATCCATGGATTTGCTTGATGGATCGCAATATCACCCTTAGTCCGCAAAAAGGATTCTATATCGCAATTCTTTTTCAACGCAACATGAAAGGTTTCTATGTCACGCTAAATCAGGGTATCACTTATTTTCGGGAAACCTACGCTAGCAAAGCTTATGAAAGAGCCAATGAAATGGCTAGATATTTCCGAGAACAGATTGACGATAACCAATATGATGAACGAATTAACTTGGGTGGAATCAAACCGGATAATGGATACGGATTCGAACAAACGACGATCATCGCCAAACATTTCGACAAGAACCACTTCACCGACGAACAAGTCTTCGCGTGTTTGGATTCAATGGCGGCCATCTATGATGAAATCATCGAGACAATCGATGCCAATTCTTACGAGGCCATCGTCCCCAAGATAATCTACGATCGGCAACGCCAGTTTCAGAAGGCCGAAAAAGCCATCGATGAAATACAGAACGTGGTCTTCCAAGGAATCAAAGCGCCAGTGCAGATTCCCGTCGAGGTCACACCACGGATTGATGTTCCAAAACGCTTTAAACGCATTAGTACCCCATCCAATCGAAAAATCGATTACGTCAAAAGAGCGGCCGAAAATGCCCAAACGGGCTTATTGGGCGAAAGCTTGATGCTGAGATTCGAAATCGAGCGGCTTAATCGTTTAGGACTTGAAGAATATGCAGAAAAAGTCGAGCATGTTTCACTGGAAAACGACGTCTTGGGATATGACATCGAATCATACGACATTGACACCGAAGGCCATGTGACGAAGATATTCATCGAGGTAAAAACGGCGGCTACTGAAAAAGACGGTGATTTCTTCGTATCTCGGAATGAAGTCGAACGTTCAAAAGAATTATGTGCGCAATACTGGGTTTATCGAGTATATAACTGCCGATTATCATCTTCATCACCCAAATTTTATCGGGTTCAAGGATCGATCGAAGATAATTTCGCTCTTGAACCAGAAACATTTAAAGCCACCTTGAAAAAAGATGCTCGCATCGTTTCGTCCGATTGTCAAGTCAATCGGAAAATGATTCAGGATATTAAAGAGAGTTTATCAACCAGTACCAAGTCAAATTGACTTGTAAAAACAATAAGAATAAACAACAAAAAGGCTGTGCTATAATTTTTTATACGGATCGGTATGGCACGCATTATCGCAATCGCTAATCAAAAAGGCGGCGTCGGCAAGACGACGACGGCCATTTCGTTATCATCGTCGTTGGCCCATTTCAATCGCCGCGTTTTGCTCTTGGACATGGATCCCCAAGGCAATTCGTCGCGCGGAGTCGGGACCGACGTTTCGGTCTTGTCGCGAAGCGTCTATGACGTGCTCGTGAAGAGTTACGACATCAATCGCATCATCAAGAAAACCCCGATGAAGAACCTCGAGTTAATCCCGGCCAACCTCAAACTGGCAAGCACCGAGGCGGAAGTGTCGCGGGTTGGAAGCGAACCCTATTTCCTTTTGAAACGGGCTTTGGACGAACTTAAAAAGGAATACGACTACATCATCGTCGATTGCCCGCCGTCGCTTGGGCTTTTGTCCTTGAACGCCCTCGTGGCGAGCCAATCGGTCTTGATCCCAGTCCAATGCGAATATTTTGCCATGGAGGCCGTCGCCCAAATCCTGGCGACGATCACCCGGGTTCAGACCAATTACAATCCGAACCTAATCATCGAAGGGTTCCTCTTGACGATGTACGATTCCCGGACCCGGCTCGGCACCGAAATATCGACCCAAGTTCGTGGTTTGTTCAAGGAAAATACCTTTTTAACCCAGATTCCCCGCAACATTTCCTTGCCGGAAGCCTCTGCCCGCGGGATCCCGATCACCTTGTATCGCCCGACCTCGTCCGGAAGCCTCGCCTACATGAGCTTGGCCAAGGAAGTCATCGACCATGAGCCCCAGTAAGAAACTGCTGCGCGAAGACTTGTCTTCGCTAGTTAAAAAATACGCCTCGTCCGACGTCGTCGAGACGATGTCGCGCGAATATTCGGCGACGATTAGCCACGCGGTTTCCTTGAGTCAGATCATCGACACCCAAAGGCTCAAACACCTTCGTCTCAACGAAGCCGAGATTGAAAAGACGATGGCGACCTTGCGCACTCAGCGCGACGTCGCCCCGATCATCGTACGGCCGCGGGGCGACCAATATGAAATCGTGCTCGGGCGCCGGCGTTATCACGCCGCCAAAGCCCTTGGTCTTGCAAGCATCGCCACGATTGTCCAGCCGTTTGAGGAAGCCGAGATGATGCTGACCATCATTGCCAATCTACGGGAGAGCCGCGAGGCCAACGCCTTGACGATTGCCACGCTGGGGCAAGCCCTCCACGACGAATTCGGCTACACCCAAGCCGCCTTGGCGCTGGTCGGTCACGTGTCGCGAGCGACCATGGCCAACATGATGCGCCTCTTGAAGTTGCCTGAAAAAATCCAACGATCGGTCACCAAGGGCGAATTGACCTATGGTCACGCCCGCGCATTGATCAACGTTGCCCCCACAGTTCAGGAAGCCATCGTGGCATCGGCTCTCAAGCATCGCCTCTCGGTGCGTCAAGTCGAACAGATGGCCAACCTCTCCAAGACCAAACCGCTTGAAGAAGCGATGCGGCTTGTCGGGCAAACCGAAACCGGGCGCCTGGTCGTCAAGAAGAAGCGGCTGACAATCGCCTTTGACTCCGAAACGGAACTACAGGCCTTCATCAAGACTCTCCAAGATCAAAAAATATTGTAAATGACCTGAGCAACGATATAATGTAAGAGACTTCAGGGTCGGGTGCGATTCCCAATCGGCGGTAAAACCCCGCGAGCTTCGGCACGAACTAGCGAAATTCTAGTGGCGACAGTACAGTCTGGAAGGAAGAAGTCAAAGCTTTTTGACCCTGAAGCGGGTCATTTTTATTTATAAGGAGCCGATCATGAAAAAAAGCGTCATCAATTGGAAACTGACTACCAAGGTCATGGCCCGCGTGGCCATCTTCGGGGCCGTGGCCACCATCTTGTACGTGGTGCCGTTCTTCGTAGTCAAAATCCCGATTTTCCCGCCTTTCCTCGAATTCCATTTCGACGAAATCCCGATCTTTATCGCCGGGTTCGCCTATGGCCCCTTGACCTCCGTTTTGATCATCGTGGTCAAGACTTTGATCAAGCTGCCGTTCTCCCAGACGGCCATGGTCGGGGAATTGGCCGACGTGTTCTATAGTTTGGCCTTCATCCTCCCGGCGGTTCTCGTCTATCGAAAACATCGCAACCTCAAGGGCGTGATGATCGGGTTCGGCCTCGGATTCATCGCCCAGCTGATCGTCAGCTCGCTCTTCAACGCCCTCTTCATGATCGATTTCTATTTGTTCCTTTATCCATTCATGACGCCGGAGAGCCTGCTCGCGACGGTTCAAGCCGTCAATCCGCGCATCACCGACATCCACTGGACCATGGTTTTGTACGGTATCTTACCATTCAACCTGGTCAAAAACATCCTGGTCATCATCATCACCTTCTTGACTTATAAACGCGTCCATCAGTTTTTCTACAAATTCTAGGCAAACGAAAACCCGGTCAACGATGACCGGGTTTTTAAATTGAATCAACCGACGATAATGGCTGATGTCGGGCAGCTGCTGGCGGCTTCGTCGACCGCGGCTTCTTCGCCTTCGGGGACTTCGGGAACGATGGCTTTCATCTTGCCGTCGTCATCCCAATCGAAGACCGTCGGGGTGATCGAATTGCATAACCCGCATCCGATGCAAGCGTCTTTATCGATTCGTACTTTCTTGGCCATGGAAAAGTGACCTCCTGTATGTTCTTTATTATATGTGCTCGATACCCAGATTGCAACCCTGCCGAAAATTCGACATTTACGACATTTCACTATGATTGGCCGGCCGTTTCTTATAAAATACATTAGAGGATTATCCCTTGGCGAATACGACGCGGACTGCGAAATACCGGAAATACCGCCAATCCATTGCCCGGATGAGCGGAAAAGAAAACGTCTTGGAACAAGACGAGACCGTTTTGTCACCGACCCCGGAATCGCGCCAAATCGTGATCGAAGACGGCATCGAACGGACGACGACCTCGCTCCCGCTTGAAGAAATACTGCGGGCCACCAAGGAAATGACCGGGCAAACGCATATCGACGAATTCGACCAAGAACGGATCCAAAACCGTCGTTTCATATTGAAAGTCGTCATCGTCTGTGCCGCCGCCATCGTCTTGATCTTGGTTGGCGTCTTGTGGTATCTAAATGGAGGTGGCCGCTGATGGCACGCATAAGTATCGCAATCGATGGTCCAGCCGCGGCTGGAAAATCGACCGTCGCCAAGGAAGTCGCCAAACGGCTCGGTTACACCTACATCGACACCGGGGCCATGTATCGGGCCTTCACCTATTATGTTTTGAAGCGCGGCGTCGATCCCCGGAGCGAAACCGCCTGCGACGACTTGATCCCGGAAGTGTCCATCGAGCTGAAACCGGGCGGCACCGTCTTATGCAATAAGGAAGACGTCACCCATCAAATCCGCGAAAACGACGTTTCGGCCAACGTCTCGTATATCGCCTCTTATAAAAACATCCGCTTGGCTTTGGTCGATCAGCAGCGCCAAATGGCCCTCGTCGATTCGGTAGTCATGGACGGACGCGACATTGGGACCTACGTCCTGCCCAACGCCGAAATCAAGATTTTCCAAATCGCCTCGGTGGAAACCCGGGCTGTGCGCCGTTATGAAGAAAACCTCGGCAAGGGAATCCCCTGCACGCTTGAAAGCGTCGAAGAGGACTTGCGCCGGCGCGACTACATCGACTCCCACCGCGACTTCGCCCCCTTGAAACCGGCTATCGATTCGATTTTGATCGACACCTCGTTCATGACCGTCGAGGAAGTCGTCATCCGCATCATTGACATCATCGAAAGAAAACTTTCCGGAATTCAAAAATGATCAACGGTATCCTTGCCATCGTTGGTTCTCCCAATGTCGGGAAATCAACGTTATTTAATCGCATCATCGGCGATCGCTTGGCCATCGTCGACGACATCCCGGGATTGACCCGGGACCGCCTCTATGGTAAAGCCCATTGGCTTTTGAAAGATTTCCGCGTGATCGATACCGGCGGCATCCAACTGGAAAACGCCGGCTACCAAACCGAAATTCGCGCTCAAGTCGCCATCGCCATTGAAGAAGCCGACGTCATTTTGTTCGTGGTCGACGGCCAAGTCGGTGTCACCCGCGATGACCAAGCCGTCGCCCGCTTGCTCTACAAATCCAAGAAACCGGTCGTCCTCGCCGTCAATAAGATCGACGACGGGCAATTTCTCGGCGACGTCAATGAATTCTATCAACTGGGCTTCGGGAACCCGATTGCCGTTTCCTCGACCCATGGAATCGGCGTCGGCGACATGCTGGACGCGATCGTCAAACTGTTGCCCTCGGAACCTCAGGAAGACTACGAAGGCAGCATTTGCTTTTCGGTCGTCGGCCGGCCCAACGTCGGCAAATCAAGCCTCGTCAACGCCATCTTGAAACAGGAGCGGGTCATCGTCAGCGCGAAGGAAGGCACCACGCGCGACGCGATCGACACCGCTTTCATGCAAGAAGGGCGCGCCTATGTCGTCATCGACACGGCCGGGCTTAAGAAACGGGGCCGCATCTTCGAAGCGGTCGATAAATACGCCGCCCTACGGGCCTTGAAGGCCATCGATCGCAGCGATGTCGTCTTGCTTGTCATCGACGGGGAACAAGGCATCATCGAACAGGACAAACACGTGGCCGGCTATGCGTTTGAAGCCCACAAGGCCATCATCATCGTCGTCAACAAATGGGATCTCGTCAAGAAAGACCAATCGGCCATGGCCGATTTCAGCCAAAAGGTCCGCGAACAGTTCAAATTTCTCGATTACGCCCCGATCGTCTTCGTGTCAGCCAAGAACAAGACTCGGATCGCGACGATTTTCGAGAGTTTGACCGTGGCTTATGACGGCTACACCACCCGGGTGGCGACGAGTCTTCTCAACGACATCGTCCAAGACGCCCAAATCATGAACCCGACCCCGCATTTCAACGGGGGCCGGTTGAAGATATATTATGCCAACCAAGTCGACGTCAAACCTCCGACTTTCGTTTTTTTCGTGAACGAACCCGACTTCATGCATTTCTCCTACAAACGTTATCTTGAAAACCGCCTCCGGGAAACTTTCCATTTCGAGGGATCCCCGATCAACATCATCACCAGGATCAGAAAGTAACATGAACATAACCATTTTAGGCACTGGTGCCTGGGCGACGGCCCTGGCCCAGGTTTTGGTCGATAACGGCCACGACGTCTTCCTTTACGGCATCGATTCCAGCCAAGTCGCCGACATCAACGAAGCCCATCGGAACCGGGCCTTCTTCGGCGAGCAGCCGATCGACGAAAAGATTAAGGCCACCTTGGATCTCAAATCGGCTCTGGCCAGGGCCGAAACGATCGTATTGGCGGTTCCGACCGGGGCCATGGAAGGCTTATGCCGCCAAATCAATCCTCATTTGACGCGCCGGATTACCTTGGTCAACGTCGCCAAAGGGTTTACCGACGACAACCGCCGCATGTCGGAAGTCATCAAAGCGACGATTGACGAGAAGAAGAGATATCCCTTGGTTTCTTTGATCGGACCGAGCCACGCCGAGGAAGTAATCCTACGGCACCTGACCGCGATATCAGCCACGTCAAAGAGCAAGACGCGAGCCCGGAAGGTGGCCGAGCTATTTTCCAACCAGTATTTCCGCGTCTACATCCAAACCGACGAAATTGGGGCCGAAATCGGCGTTGCCATGAAAAACGCCATCGCCATCGCGAGCGGGATCATCGAAGGCCTCGGCTTGGGCGATAACGCCCGGGCGGCCCTCGTGACCCGGGGCTTGGCCGAGATGACGGCCTTTGGCCGTCGCCATGGCGGCAAGCTCAAAACCTATCTCGGGTTGACCGGACTCGGCGATTTGATCGTCACCTGTTATTCGTTCCATTCCCGCAATTTCAAAGCCGGGCTCCAGATCGGACGTGACGATGACGCGAGGCCCTTCCTGGACCATAACAAGACCACGGTCGAAGGCATACGGGCCGCCAAGACGATTCACGAACTAAGCTTGAAGCACCATGTGGAAACCCCAATCGTCGAAGCGGTATACCGGGTCCTCTACCAAGGGGCCAAGCCAAGCGAGATGGTTGCCTTCATGATGCTACGACCCTTGAAACACGAGTGAAAAACGCTTGCTTCACGAGATTTTCTTTCAAACTATTTCTTCTGTTAGTATTGTTAATGTCGGCCACCTGTGCTAATTTACAATTAACCACATAGGAGGCACATATGAACAAGCTAGATTTAGTCGGTGAAGTTGCTTTAAAGACTCACTTGAGCAAAAAAGTCGCGGAATCCGCGGTCGAAGCCGTCTTCGAACTCGTCGAGAAGTCTTTGATCAAAGGCGTCCCGGTGAAAGTTTCCAGCTTCGGAACCTTCGAAATCCGTCATCGCAAAGCCCGGATTGGCGTCAAGCCGCGCACCAAGAACAAGATTAAAATCCCGGCTACGAAAGTCGTGGCGTTCAAGCCCTCCAAGAGCTTGAAAGAAAAAGTCAAATAGTCGTCTCCTAAGAGGGTCAATCGACCCTCTTTTTATTTTCATTTAACGCCAATTCGTTTAAGATATCCTCGATGGACCTGAACGTATTTCTCGATTTGGCGGCGTTATTCCACAAGAACGGTTTTCGCCTGTATATGGTTGGGGGCACTTCCCGCGATTATCTATTGGGGCTCCCGGTGGCCGATTTCGATTTGGTCACCGACGCGACTCCGGCCCAGATGGAACCCTTTTTGGCCGATGCCGACTACCGTTTTGCCCATTATGGTAACGTCAAGTTGAAAATCGGCCGATATGACGTCGACATCACGACCTTGCGGGAAGAAGCCGGCTACAAAGATTACCGTCACCCCCAATCGATCAGTTTCGTGACCGAAATTGAAAAGGATTACCCGCGCCGCGATTTCACCGTCAACGCCATTTATATCGATAGCGACCTCGGCGTCCACGACTTCGCTTCCGGGCAGGACCACCTGCGCGAAAAGCGCCTCGTGATGATCGGGGAACCGAATGCCCGCCTCCAGGAAGATCCGCTCCGGATCCTGCGGGCCTTGCGGTTTTGCCTCCGGCTCGGTTTCACGCTTGACGAACCCCTGCGCCAAGCTCTCGTCGACAACGTCGACATGCTTGAATACGTCAATGGGGCCAAAGTCAACGCCGAAATCGCCAAGATGGAGCGCATCGACCCGCTTAACGCCCAGGCGCTGCTCAAATCTTATGGAATCAAGGAACGATATTGAAGGAGTATAATGGCCTTATGGATCAATTGCTCGAAGCGGTCGACCTCCGGTACTTGCTGCTGGACAATTACAAGAAGATGGGCTTAGACGAGAATCATCTCGCCGCCCTCCTTTTGATCGACCAGTTGCTGCACCAGGGAACCCTCCTTGTCACCGCCGATTTGTTGGGCTTGAAGATGTCGCTCCCGCTCGAGGCGATTGACGCCGTCTTGGTCGACTTGTTGAACCACGACCTGATCGAATACGACAACTCCGGCAACCAAATGAAAACCACTCTCAATCCGCTCAAACGGAAGCTGTATAGCGAATTCCAACTGTCAATCGTCAAACGAAGCGAGGAAAACGCCCGTGAGGATTTCGCCAACCAAGTCAGCAACATCTACGGCATCATCGAAAAAGAATGGGGCCGGACCTTGACCCCGCTCGAATTCGGGCGCATCCGCGAATGGATCAGCTTCGGATACACCGACCAGATGATCGTCGACGCCCTGCACGA
>JBAZHG010000026.1:0-11428 GCA_041652475.1 Bacilli bacterium
CCGATTGCCAACAGCTTACTGCCCCGCCGATACTTACCGCGGTTGACGCGGTCGACGAACACTTCCCGTCCATGCCGCTTATACAAATTGATGTGATACTTCAAAATTGCAATGTCGAAATTGCCATTCTCTTCACTAACTTGAGATAGCGATTTTCCGCGCAGAACGTGGTCTTCGCACATCTTTAGCTTTTCTAGATTCGTGACTCTCATATAAAATGGTTTCCTTCGCTTGGTTGGGTATATGTTATCATACCCACTCTCCAAGTTTTGGAAACCACTTCATCTTTGTTTGGTGGAGATGCGGGGAGTCGAACCCCGGTCCAAGATCGGTCCTGCAATAGCGCCTACAGCTTAGACGATATTTGATTTGACGTACCGCCCAATATCGACAAATGGACGACGCGCGAGGCCATTAGGTTTTCTATCCCGACAGCTGGCCGATGCCGGAACCTATCCCCTTGTTATGACACTAGTCCGATGCGTGAGAGGAGAAACCATCGGTAGCGCGCTACGCCTGCTTAGCAGGCCAAGTGATTGTGCGATTAAGCCGCAGCGTATGATAATTGACTGTTGCCAGTTAATTGGTTGTGGTGATTACGTCACCGCTCGGCTGCCCCTACTGCCAGACGAAACCCTGTCGAAACCATGACATCCCCGGGTTGCGCTCAAAAGAGCGCCTTAATATTATCATCTGCTTGGTATAGATGCAATTCGATATATTTACTCAGGCTTCTTTGTGAAGATGCTCTCTGCTAATCGATGGTTTACCGGTCCTTGATCGACTCGGTCGCTTTTTATAAATGATAGCCGTAATGGTCATTGACCCGGTCGGTGTCCAATTGGAAGTAATAATCGCGATAGTCGTAGAGGGTCACGGCATCGAGCCCGACGTAATATAGTTCGTCGCTCTCATAACCGAAATAGCTGTTGGCCCGCGTCGATTCCTCGTTGATGGAACTATATAGGACGAGGATCAACTCGCCGTAATCGCCCGCCGGGGGCGTCCCGTGGAAAACGTGCTTGATGAAAATCGTGCCCGGGTTGACAATCAATGTTTGCAGCTTGTCGATGGCCCGGTAAGCCATCTCATAATAGGGCTCGGTCCCGCAGGCGCACAAGAGGAGGGCGAGGGTCCCAAAGACGGGTAAAAACGTTTTTTTCATCTTGATGAATGGATATCCCTCCTTATGTTAGAAGGTTGCTGTCGGTAATGCAAATGCTAAAGGAAACAATCATTTGTATTGGCTACCCAATTACCCTATAATTTACTAGTCAGGCCAAGGTTAGTAAAAATGAAAACATTAAAATTAGTATTCGCTTCGCTGTTCCGCAACGACGCCGCCATGGAAGGCCGCTTCCAAAAATGGTATCTCGCCGCGATCATGTTCCTCTTGTCGATCATCCTCGCCACGCTGCCGCTTTTCGTCACCGCGGCCAAGGCCAACGGCTCCGACTTCATGGACAGCACCCTTTATTCTTTCGACGCCGGAATCCAACGTTTCAGCGAAGCCTTGGACGATCATAATGTCGACCTCATCGTCGCCGAAGACGGCGAATACCGGCAACTGACGAATCCGGGTTCCACCTGGGACGCGGCTTTCGCCGACGTCGAAGGGGCGGCCAACTTCCACTACTTCAGTTATAAAGACCATACTGACGCCGTCAAACTCAAGGTTTATTACCAAGGTTCGGCCGAGGATAGCACCGTTTCCGTTTTCCTGACCGACAAGTTGGCGACGGCCAACAGCGCCGAGGCCATCAACCTCGAAATCACTTCGTTCGTCTTCTTCGCCAAACGCGTCGCTTACGTTTACATCTATAATCCCTCCGCGGTTGCCGCCGGAACGGCCGCCGGCAAAGACTATGTCAATTCCTTCCAAGGCGACTACATGTCCTTGGAACTCGGGACCAACCTTCGGAACACCGGCCTCCTCGACGAGTTCGACAATCCAATCGAAACCCCAACCGACGGCGATGAATACGCCGCCTACCAAACCAAGATCCTGGCCAACTGGGAACGGTTCTTTGACGAATCCTACCGCAACAGCAAGATGATGCTCATGTGGACGACCACCTCGATCATGCTCGGGGTCAACAGCTTGCTCGGCCTCTTCATGGCCATCTTGATCTTCATCATGACTCGCGGCAAAAACAACCCCAATCGGACGATGAAATTCACCGAAGCGATGAAAATCACCGGCTGGCTCCTGCTGAGTCCGGCCATCTTGACGCTGATTGTCGGCTTCATCTTCCCGAACTACGCCTCGATGGCGTTCGTGCTCTTAGTCGGCCTCCGGATGATGTGGCTCTCGAGCAAGACGCTCCGACCCCCGTTACCCCCGGTTCCGGTCGTCAAGAAATAGAAAAAAACAACCCTCTGAATCAATCCCAGAGGGTTTCTTTTATTGTTGGGCCCGGCGGGCTCTGAACGTCTTTTTGATATAGCGGCCGATGTACCAGCTGATGTACATGCCGGTGGCTTTTTCGATTGCGAGCGGGCTGGCGTTGGTCTTGACCGAATACACGTAGATGCGCTTCTTGCGGTCGACAATCAAATCGACGGCGGCGAAATCGGCCCCGACGGCATGGGCGGCCGCTTGAGCGATTTTTTTCAAGGGGCGGTTGATCTTGATTTGGCGGACTTCCTCGACGATGCTCCCGTCTTCGTCGGTTTCCCGGAACCGTTCGATTCCGGCGATGACCTGGCCTCCGACCACGCTGATGCGGAGGACGCGGCGTCCTTGCGGGAGGATGTATTGTTGGACCATGAGCGATTTCTTGCCGACTTCGATCAGCACTTCCTTGAATTTGGCTTCGTCAGGGATCAAATAGACGCGGTCTTCAATCGATTCAAAACGGTCTTTGACGAGGAAGGGATAAGGCAAATCGACCAACATCTCGCGGACGTCTTCGTAATAGTTTAGGAGGCTGACGTTGAAAGTGTACGGCAAGATGACCGTCGGCGGAGTCGGGACGTTATAGTTGCGCAAGGCCAAATAGGTCAAGGCTTTGTCGGAGCAGGTGCCGATCGCGTGTTGGTTGTTGAATATGGGGATGCGGGCCTCGTCTTCCAAATAGCGGGCCACGTGGATGTCTTTGTCCCAGAAAACGGCAAAGCCGAACCGGTTCGGGTTCTCTTCGACCAGGTTAAAGACCTTGATGTTGGAAACCGGGGTCAAGCGCAGGCCGTTCTTGCGGAACGCCGTCATGAAAGCGGCGATTTCCTCTTGATAGCGGGCGTTGTCAAGGGCGATGTTGTAAACTAATAATCCTTCGATGGCCATGGGTGAGTCCTTACCCTATATTTTTGCCTATTTGAGGGCAAATAGCAATCGTTTCGGGCCGGCGAACGATATTTATACCGCGCGTCCGCGCAGATTGGAACTATTGACGAAATACAGGCCCAGATTGCCGATCACGTCGTGCAATTCTAGGTAAATATGATCTTCGACATTAGTCAAAGGGCGGTTGAAATCAAGCGTAAACACGATGCGGCGGTTCTTTTTGACTAAGCGCAGCATTTCCTCTATGATATTAGCAAGTTGGTCGGGTTCGCGTTCATCAATCGCCACCAGTTGCGAATAAAACGCCGGTTCGACGTAGAACCGACCACCGTCTTCCGTTTCGAACAGGGCTGAGAACGGATTGGATTTATCTTCGATTCGCTTTAAAGCGAAGGGCTCGAATATCTGCATTTTCATTCACCGAAGACACTATATCGAAAACGTGGGTGAAGTGCAAAGGAAAGGACTTGCGATGGATCAAAAGATCAAATTGGTGGTCACCGACATCGACCAAACGCTTTTTTCGCATAAATACAAACGGGTGCCCGAAAGCGCCATCAAAGCTTTTAAACAACTGCAAAACCGCGGCATCAAGGTCTTCTTGGCCTCGGGCCGCAACCGTTATCTGATTGGCAAAGTCGGGGTCCTTGACTATGTCAAACCCGACGGCTACATCACCATGAACGGGGCTAACGCCATCATCGACGACAAGATCATCTACCGCTACCCGCTCCCGGAAGACGAAGTCGACATGCTGATCAAATTCTCGAAACGCCTCAAATTCGGGCTGACCTTGATCGAAGAAGCCGAAGGCCACATCAACTACGTCGACGAACGGGTGATCCACGCCCACGAGAAATACGGGACCCGCTTCCCGCAGCCGCGGACTTTCCCCGACCACTACGACCGAACGATCTATCAAGCCATCTGCTTCTGCGACGAACTGGACGAGTCGCTCTTCCTCCCGCATATGACCACGTGCAAAAGCGCCCGTTGGGACGAATACGCCGTAGACATCATGCCCAAAGACAGCGACAAGGCCAAAGGAATCTTGGCCGTGCTTGAATACTACGGCTGGGGCCCCGAGAACTGCATGGCTCTCGGCGACAACCCGAACGACATCGAAATGATGAACTTCGCCGGGATCTCAGTCGCCATGGGTAACGCCAAACCCGAAGTGAAACGGGAAGCCGATTTCATCACTGCCGACATCGACGACGATGGTTGGGCCAAGGCCATGCGCCACTTCGGCCTGATCGAATGAAAAAAACCTACTTGTGGTAGGTTTCGTGATTCAAGATCTTAAACGCGCGGTATAGCTGCTCCAACCAAATCACCCGGACCAGCTGATGGGGAAACGTCAGCGCCGACAGGGTGATTTTTTCATGGGCCGACTGCTTGAGGGAATCATCCAACCCGTAGGAACTGCCGATCAGGAAGGCGAAACTGCTTTTGCCCCGGGTCATCATCTCATCGAGACGCGCCGCCCAGGCTTCGCTTGAATAGGCGCGGCCTTCGCGGTCGAGGACAACGAGGTAGTCGGATGGACCGACATGCTTTAGCATGTCCGCGGCTTCGGATTTGAGCCCTCGTTCGATTTGGGCCCGGGTCGGTTTGTCGGGCAACCGGCTTTCTTCGATTTCCACGATTTCAATATCGGCGTAGGTTCCTAGCCTTTTCCTATATTCAGTGATAGCCGCTTGATAAAAGGGCTCCTTCATCTTGCCGACGGCGATGATTTTGATCGTCATTCGAGGGAACCGCCGCTGACGACCCCGTATTGCGGGGCGGGGACGACCCGGATCTTGTCGATGTCGAGGTATTTCCGTTGATAAATGGTCAGATGGGCTTTCAAAGCCACTTCGGGGGCGTTGGCTTCCTCCGAGAGGTGGGCCAGGAATATTTCCTTGGTCTTTTCCCCGACGAGTTCGGTCAGGTACATGGCCGAATCCTCGTTCGAAAGATGGCCGGTGTCGCCCAAGATCCGCTGGATCAAGGTAAAAGCGCGGTCGGTCTGGAGCAGCATGCGGACGTTGTGGTTGCTTTCGATGATGTAATAATCGGCGTTTTTCATATAGGCCATGTTGGCCTGGCTGATGTAGCCGGTGTCGGTCATATAGACGAGTTTTTGGCCCCCGTTTTCAATCACGAAGCCAACCCCGTCCAAGGCGTCGTGGCTCGTCGGCAGCGGGGTAATCGTGAACGCCCCGAATTGCCGCGGCTCGTAGTGTACGAGCTCGTGGTCCGGTTCGAGTGCAACCGTGCCTCTGGTGGCATACCGCTTTTCGACGTCGATGAAGCGGACCCCGCCGGCGTGGTCGCCGTGATCGTGGGTGAACAAGACGAAATCGATGTCTTCAAAGGCGACCGGCGTTTCCGCGAGGCCGTCCAGAAGCCATTTTTTAGTCAACCCCATGTCGATGAGGAAATTGGTTTTGCCGTCGGACACCAAGGTGGCGTTACCCTTGGATCCGCTCGCCAGCATGTAGAAACGCATGGTCAGTCTTCGATGTCGCTGACGTTGTGCTCGTAACGGATTTCGTTGAGCTTCTTTTCGAAATCGTCGCTCGGGGTCTCAAACCGTCCATAGGACGTGAAGAACAATAGGTTGATGTTACCGATGCGGCCGTTGCGGTTCTTGGCCACCCGGAGCTCGACGAGGTCGAGGGCTTCGCCGATGCCTTGAAGCAGTTCCTCTTCCTTGCGGGAGACGTCTTCGCCCTTCTTGCGGTCGCTCCCGAAGGCATTGCGTTTCGGGGCTCCGAAACCTTGGTAGTATTTCGACCGGTACATCAGCAAGACGACGTCGGCGTCTTGTTCGATCGAACCGGATTCGCGCAGGTCGGACAGCATCGGGCGCCGGTTGTCGCGCTTGTCGACTTCCCGCGAGAGTTGGGAAACGACGAGGATCGGCACTTTCAATTCGCGGGCCAACTCTTTGAGTTGCCGCGAGATGTTGCTGACTTCCACCTGGCGGTTTTCGATTTTCTTCTCGCCGGTGGTGATCAGGCCGATATAGTCGACGACGATTAGACCTAAATCGCCGAGGCGGCCTTTGAGCTGCCGCGACTTGGCGATGATGTCGATCAGTTTGATGCCGGCCGTGTCGTCGATGTATAGGTTGGCGCTACCGACGTTTTTGATGGCTTGGCCGACGGCGGCCTTCTCCTTGGCGTTCAGGAACTGGGTTCCCTTGAGAATCTGGTCCAGGTTGACGCCGGCGTCGGTGGCAATCAAGCGTTTGATCAGGGCGTTGGCCGGCATTTCAAGCGAGAAAACGGCCACCGGGAGATTGTTGCGCCGGGCGGCGTGCAGGGCGAGGTTGAGGGCCATGGCCGTCTTGCCGACCGAAGGTCGGGCCGCCAGGATGATCATCTCGCCTTTTTGGAAACCGTGGGTGAAGTCGTTCAGTTTGGCATAGCCGATGTCGAGTCCGGTCAAGCCGCCGGGCTTGGCCACGATTTTGAGTTCCGATTCGACCACGTTGGCGACTTCTTGGGCGCTCACGAAATTCGAAATTCTTCGCTTTTGGGTCACGTCGTGGATCCGAGAGTCGGCCCGGGCGATGAAATTGGTGATGTCGTCGATCTCTTCCTCGTCGTATTCCTTGCGGACGCCGTCGATGGCGACTAGGAGTTCCCGAAGGATGCGATGGTCTTTGAGAATCCGGATGTAGAAATCCATATTCGAAAGCGAGACGACGCTTTGGGTCAAATCCATGAGGTAGTCGACCCCGCCGACGTTGTCGAGTTCTTTGCTGTTGAGCAGTTCGTCGGTTACCGTCTGGACGTCGACCGGAATATGCTTCTTGACGAGTCCGGTGATTGCTTGGTAAATGATCTGGTGGCGCTTTTCAGCCCCATAAAAGTCGGCGTCAATCAAATCGCCGACGCAGGTGGCTAGCGCCATTTCGTCGATCAGCATGGCCCCGAGGACCGTCTTTTCGGCATTGATGTTGAAAGGTAATCCGCGCGCCATATTACTTTTTCTCCGTGACGAGGACGTTGATTGTGGCGACGACGCCCTTGAACAATTCGATTCTGAGGTGGGTCATCCCGGCGGCGTTGACGAGGAAATGGTCAACGAACTTGCGCTTGTCGACCGTAATCCCATGCTTGGCTTTCAATTCTTCGACGATTTGTTTCGTGGAGATGGTGCCGTACATGCGGCCGTCTTCCGAAAAGCGTCCTTCGAACTTGAGCGTGATCGAGTTGATTTGGTCGGCCAGGGTTTGGGCCTCGGCCTGTTTGGCCTTGAATTCGGTCTCGGCTTCGCGCTTCTGGGTGTCGACGATTTCAAGCCCGCGGTCAGTCATCGGCACCGCCAATTTGTTGGCGATGAGAAAATTCCGGGCATAGCCGTCGGCCACGTTGACGATTTGGTCTTTCTTTCCGACTTTCTTGACGTCGGTGAGCAATATTACTTTCATGATGCGTCTCCTGGGGTCGATTTTCCGTCGGTGCGGGCCGCCGGCAAATAGGTCTCGAGCACTTCGATCAATTTCTTTTCGGCTTCTTCGATCGTCAAATTGTTGAAGGCGCAGGCCGCCGATGAGAAGTGGCCGCCCCCGCCGAGTTTTTCTAAGAGGAACTGCACGTTGATGCTATTGTCGCTCCGGGCCGAAATCCGGACTTCTTTGGCGTCGGTCTTGCCGATGACGAAGGTGGCGTTGACGCCTTTGATCTGGATGTTCATGTTGGCGACTTTGGCCAAGGTGGCCCGATCGATGATGTCGCTCGGATCGGCCAAAGCGACGATGATGCCGTAGAAGGGCGTTTTGGAATTAGCCATGATCTTGGTGATCAGGTTATGCTCTTCGTAATCGTCTTTGAGGAAGGTGTCGGCCAAGGCGTTGTCGGCCCCGCTTTGTTTCAAGAACATCGAGGCTTCGAACGTCCGCATGCCGGCGGTCTTCGACCGGTAGTAGTTCGTGTCGAGGAAAATGCCGGACAGCATGATGGTGGCGTAAGCCGACGGCAGGGTGATGCGCGGGTTGGGGGAGGCGTACCGAATCAATTCGGCAACGAGTTCCGAGGCGCTGGAAGCGCTCGGTTCGACGTAGCTGTACACCGGATTGTCGATGAATTCCTCGGCTCGGCGATGGTGGTCGATGACCACCACTTTGGTGGCTTCCTCAAGCAGTTTCGGGGACATGGTGATCGAAGGGCGGTGGACGTCGCAGACGATGACCAAGGTGTCGGCCTTCAACAGATCGAGGGCTTCCTTGGGGGTGACCACCATTTTGTCGAGCTCTTCGCGCGAGAACATCATGGTGACCGCCATCCGGGTCTTCTTCTCGACCATTTTCGGGACGTAGACCAGTTTGACCGGCTTGCCGACGGCGTCGACGATGGCTTTGACGCCCAGGGACGAGCCTAAGGCGTCGAGGTCCATGTCGGAATGGGCCATGATGATGACGTTGCTGGCGTTCTTGACGAGTCCGATCAAGGCGTCGGCTAAGGAACGGACTTTGACCTTGTTGCGGCGTTCCTGCACTTGGGTGCGGCCGCCGTAGAAGGCTAATTCCTCGCCGTATTGGTTGACGACGACTTGGTCGCCGCCGCGCGAGACGGCGATGTCGATAGCCGAGTTGGCCATCTCGTTCAATTTGACGACGTCATCAGGGAAATCGTAAGCGAATCCCATCGACAGGGTAATGTATAGCTCGGTGTCCTTGCTCAGTTTGCGGACTCGGTCCAGAAGCGAGAAGTTGTCGGCTTTCATCCGCGAGAGCGAGATGGAATTGCATAGGGCAAAATAGGCATCAGACCGGTAGCGTCTTAGGAGAATCCCATATTCTTTCGCATAGTCGAAGATGGTATTGCGGATGCTCAAGATGATGTCGTTGTTTTCGTCGATGTTGACCGAGGCGTCGGTGTAGTTGTCGAGCAGGATGATGCCGACGACCGGGGCTTGTTCCTTCGAATACTTGAAAAGTTTCTCATAGGCGGTCACGTCTTTGAACAAGTACAAATGGGCTTCCTTGAGATACTTTACTTCGTAATCGCGGGCGCTGACCTCGATTTTGACCGATGGAGACGGCGGGTCGAGATGCAATTCTTTGATGGCGGGTTGCCATTCAAGAATATTTCGGTCGATAATTTTGATTTGCCGATCTTCGAACAACTCGTTCGTCCACATGACGATTTGCTCATCATTGACGACGGCCATGCCAATCATGCCGAAGTTGTAGGCTTCCTGGATGTCGGTTCCGATGATTTCGGCCGCCTTCAGGTCGGTTTTTTGCCGGTGCCGGCCGACGACCGCAATCGAAATCAAGACGAACAAAAGGTTGATGACGCCCAAGACGGCAATCAAGGCGATGATGTATTCCAAACCGAAGAAGAAGCGGAAATTATACCAGTCGAAGCCATAAAAAAGCGCCAGCGTCAATAAAAACGCCAGCTCGACGAAGGCGAATAACAGCGCTCCGATACGGATATTTCTTAGGATTTTTTTCATAATCGGGTTCGACTTGTCTTATTATACAATATACTAAGCGGGATTAAGTGAAAAAGTCGTACTTGTACGACTTGCTTTTTTGAATCGCATTGACTGAATAATACGCAAATTAATCGTAAAAGGCCGCAAATCGCGGCCCTTTTCGAAAAACGCTATTTCGCTCCTGATAATTATTCCGGTAGTATCTCCCGGATGATCGGATTGGTATAGGTCACCATGTAGCCCGGAAGCGGGGTGGCGATCGTGTCCGGTCCTTCGCCGTCGCTATCGATGCCGTCGCCGTAATTCACGCCATGGAACTCGATTGTCTCCAAGGAATACTCCTGGCCGAGGTAATTCTCTTCAAGATAGAAAGCTTCGTCTTCATGGTAGACATGGAAGCCGTTGATATATAAATCATAATCGTTGTCGTCAACGACGAAACGCACGTTGAAGATCGGGAGGTCGGTCGCTTGGTAGGCTTGCCTTAGGGTCATCGTCTCGCTGCCAACAAGATAGGTGGTGTCCGGATTGGCAAAGCCCCAATCATAGGCGCCCACATTCGCGGTGTAATTGGTATAGAAACGTCCGCGGTAAGTGTCGGTTCGAGCTTTGATACCACCGATCGGGTCGAAATTGTCGGTGCCGATGTACGATTGCATGTAGCCGATGCCTTCTCCGACGTCGGGCAAAGCACTATGGTCGGCCGCTTTGAGACCGACCCAGGGGCAGACATGGAACCAGGCTTCGGCATCAAAGAAAATGTCGGCGTCGACGATCACCGCGATCGTCACTTCAAAGTTATTGCTGGAAAATTCGCCCATTGGCGTGTTCGAATAATCCTTGGTTTCGCCGTCCAAGACGTAATTCCTGATGCTGGTGCCATTCCAGCGATACCACTGGTCGGGATTGGTGTTCGGCGGGGTCGTGCCCGGCGCATAATTGTTGGTCGTTTCGGTGGGATTGGTCATGAACTGCAGCATGTCATGCGCGGGTTCTTTTCCCATCAGATTTCCCCAGGAGCGTGCGCCGACATAATGGTTGAACATCCCGTCGCCCGACCAATCCGATTCATAATAATAATCGTCGTCAACTTCGTGACCGCATTGGTAGGCGATCGACACATCTTGGATAATGACATCTTCGGTCGACTCCGTCATCAAGAGGAAGTATCCGCTGGTGGTCGGCGAATCAAACGATCGTGGCGTGCCGCTCGTCAATAAATCGTTGACCGGATCCGGTAAGTAATCTTCAAAGAAGGTCGATGATTCGATCGCGTATAATGGGCCGCCGGTGAAATGGACCGTGAGGCTCAGAATGCCGTTAATGGCGGTCACGTTCGCCAACAGTCCGGGCGTCGAGGCGTCAAGAGCTGACAACCTCAGGAAATTAGCGTCGTTTTCTTGCATTGAATCGGTGAGGTAATAGGCCTTCACGTTTTCAATATCGATGAATCCGTAACTGGGGGCATCCGCGCCCGGGTTGCTTTGGTGATTGAAAAGGCAAGTCGAGATCGTCGGTTCGGCTTTCACGTTTCCGATGAATCGGTTTTGGCTTTGCGAGCCGAAAACGAGCGTGGCGCCGATCGCGATGGCGCCGGTCAAAAGCGAAGCAAACACTTTTTTGCGTTCCATGATGAACCTCCGAGATAGTTGCGTTCAATAAATAGTCTATAGTCTAATAAATAACATAAAAAAAAAG
>JBAZHG010000027.1:0-11411 GCA_041652475.1 Bacilli bacterium
CTTCCATTACAGCGAACTTGTCATGGACAACTACAAAGTCGCCGCTCCCGGCGAAGCTGTAGAGTTCGAAGTTGAAGAAACAGATCGTGGTCCCCGGGCTACGAAGATTAAGAAAATTTAATCAATCGGTTTATGAAACAAAAAAAGTCGCTCCGGCGACTTTTTTCTAAACCGGAAAACATTTATAATAGCCAAGTCAAACCACATTGAATTATGGGATTAAAAGCGGGAATCGTCGGGCTGCCTAACGTCGGGAAATCGACGCTTTTCAACGCGCTGGCCAAAGCCAACGTCGAAGCGGCCAATTACCCGTTTGCCACCATCAAACCGAATACCGGCGTCGTGGCCGTGCCCGACCCCCGGCTCGAATATTTGTCAAAACTGTTCATTCCCGAGCGAACCATTCACGCCACGATCGAATTCATCGACATCGCCGGCCTCGTCAAAGGGGCGAGTCAAGGCGAAGGGTTGGGGAACCAGTTTCTTGGACACATCCGCGAATGCGACGCCATCGTCGAGGTGGTGCGCGTTTTCGAAGACCCCGACATCATCCACGTCGAAAACTCGGTTGATCCCTTGCGGGACATCGACATCATCAACCTCGAACTGGTGATGGCCGACCTCGACACCGTCAATCGGCGGATCGAGCGCGTCGGCACCAGGGCCAAGACCAGCAAAGAAACCGCCGCAATATTCGAATACGACGTCTTGTCAAAAGCCAAACGGCAACTCGACCAAGGCTTGCCTTCCCGCACTATGCGTTTATCTCGGGAAGAAGCCGATTTTCTCCACAAGGAATTGCACCTTCTGACCATGAAGCCGATCGTCTACGTCGCCAATGTCGGCGAAAGCCAACTCAATGGCATCGAAGAACATCCTTCTTATCGCCAATTGGCCGCATACGCCGCGGACCACCAAGCTTCGATCATTCCAATCTCGTGTGCCATCGAAGCCCAAATCGCCCAGCTCGAACCCGAAGAGCAAAAAGAATTCTTGGCCTCGATCGGGGCGACGATGTCCGGGCTTGACCTTCTGGTCCACGCGACGTACCGCTTGCTGAACCTCGGGACCTTCTTCACGGTCGGACGCGACGAATGCCGGGCTTGGACTTTCGGTTTTGGCATGAAGGCCCCTCAATGCGCCGGCATCATCCATAGCGATTTCGAGCGGGGTTTCATCAAAGCCGAAGTTTATCATTATGATGATATAATTAAATATGGCAGCGAAGCCGCGGTCAAAGAAGCCGGGAAACTGCGCCTCGAAGGCAAGGAATACCCGATGCAGGACGGCGACATCGTCTTCTACAAATTCAACGTATAAACATGTATCGCATCGGAATGAGCCGTGACATCCATCGATTAATCAAAGGTCGACCCTTGTGGATCGGCGGCGTTTTAATTGACCACGATTTTGGGTTCGAAGCCCATTCTGACGGGGACATCGTCCTCCACGCCCTGACCGAAGCCTTGCTTGGTTCCTTGGCCTTGGGCGACCTTGGAACCCATTTCCCGAATACCGACCCCCAATACAAAGACAAACCATCAAGCTACTTTGTCCAATACGCCAAGCGCCTGGTCGAAGCGAAAGGCTACCGCGTCTGCAACATCGACATCTCGATTGTCATCGAGAGCCCTCGATTAAGCCCGCATATCCCGACGATGGTCGCCAGGATCGGAAAAATGATCGGACTGGCTTCCGATCAGATCTCAGTCAAGGCCGGAACCAACGAAGGGCTTGGCTATATCGGTCAAGGCCTCGGTGCCGAGGCCACTTGCGTCGTCTTGGTCGAAAAAATCATCGACCAAGCCCATTAGAATAGGAACATCATGGAAATATTAGCGCTTATCAAACAACAACTGTCGCACGCCGCATCCGCTTTGGGAACCAATTTGTCGATTGAAGAAATCGTCGTCGAGCAAAGCAAGGACAAAGCCCACGGCGACTACGCCACGAACCTCGCTCTGCAATTAGCCCGGTCATTGGGCCAATCCCCGCGCGTGATCGCGGCGAAAATCATCTCGCAGGTCGAAAGCGCTCTTTTTGAAAAGATCGAAATCGCTGGGCCGGGATTCATCAATTTCTTCGTGAAGCCGACGGCCTTGACTTCGGTCATCGCCAAAATCGTCGACGAGGGAGCCGATTACGGCTCAAGCGACGTCGGCCATGGGTGCTCCGTCAACGTCGAGTTCGTTTCGGCCAACCCGACCGGGACCCTGCACTTAGGCCATGCCCGGGGGGCGGCTTTGGGCGACGTCATTGCCCGGATCCTTTCTCGGGCCGGGTATCGGGTCACGCGGGAATTTTACGTCAATGACGCCGGGGCTCAGATTGAGAACCTGGCCCAATCGATTTACGCGCGATACGCCCAATCATTCGGACGGGCGGTCGACTTGCCTCAAGACGGCTATCACGGCCAGGATATCGTCGACATCGCCTTGGAAATCAAGACGGCCCATGGTGATCAATATCTGGACCGCTACGATCCTGTTTTTTTCAAAAGCGAGGGGATTCGTCGCGAACTGACCCGAATTCGGGCCGATTTGGATTTCTATCGGGTCCAATTCGACGTCTTTACTCATGAAACGGCGATTCGAGAACAAGGACTTTTGGAAGAAATTAAAATTAAATTGGCTCCCTTCATGTATGAACAAGACGGGGCGACCTTCCTCAAAACCTCGGCCTTCGGAGACGACAAAGATCGGGTCATCGTCAAAAGCGACGGGACTTTCACTTATTTTCTCCCCGACATCGCCTACCATCTCGACAAAGCCAAGCGCGATCACCGTTACCTGATCGACATCTTGGGCGCCGACCATCACGGCTACATCAACCGGATGAAGGCCGCCCTTTCGATGCTCGGCTATCCCGAGGACACCTTGACGATTGAAATCGTCCAGATGGTGCGCCTTATCAAGGACGGCCAAGAACTGAAAATGAGCAAGCGGACCGGAGTCGGCGTCACTTTAAGGGAACTATGCCAAGACGTCGGTGTCGACGCCGCCCGTTATTTCTTCGTGGCCCGCTCGGCCTCCTCGCATTTGGATTTCGATCTAGACTTGGCCGCGAGCGCCAGCAGCGCCAATCCGGTCTATTACGCCCAATACGCCCATGCGCGCCTGTGCAGCTTATTGAAAGCCGGGCAGGAACTAGGGTTTGACTTGACCGGCCAAGGCCTGGACTCCGATGAAGAAAAGCAGCTGTTGCGCCACCTGGAAAGTTATCCGCTCGAAGTGGCCGACGCCGCCAAAACCAAGGCGCCCTACAAAATCACGAATTACGTGCAAAAACTTGCAACTTTAACCCATAGTTTCTATACTATATGTCGTGTCGTCGATAAAGAAAATATTTCTTTATCAAGGGCGCGCCTCGCCCTCGTCGACGCTAGCCGCATCGTCTTGGGCAACGCCTTGGGCTTGCTCGGTGTGTCAGCGCCGGAAAAAATGTGAAAAAGGGGACTGTTTATGGTCGAAAAATCAATGCTTGACGTCGCTTACAACCTCATCGTTGGACAAGGAAAACCTGTTTCCTTTAAGGATATTTGGGAACGGATTACCAAAGAGATCGACCAAGCGACTCCGGAACGGATGTCGCGTTTCTATACCAATCTCACCTTGGACGGCCGTTTCGTCGCCTTAGGCGGAAACATGTGGGATCTCAGGACCAATTACACCTTCAAAGAACTCTATGAAGACATCCGCGGCGTTTTTCGCGACGTCGAAGAAGTCGAAGAGGAGAAGGAAATCGATCCCTTCGAAGAACCTGAGGAAGAAGAATTGCTCGAGCCGGAAGAAGCCGTCGTCGATGAAGAAGAGTTCGAAGAAAAGGAAGACGAATAAGCGCTTCCCAAAAGGAGAAATAACCTATGCCATTAGTCAGCATGAAAGAAATGTTGATCAAAGCCCGGCGTGAACAATATGCCGTCGGCCAATTCAACATCAATAACCTCGAATGGACCTTGGCCATCCTCGATGAATGCCAAGCGATTCAAGCCCCGGTCATTCTCGGGGTCAGTTCCGGCGCCGCCAAGTACATGGGCGGTTTCCATGTCATCGTCAATATGGTCAAGGGCATCCTGATCGACCGCAAGATCACGATTCCGGTGGCCCTCCACCTCGACCACGGCGAAAGCTTCGAACTGTGCCAAACGGCAATCGACGCCGGGTTCACCAGCGTGATGATCGACGCCTCGCACCATCCGTTTGAAGAAAACATCGATATCACCAAGCGCGTGGTCGAATACGCCCATGCCCGCGGAGTCTCGGTCGAAGCCGAACTCGGACGCGTCGGCGGCCAAGAAGACACCGTCGTCGCCGAATCGATGTATGCGATTCCAAGCGAATGCCAGGAACTCGTGGCCAAGACTGGCATCGATTGCCTGGCCCCCGCCCTTGGTTCCGTTCACGGACCCTACAAAGGCGAACCGAAACTCGGCTTTAAGGAAATGGCCGTCATCAACGAATTGATCAAATTGCCGCTCGTGCTCCACGGCGGGTCCGGCATCCCCGATTTCCAACTTCGGTTGGCAATCGAACGCGGCACCGCCAAAGTCAACGTCAATACCGAATTGCAACAGGGCTGGACCGCCAAGGTCCGCGCCGTCTTAGCCAAAGATCCTGACGTCTACGATCCTCGGAAGATCATTGGTCCCGGCAAAGACGACATCCGCGCCGTCGTCAAAGCCAAATGCCAAGTGTTCGGTTGTATTGGCAAAGCCAATTAAGTTATAATAAATCCTTGGCCAGTCCAAGGATTTTTAATTTCTAGTCAGTGAAAAGGAGATCTCTCGTGAGCCACGAAACGCTTTACCGTCTCATCCAAGAATACGACACGATCACCATTTTCGGGCACGTGTTTCCCGACGGCGATTGCTACGGAAGCCAAATCGGTCTCAAAGAGGCGCTCCTGGCGACTTTCCCGACGAAAAAAGTCTATGCCTTGGGATCCGGATATCCGGCATTCCATGCGCTTTTAGGCTCGATGGACTTGGTCGACGACCAAACCGTCAAACGGTCCTTGGCCCTCGTGCTCGACGTGGCCGACACCGGCCGAATTGAAGACCAGCGCTTTCTTCAAGCGGCTCTAGTCTTCAAAATCGACCACCATATCCCGACCTACAACTTTGGCCAGCACCAATGGATCGACACCACGACTCTCGCCGTGGCCGAGATGATTGCCCGCTTCGTCAAACTCCACCATCTCAAAATCAATCATCGGGGAGCCTCGGCTTTAGCCCTGGGGATGATCACCGATTCCAACCGTTTCCAGTTTGGGCACATCCGGGCCGAGACCTTTAACCTGATGGGGACGCTCCTCACCCACGGTGCCGACCTCAAAGGCCTCTATCGGGTCTTATACGACAAATCGCGAAACGAGTTCGCCTTCGAGCGATTGGTGCATAACCAATACGTAATCACTGAAGCCGGCTTCATCTACTGCCATATCACCCGGCCGGACTTGCTTCGATTCGGCTTGAGCGCGGTGTCCGCCAATCTTAAGGTTAACCTTTTGGCCCACGTCGAATCCTGTCCAGTCTGGGCTTTCTTTACCGAGGACGAAGGATTGATCCGCTGCGAAATCCGCAGCGACGGCCTCGACATCCAACCGATTGCCCTCGCCCATAACGGAGGCGGGCACCAGCAGGCAAGCGGATTCCGGCTCGAAGCGGCGACCCAGATCCCGGACGTCGTCCAAGAAATCGATCAACTGATTAAGGAGAAACGTTAACCATGTGGGAAATCGAACTGCAAGAAGCGCTTAACGCCGGCCAACTGGCCGCCTCAGCCGTGATGGAAATCTACCACACCTCGTTCGGAGTCACCATCAAATCCGACAACTCCCCGGTGACCGCGGCCGACCAAGCCGCCGATGAAATCATTCGCAATTACCTGAAATCGATCTTTCCCGACCACGCTTTTCTGACCGAAGAATCCGAAGACGACCTCGCGCGGCTCGAAAACGATCGGGTCTGGATCATCGACCCGGTTGACGGAACCAAGGATTTCGTCGCCCGCAACGACGAATTCACCATCAACATCGCCTTGAGTTACCGTCATGAGGTGGTCGTCGGGGTCGTGGTGGTCCCAGCCAAAAACGAAGTTTATTACGCTTCCAAAGGCCAAGGGGCTTACCGGCAAGACATGAATGGGACCACCCGCATCCACGTCAATCAAAAGACCAAGGATCTCACGGTCGTCAAATCGCGGTTCCACGTTCAAGAAAAGGAACTCGAACTGGTCACCCGCCATGCCGACCGCATCGCCCGGTCGGAAACCTACGGCAGCTGTATCAAGGCTTGCCGCATCGCCTCCGGATTGGCCGAAATCATGTATCGCCTGTCCGACGGAACCAAGGAATGGGACACCGCCGCCAGCCAAATCGTGGTCGAAGAAGCCGGGGGGCTGTTCGTCAAACCTTCGGGAGAACCGATTACCTACAATCGAAAAGACGTCCATAACCGCGAAGGTTACGTCATCGTCAACCGCAAAGAAAATATCCTTCTTTAGTTAGGAGCAACCATCAGCATGCGTCGTTATCATTATGTCAGTGTCATCGTATTATCACTTCTGTTGATTGGATGTGATTCTTCGCTTTGGCCTTCCTCGAGCCAGGATGGCAGCATATCGTCTTTTACTTCTACGACCAGTAGCGAGACCACTTCCAGCTCGTCCATAAGCAATTCTTCAAGCAATTCCAGTTCTTCAAGCAATTCCAGTTCTTCAAGCAATTCCAGCTCCTCGAGCGAATCCAGTTCCTCAAGCAGCAGCGAAAGCTCGAGCTACGACCCATATGCCGATTGGCCCGAAGAACCCTATAACAACGTCACCACCCTGGATTTCTACAGCATGAACGATTTCCATGGATCGGTTGCCTTTGACGATTATGCCGGCGAAACCGGCATCAATCGCTTAGCCACCTACTTTCACGAAAAGAAAGCCGCCAATCCCGAGGGAACGATTATCACTTCGAGCGGCGACATGTGGCAAGGCTCGGCCGACAGCAACATCACGCGTGGGCATCTAGTTACCGACGCCATGAATTTGATCGGTTTCGACGCCATGGCCATCGGCAACCATGAATTCGACTGGGGAATAGATGCCATCCGCAGCAACGTCGAATTGGCCGATTTCCCGATTTTGGGCGCGAACGTCATCAACGGGGAAACCGGAGACCAAGCCGATTTCCTATTGCCTTACACCATGATACAACGCCAAGGGGTCCGCATTGGCATCATCGGCACCATCGGCGCCTATCTTGAAAGCGACATTCTAACCTCGGCCCTTGAGGGACACTATTTCGACGCCATTGAGAATTACGTGGCCGAGGCCGCCTCGGAACTCGACGCCTTGGGCGCCGACGTCAAGATTTTGATCAATCACAACGCGATCGTGAGCAACACGGCTTTGAATTACGTCGATCTGGCGTTCAACGGCCATAGCCATTCTTATCAAAGTGATCTGATCAACGGCCGCCCGGTCCTTCAGGCCTATAGTAACGGCAAAGCCGTCGGCGCGGCGCGGCTGACTTACAACAAGATCACCGACGCGGTCAGCGTCGTCGATTACGGCGTTGATAACTACCTGGCCGAGGCCGGCTATGAGGAAGATCCGGCGATGGCGGCCATGTACCAAGTCTATTACGAACGCGACATCAAGGATATCAAGGAAGAAATCCTCGGCACGGCCGAATATGCCTTTTCGAAGTCGGCCATCGGGAATCTCGTCGTCGAGCTGATGTACGAACTCGGGCAAACATACGGTGCCCGGGTGGCTATCCACAACACCGGAGGGATCCGAGCAACGATTGGGGCCGGCGACGTCACTTATGGCGATGTCTACAAGGCTTTGACATTCGACAATTACGTGGTCGTCCTCGACGTGACCGGCTCGCAGCTGAAAGCCTGGCTGGCCAACTATGTCTACGTCGAAGGTTTTGAAGGGTCCCAGTTTACCGACGACGGCACGTCGATCGTCAATAGCAAGACCTACAAGATCGTCACCATCAATTACCTGAGCGAAAACATTGAAGAATTCCCCAATGACGGGGTCAATCTGGTCAATACCGGCCAATATCCGCGCGAAATGGTGGCCCAGGCTTGGCGCGACGCCGGAAGCTTGGATCCATATGACTATTATTAAGTCAAAGGAGACCCTATGAAACGTCTTGGTTTGATTCTCTTGGGCGTCTTGGCGACCGCCTTCTTGGTCGCCGGCTGCCGTTCCAGCTCGGAGCTTTCTAGCGAAGCCCCGACCGTTTACGTGTTCACGGCCCCGGAGATCGTCATCGATCCGAGTTGGCCCGAAGCCCCGCTTGAAGAGGTGACGAGCCTCGACTTTTACGCCGTCAACGATTTCCACGGCGCTTTGGAATACAATCCCTACAGCAATGAGCTCGGCATCAACCGGATGGCGACCTATTTTAGCGATCGAAAAGAAGAAAATGCCGACGGAACCGTCATTTTGTCGATTGGGGACATGTGGCAGGGTTCGGCCGACAGCAACATCACGAGAGGCCGTTTGACCGTCGACGCCATGAACTTGATCGGTTTCGAGGCGATGGCCATTGGCAACCACGAATTCGATTGGGGCGTCGAGACGATCGCTCAAAACCAAATCCAAGCCGACTTCCCGTTTTTATCGGCCAACATCTTCGAGAAGGCCACCGGCACCAACGCCGAATTCGCCCTTCCTTACACGATGATCGACCGCGGCGGAGTCCGCATCGGTTTAATTGGAACGATCGGGGCCACGCTTGAGAGCATCATCTTGACCTCGAACGTCCTTCCCTACGATTTCACTTCCAGTGCCAGTTTGGTGCGCCAAAGCGCCGCCAACCTGCGCGAAGCCGGGGCGGACGTCGTCGTCTTGCTGAACCATAACGGCGAAATCGAATCCGGAATCCTTTCCGACGTCGATATCGCCTTCAATGCCCATACCCATGAAACCTACAGCCGTTTGACTTCGGGCACCCCGGTGATCCAATCCGGATACAACGGACGGGCCGTCGGGCACGTGTCCTTGACCTACACCGCTTCGACCGGATCCCTCGAGGTCGCCGAATACGGAGTCGACACCGAATTGATCGACCTCGGCCTGACCGAGGACCCGGACATGAAAGCCATTTACGACCAATATCTCGAAGAGGAAATCAACGCCGTCAAAAACGAAGTGTTGGGTGAAGCCACCGGATATTTTTCCAAAGCCAAGTTAGGCGATTTAGCCGTCAAATCGATGCTAGATTACGGCGCCCAATTCGGGGCGCAGGTCGCCTTCCACAACGCCGGAGGCGTCCGGGCCACCATCAGCCAGGGAACGGTCACTTATGGTGACATCTATAAAGTTTTCCCGTTCGACAACGAGCTGATCGTGGCTGAAGTCACCGGAGCCGAGCTCAAATGGTGGCTGGCCCAAGACGACTACGTGGCCGGGGCCAACCCCTTCACGAACACGCTCGACGGGGGCGCCGCCATCAAAGACCAAAGCATATACAAAATCATCGCCATCAACTATCTGACCGAGAAGCACCTGAAAGAAGCCGACCAATATCCCCATGACGAGGATACGGCCCTCAATACTTTCTCCTATGTCCGGGAAGTGATCAAGGACGTCTGGCAAGAGGCCGAAACGCTTAGCCCCGACGATTACCTTGGATAAAAAATAAAGTGGCCTAGGCCACTTTTGATTAGGTCTTTTCGCTGACCAGTCTCACGCCGAGGACCCCGGGGACTTCCTCCATCAGGATGACCTCGATCCCCCCGGTGATCGTCGTGTCGATGAGCGAGCAGCCGACGCACGCCCCCAACATGTTGATATAGACGATTCCGTCGACGAACGAATCGAATTCGACGTCGCCGCCGTCCCGGAGGACGAAGGGTCGGATTTTGTCAAGCGTGGCTTTGATTTGGTCTTCGATCGTAATCATGATTTCACCGGTGATTATTATAGCACCCGTTATTCGATAACGGGCTCAGGACGATTATTTTTTCGGGAGTGGCAAAAGCATCCGCGTCGTTTCGACGTATTCAGCGAAACCGTCCTTGGTTCGGGCGAGGCGCTTTTCGGCTAGGGGAATCGAGATTACAAGAAACATAAACGTCATGGCAATCGGCCCGAAGACGAGGTACCACATGGTCGGCATCAAGACGATGACCATCAAGAAAAGACCCCACCAGAAGGTGATTTCGCCGAGGTAGTTGGGATGGCGGGAGTATTTCCACAACCCGATCCTTATGATGGCTTTTCGATTGGTGTTCGTATTCCGGAACCGTTGCATCTGGATGTCGCTGACGAGTTCGAGGGCGACCCCCAAGAGGCTGACAATGGCCCCGACAACCATCAAGGGGCGGAAGCCTGGATTTCTTAAAAACATCATCAAGACCGGCAAAAGGGCCGCGAAAACGAAAAGTGTCGGTATCAAATGGATGCCGAACAGGTTGACGATCGGGTAGAAGACCCCGCTTTTTTCCTTTAGGTAATCGTAGCGCCAATCTTGCTTTTTAAGGGTTTTGAAGGTGTACATCCAATTGGCGGTCAAGCGGAACGACCACACGGCGATGACGCCGTTTGCGATGAGGATCGGCACGCTATAATCACCATAAGCGAACATGTATAAGAGGCCATACAAGAGCGTAATCACGCTCCAATAGGGGTCATACATCGAGGCGTTGTTGATGATAAGGCCGATTAAATAAATGAAAAGGGTCATGGCGACGTCGGCCAGGAAGATCGACCAAAGCGGATGATAGGCCAAACCGATGAAATAGCGGAAGACGAAGATTCCAACAATGGTGGCGAGGACATAGGCCACCAGAACGAAGAGAAAAGCCAGTAGACGTTTATAGTCAAAGCGAGGTTTCATGAAGATATGCTCCTATTTGATGTAAGTGCCCGAAAAATCCAAGACGTCGCCGGGAGCCGGGGTTTTTCCGGTCGTAAGGACATAGACCCGGACGTTGCCCTTGCCGCTGACCGAAACATTGATGGTCCCATTGGGGTCGATCGTCTGCGTAGCGCCGGTGACCACGTCGACATAGGTGCCGGCCGGCAAATTATTGAAAGTGGCGTCGCCGGAAACGGCCACGAGGGCGAAACTGTCGACCGTGTCCGAGGTGAACCGCCGTTTATAGGCGAATCCGCCCTCGACGTCGCTCGTCGAGTATTGGCCTTTTTGGAGGGCAGGGACCGCCCGGCGGATGATGTTCAAGGCCCGGATGTGTTTAGCCAAGGAATGGTTCAAAGTGGTGGCCATGGTTCCGGTGGCGTTCGAGTATTTACCGAAATCGCTCACGGTGACCGATCCTTCGATGTGGTTGCCGAAATAGGCGCGGCCGGTGGTCGATAGCGGGCTGTTGGGACCGACGTCGATCGGGGCGCCCTTCATGAATTGAATCTCGCTTCCATAATAGATGGTCGGGA
>JBAZHG010000028.1:0-11321 GCA_041652475.1 Bacilli bacterium
GAAATATTTAAACTCGTTGCACGAGGAGACGAAAGCTTTGCTGGCTTTTTGATCCCCGATGCCGACGACGACGGCGCCTTTTTCCCGCAGTTTGATGACAAGGGGCGTGAAGTCGCTGTCGGAGGTAACTAAAATAAACATGTTGACGAGACCCTCATTCATGATTTCAAGGGCGTCGAGGCTCATGGCCATGTCGGCGGCGTTTTTCTTGGCGGCGACGTTGTATTGGTGGACCGGGCGGATGGCGAACTCCGAAGAGATGCGCTGCCAATCCTCGCCGATTTTCTTGATGTCGGCGTAAAAGCGCGAGGTGATGGCCGTGCCGTATTTGGCCATTTCCTTGACGACGGCTTTCATGCGCGTGACCGGGACGTTTTCGGCGTCGATCAATAGCGCGATGCGGTTGTTGGTGGGTTCCATTTTCACTCCTGTGATAAAGTTTTGATATTCAAACCAAGTTAATCATACCCCATCGGGCCGGGGGTTGCACCCGCGAGTTGTCGTCGGCCAAGTCATCGCCATGATGTTTTATACTATTGGTGGAAAGTCACAGGAGGGGTTCCCATGGAAACCAAAGACCAAATCCGGCAACGGATGATTCAAACACGGAAAGCGCTGCGCCCCGAGGAAGTCCAATCCCGGAGCCAAGCCCTCGTCAAGCAAATCCAAGCGCACCCCGCCTATCGTCAAGCCAAACTGATCGGCGCCTATTACCCTTTGGGTAACGAAGTCGACCTGCGGGCTTTGTTCAAAGACGGCAAACGCATCGCCTTGCCGAAAGTGGTCGGAAGCAATCTCCAATTCATTGAATTGACGGTGGACACGCCCTTGGCCGTCAGCGGCTTCGGAATCGTCGAGCCGGCCTTCGGCCCCGACGTCGGCGAATTGATCGATTTGCTGCTGGTGCCGGCCCTGGCCCTCGACGCAGCCAATTACCGGATCGGTTTCGGCAAGGGTTATTATGACCGGTTCTTAAAAGAAAAACGGCCGCCGTTCGTCTACGGGGTCGCTTATGATTTCCAATATATGAAGGCGGTGCCCCACGCCGATCACGACGTGCCGCTCGACGGGTGCTTCCTCGGTTAAGGCAACCGGTGGGTACCCGTGTGTCCTTCAACGAAGGACAAGGCGTCTTTTTCCGATAACGGTTTGGAATACAGGTATCCTTGGATCCCGTCGATGCCAAAATCGACCAGCATGTCTTTTTGATACGCGGTCTCGATTCCTTCGGCCACGACTTTGAGGCCCATCCGATGTCCCAAATCGAGCATGAAGTTGACCAGCGGCGAGGCGGCCGTCTTTTCGTCGGCGGCCATGATGAAGCTGCGGTCGATTTTCAAAATGTCCAAAGGCAGCTGATCCAAATACTGAAGCGAGGAATAACCGGTGCCGAAGTCGTCAAGGGCGATCCGAAACCCGGCTTGGCGCAGTTTTTTCAAGGTGGCGAAGGCCAACTCCATGTTTTCGAGCAAAATCGTTTCGGTGATTTCAAACACGAGGCGGCCGGAATCGATTTGATGGTAAGCGAGCGATTTATTCACATAATCGAGCATGTCCTCGATCAGAATCAGTTTCGAGGAAAAATTGACGGTGACGTCGATATTGTCGTAGCCTTGGCTTTGAAGTCTCTTTTCAAAGGCCACGGCCCCATCGACCACGAAGCGGGTCAATTCGGCGATTTGTCCGGTTTTTTCCGCCGTCGGGATGAAATCCATCGGCGGGATCAGCCCGCGCTTTGGGTGTTTCCAGCGGATCAGCGCTTCAAAGGCCACCAACCTTTTTTGATTGACGGAATAAATCGGTTGGAAGTTCAAAAACATTTCTCCGTTGGCTAGCGCTCCTTGGAGCATGTTGTTGAGCTCGATCCGCTCAGAAGCGATTTTGGCGAAGCGCGGTTCGTAGACGACCACGCCGCCGGGTCCTTTGAATTTGGACATCTTCAAGGCCATTTCAGCGTGTTGCATCAATTGGTCATAGTCGCTTCCGTCTTCGGGATAGCTGCTGACGCCGCTGCTCAGCGAATAAAAGTACTCTTCGTTCCCAAGCATGAGCGAGCGCTTGGTCTCCCGGGTATAATGAGCAATCAGTTCCATGAAAACGTCTCTTGAGGCGATGCCGCGGAGCAGGAACACGAATTGGTTGCCGCCGTAACGGAAAACCTGGTGGGGCGGTTTCACCAGTTCTTCCATTTCGCGGGCGATTTTTTGAAGCAGCAAATCCCCGGCGGCAAAGCCTTTCACCTCGTTGATGAGGCGGAAATTGTCAATGTCGAGATAGACGACCCGAAGGTGGGCCTCCGGGTTCTCTTTAATGTCGAGGCGAATCGCTTCCTCAAGGCGGTTGCGGTTCGGGAGGCGCGTCAACTGGTCAAAATAGGCCAAATCATAAAGCTGGGTCTCAAGCGTGGTCATCGTGTCGTTAGTGCGTTTGAGCTCGAGATTGGTTTTTTGCAGCTTGATGATTGAACTGACATAGAGGTCCATTCGCTTCTTGATGATCCAATAGAAAAGTCCCGCCGTCATCACGACGTAAAATATCCCCTTGGCTAATTGGAGGTCTTGCAGCACCGCATCGTCGGAAATGAAAAGGCTTAGCAAATAATCGGACAGGAAAATCCAGGCGACCCCGACCACGATATATATCAAGATGATTTCAAGCGCGCCTCGAACGGGGACCAAACGCCAGTTTTGATCTTTTTTTCGCGTGAAGCGAGTCCGTTTTTTGAAGGGGCCTTTTTCCATATTAGGGGGTGGCTGTTTTTTTGCTTTGGTTCTTGAGGGCCTGGGTCAAATCGTTGAGTTTGATTTGATCGCGCGACCGTTTGACGATGGCGCGGCCTTCGCGGCGGGCCAGGAACGCGTAAAGCAGTTTGAGATTGGGGACCGACAAAACGCGCATCGGCGTTTGGTCGACCATGACCGTGACCATCGGGTCGTTCGTGAAAGCCACGGCCTTTTTCCAAAAGTCCCAGTTGGCGATTTCGACGTCGATTCCGTTTTTCCGGTAGGCAAGGTAGGTTTGGGGTACGACGCTATAGCCGTGCCGGCGCATCGACTGGGTGATCTTCTTCGGATCGTAGGCTTCGTCCATTACGATCAGATCGATGTCATGGGCGTCATAATCGTGTTGGAGCGCCAATTCGACCCCGAGCGAACCATAGACGACCGGGGCTTGCCCTAATTCTTTTTCCAAAAAGGCCACCACGTCGACGAGGTGGCGGTAAATGTCTTGGCGGTTAGGCATTGGAGGCCTCGGAGGTCGGTTGGGCTGTCGTCAAATACGTGCGTTTCCACATGCTTTTGCTGCTTTTCTTGGCGATGTACAGGCCTTCGTCGGCTAAACGATAGAACGTATCGAAGTTGGTATCTTTCTCCGGGACGATGGTCACCACGCCGATGGATACCGAAAGGGTCAATTGTTTTTCGGTGAACGTGAATCCCGCGATCGCCTTGCAGAGGCCGTTCAGATATTGGTTGGCGGCGTCTTCGTCCCATCCCGCTATGATCGAGGCGAACTCGTCGCCCCCGAAGCGGCCGAACACTTGCCGGTCGACCAAGGTCTGTTTGATCAAGGACGACAACTCGGTCAAAACCTGGTCGCCAATCATATGCCCGTGGGTGTCGTTGACGTTTTTGAAATTGTCGATGTCGAGCATCCACACGGTGACCGGAAACTTCTCATCGCGGCCCTTGGCAATGATTGTCTGGGCTCGGTTTAGAAAGGTTTGCCGGTTATATATCTTCGTCAATAGGTCAATGGTGGCCGATTCAACTAAGATGGCGTCGGTTTTTTGCTTGGTTAACAAGATGAAACCGATGTTGACGGTCATCATGTGGGCGAAGAGGGCGGCAAAAGCCGCTTGGTTGAACCAATGGGTCGAGAATAGCGAATAATCGAATACGACGAAATAGGCATTGAAAGCCCGGAAGACCAGGAGCACGAATAGGATGATGTGAATCGCGGCGATAAAAGTCTGCAAGTGGCCCCGCTTGCGATCGCCAAGATAGGTGAAGATGGTTCCCAGGAGCAACAAACCGCTGAAAAGCGAAAAGACGAAGGTGCGATTGGCCTCGGTATTGAACCAAATGAAGACGACCGTGAATAGGGTGACGGCAAACGGAGTCGCCACCAAGTATGCGGTTTTCAACGATTCTTTGAAGGGCCGTCTCACTTGAATCAGTCCGACGGTTTCAAACGTTACGGCAATGATGAGGATGACATTGCCGAATAAAAGCGCGAAAATGTCGGGGATATAGCCGCGCAACATAATCAATATGAATCCAATCGATTGCAGGACCTTGGCGATGAAAAAGGCCTTTTTGCATGGCGTTTCGCGCAGGTTTAAGTGATAAGCCGCCAAAAAGGCCCCAGTCAAGAAATTGCCGATGATTATCAAGATGATGACTGTCGCGACGTTGATTAGCATTAATCATGTCACCTCTTAATTAATATTTTAACAACAATTAATTATTAACGTTTAATTATAATGATAACGGCATGGCTCCAACTGGACAAGAGACCCCGTTTTGACGCCACCGCGAGGATGGCTCACGATCGGTGGTAATCGTCGATCTTTCCGGTCTTGGTGATATAACGGTAATATTTGCCCAAAAGCCGTTTCGGCAGTTCGGCATCCAAGGTAATCACATCTTCGCCGTAATCGGCGCTGAGAATCCGCCCTTCGATCTCCAATTGACCGACTAGAGCGCTATCGGCGTAGGGCAGGCACAAGACCACTTCTTGATAAAAGCGGTCCATTTGCCGGCTGATGACGTCCAATAAGGTGTCGAACCCGGCACCCGTCAGGGCCGAGATGTCGACGCAGTCGAATCCAAGCGGCGGGATATTCTGTCCCAAGAGGTCGATTTTGTTGCGGACGTAGACAATCGGAGTTTCGATGACGCCGATGTCGGATAAAGCCTGGTAGACGACGTCGATTTGAACGGTGGCTTCCCGCGAGGAACCGTCAAACACGTGCAAAATCAAATCGGCTTCGGTGATTTCTTCAAGCGTCGAGCGGAAAGCGGCGATCAGGTGGGCCGGCATTGAGCGGACGAACCCGACCGTGTCCACGGCGACGAAGGTCCGATGGTTGTCGAGGACGATGGCGCGCGCTGCGGTTTCGAGGGTGGCGAAAAGACGATCTTCCTCATAAGCCTTTTTCTTTTGGGTGTCGGCTTGGCGCGAAACGGCCGTCATCCGATTGAGCAAGGTCGACTTGCCGGCGTTCGTGTAACCGACGATGGCCACGACGTAGACGCCGGATTCGCTCCGACGCTTGCGTTGGACCCGCCGCTGGCGCACGATGGCGGCCAAGGCGCGCCGATCGCGAATGATGTTATCGTGCAAACGCCGGCGTTCGAGTTCGAGTTTCTGCTCGCCGGGTCCCCCGATCGTGGAGGTGGCCCCGCGTTGGCGCGAGAGTTCCCGGAACTGGCCGATGATGCGCGGCAGCATGTATTGGTCGCGGGCCAGCGACACCTGCAATTTAGCAACCGGGCTGTGGGCCCGTTGTTCAAAAATTTCTAGGATGACCATGGTACGGTCCAGCACCTTGACTTCCAGGGCGGCTTCAAGGTTCCGAAAATGGACCGGCGAGAGCTCTTGGTCGAAAATGATCACGTCGGCGTTCGTGGTTTGGAGCAAGGCCTTGATTTCGTCGACTTTGCCGCGGCCAATCAAAAAGCCGGGGGTCGGCTTTTCCCCGCGCTGGACAAGGACGGATACCGTCTCGTAACCGCAGGAAGCCACCAGCTCCTTGAGCTCGGCCAGCGATTCTTCGAATTGAAGGTCGCCCGGAAGATGCAATCCGACTAAAATGGCTTGATTGTTTTCCATAAGTAAATTTTAGCAGTTTTTTGGCTTTCGGGTGGTTTTTGCCGTCATTTTCCGTTGAATTATGATAGCAAAGGCCCTCAAGGAGAAGGCAATCATCATCACAGCCAGGAAAAGGAACAGTCCCCAATAAACGACTCCGATGCCTGATGATGTGATAGCAAGCCAACCATAGGTTTCATAATCCATGAAGAAATACGGGGCCACGTTTCCATCGGGCGGAAATCGGAGCCCAATCAGATTGCACGCCACAACGAAGAGGACGTAATATAGCGGCGGCAGGAGCGCCATCACGATATCGGTTCGCTCGAGGGGACGGCCGTGATCGAATGCGGCGAAGTCGGCGATGGCGATGATCGGGGCAATCAAATGCAAGGTCAAACTCGTGACCGAAAGCGAATAATCCAAGGGGATGGCCGGAAACAGCAACAAGCCGAATACGAGGAAAGTCAAGGTCAGGCTGACCGTGAAGACGAATTTTACCCGAAACCATTTTTCGTTCAAAAAACCGCGTCCCTTCTTTAGAAGGACGCAATCATTTATGCCAAATAGGATCATGATGAAGATGATCCAGATGTTGCTTTGCAACGTGAAAAAGAGCAAAGATGAAGGTCCGCCGACGCCAGCCGGGGTCGTCATGATCGAAAATAGGACCCCGATAATGCCAACCAAAGCTCCGGAAAACTTTAAAATAATCGATGTTATAAGATTCTTGCGGAGCATATCCTCACCCCAAAAAGGCGAACCAAGGCTCGACCAAGGCAACCACGTCAAGAAAGGCCAAGGCGACGTTCATTCCGATCAGCATCACGATATAAACCACGACCGTCACCGTCAATATTTTCTTTTTTTCCTTCAGGACCTGAAACAGGTTAAATCCGATTGATAGGATTCCTAAGGGAATCGTCACCGGGAGGAGTCCCGCCGACCAAACATAGGCGACGGTCACGAATGGATTGTCATAGCCGCCCCCTTCCACCGACACATAGCCGAAAGCCAGCAAAGTCGCCAAGACGGCCACGACGATGATTGCGAGAAAATGCAGCAACAGATGCAAAAAGACGTCGACGCCATATTGCCACGGCGTTTTCTCCGGATGGTAGCGGATGCCGAATATCTGTTTGATCAAAGGGACTAATTCCATACTGCGATTATTAATAATTTAACCACATCGACTACATATAAACATCGTTTTTCGGTCGATAAGGACTACATTAGCTAAACTAAATAAAGAAAACCGCCTTTAAAAGGCGGTCGTAAATGGATCCTTGGTATGGATGGCTAAAGGCGAATCAAGACGTAGGTCCCATCGGCGCTTTGGACCTCGACCAGGTTGAAGTGACCGTGTCGTCTAATGAAACGCCGCGCTTCCTTGACGGCTCTTGGCATCAATTCGCCGAGATCTTTAAAGTCAAAGGAAGCCTTGCTGCGCTTGTTCAACGCGCGGTAGATTACCCGCCACTTCAACACTCCAAGAGGCAGCCACAGCCGGATCCTGGGCCCGTCTTTGGGGAGCACTTTGATGGTCATTAGGCCACCAATATTTCGATGTGGTCGCCGTCGGATGAATCGATTTCGACCAACTTGCCGATAACCCCTTGTTCGATCAGGGCCATGATTTGCTTGAAATCGACGTTTTTGAGCGCTTCGTTGCCGTTAATCTGCGGCATGGCGGCGCCGGATTCGGCCACGATCTTCAATAACGAGACCGGCAGGTTGATGCGGACCCGGTCGCCGTCATGGGAATCGACCGTGATCTTCAAGACCAAATGATTAAGGTCCTTGCGCTCGGCTTCGGGCACGAGCGTGGGCGTCTCCTTGGCCTTGCCGACCAATTCGTCGACGCTGACGCCGAGCACTTCCGACAGGGTCAAGAGCCCGTCGATGTCGGGATACGAGGTATCGCATTCCCATTTGGAGACGGCTTGGGGCGAGACATGGAGCTTGTCGGCGATGTCTTCCTGGGTCAAGCCCTTGTCTTTTCTAATCCGCGCAAGGCGGGTGCCAAAACTTTCTTTCATGATGTTGTCCTCCTTGTTTTTGACGAGCATATTGTAAGGTCTCCTCACGCCAATTATAAGCGACTGAAAGTTGAATCAGGCCGATTTTATAGATAGTTAGTTGTATATACAATCAACCATTAGTTGTTTTAAGGCAAAGACAATCGATTCCATTGTTTAGAAAACAAGTTCAATTATTGCGTCCCAAACGATGAAAAAGAAGGGTTGCCCCTTCTTTGACGTCGTATTTTCGCCTTAAATCAGCGGATTTCCTTGATGTCGACGACTTCGACGTGCCGTTGCTGCTTGAGGTCGAGGAAGAATTCGTAATGGGCGACTTCGAATTTCGGCATCACCCACAGGAGCAAAATCCCGAAGGTGAAGGCCGAGAGGATGAACCAGCCGATGTAGCTGATTTCAAGGCAGAACAGCCGCCACTTGTGGCCTTGCATCATGTCTTGGCTCCGTTTGATGGCTTCCAAGGGGTCGAGGGTCGGGGTTTCTTCCAATAAATACATGCTCATGGAATAGGCGTAGTGTTTGACGAGGCCGGGAATCACGAAAAGGAGCGACCACAGGAAGGTGAACACCGTTTTGATGATCCAGACGATCATCGCGGCCACGAAGTTCTCGATCCCTTTGAACAGGACCTCGATTTCGACCTTTTCGCCTTTGGATATCATCTTGGCGTATTTGACGAGGCCCAACGTCAAGGGTCCCATCAAGACGAACTCGCCGACGACGGTCCCGAGGGCGAATGAGGTGATGACGAAGAAAATCAAATAAATGATGATCGAATTCGTCATTTGAGCGTTGACTTTTTCACTGGCGACGCGACGGAAATCACTGGCTGTCATGGTTTATACCTCAATGTAGACATCGCCATTGGCGATCGATGTTTTGAATATTTTGACCGTTTGTTGGTCGCTGTTCGGCACTAGGAATTTGGCTTTCGGGCTCGGGACGACCATCCCGGTCGTGACGTCGACTTGAAGCCCGTGCTCCTTGCATCGGATGATTCCGCCCTCGCATTTGCCGGGCGATAGCGGCATGCCCTTGTGCGGGCATTTGTCGCTGATGGCGTAGGCTTGATTGGTGTGGGCGACGACGAGGATCGGCCGCTCGTTGACGAGGACGCGGACTTTCCCTTGGCTCACTAGTTCCGACCAGGAACAGACTTTGTGTTTCATCGGTTCACCTCGATTATCATATTTTATCACGCTGGAAGGCGATTGGGCCGATCAACCATAAGGATTTTCAACCCTTTTTCGGTTCGATGTCTTGGAGCCCCAGCGTCATGTGGAACGAGGCCTTGAGGCCAATGGCCCGAATCCGGTACCATCCGGGATCAAAGTAGACGACTTTCCCGCTTTCGTTCCCGGTTTCGCTCAAGACGATGACCTCGCGGTCTTTGGTGACGGCCACGAGTTTCACCCGTCCATCTTCGGCGGCGGCGGATAAATGATGCCGTTGCCGTTCCTTGATGTTCAAGTGTCCGAGGGTGGCCAATCCGGTGAAGGACTTAACACTGGCGGTCAAGCGGCCTTTGCGTCGGAAAGCTATGAATACGAGCGCCCGCTTGAAGTTGACAACCCCGGCTAGCTTCTTCTCGTCGGCGAACCACGATTCGTCCATGGCATAGATCCCCTTTCATGAGGCGATTTTAGCGATGTAACCCATTACATGCGCGAGATATTAACTGAAAGAATGGTTAATCTTTTGCTACTAACATGATAGAATAAAGCAAATAAAAAGAGAGAGATAATATGATAACATGTCGCGCATCATTGTAATCGCTGGCGATTTGGCATCCGGCAAATCGACCTTGGCGAAAAACTTGTCGGCTCATTTCAAGATTCCTTTCTTCACCAAGGAAGGCATCAAGGAATTGCTGGCGGAGGAAATCGAATTCAGCGATCGGACCGACAACAAGAAATTGTCCACCGCGGCCCTCAAGATCCTGGTTCACATCCTCGACCGGGTGACCGCATCCCAGGGCGGTGTCATCCTGGAAGCCAATTTCCACAAGTCCGAGCTTGAGCAGATCAAACGCGAGTGCGAACTCAAGCAAACCGAAGTCGTCCTATTGTATCTGACCGGGGATATCGATGTGCTCTATGAGCGCTTCATGTACCGCGAATATTACCTGAATCGTCACCCGGTGCACTTGACCCATCCGCTGCAGGATGTTGATGAATTTGAAAACTACGTCATGAAATGGCGAAGCGAAGCCGAAGTATTGCCGCGCCACTACATCGACGTCACCAATTGCGACCGCGAAGTGATCTTCGCCAAGGCGCTCGAAACATTACAGAAAATCGACAGCAAATAATTTACATACATTGAGAGGAATCACCTATGCTCTACCAATCGGAAAAAATCCGCAACATTCTTTTCTTGGGCCATCAAGGCTGCGGCAAGACCACCTTGGTCGAAGCCCTGGCCAGCCTTGCCTTCAAGACCCCGAAGGGCTCGATTGAACGCAAGAACACCATCAGCGACTACACGGTCGAGGAGAAAAACCGCCTCAGTTCCTGCAACATGGCCATCGTCCCGATCGAATACAATGGTTACAAACTAAATCTGATCGACGTCCCCGGGAACGACAGCTTCATATATGAAATCATCGGCGTCCTCGACATGATTAAAGGGGCGATTCTGGTCATTGACGGGCAAAAAGGCCTCGAAGTCGGCACCGTCAAGCATTATAACTTCCTCCGGAAGCACGGGGTCCCGACCTTCATCTTCATCAACAAACTCGATAAAGAATCGGTCAAATACGAAGCTTTGCTCGAAGCCATCAAAACCAAGCTTGGCAAACAGGCGATTTCCTTCGTCTACCCGATTGGCAAGGAAGATTCGTTCGACGGCTACATCGACGTCATTTCATTGAAGGCCAAACGCCACAACGGCACCGCCTGCGTCGAAGAACCGATTCACGATGACAAAAAAGAAAAGGTCATGGCGCTCAACAACGCCATCAACGAACAAGTGGCGGTCACCGACGAAGCTTTGCTCGAAAAGTTCTTCGCCGGGGAAACCCTTTCCAAGGAAGAAGTCCAGAAGGGTCTCCACGCGGCGGTCCTCTCCGGCGATTTAACCCCGATTTTGGTCGGCAGCGCCGTCAAAGACATCGGTCTCGACACCATGCTCGAAATGATGATCGATTACCTGCCCAATCCCAATGAGCTGAAACCCTACGTCCTTAAGGACGAACAAGGCCAAGAAGTCATCCGCCACACCGTTAGCGACGAACCTTTCAGCGCCTACGTCTTCAAGACCGGCCTCGACCAATACAAAGGCACCACCAACATCGTCAAGGTGTGCTCCGGCACCCTGAATCTCGGCGACGAGATCTACTGCCCGAACACCAAAGCCACCTTTAAGGTGTCGCAGATGTTCTTCCTCTCGGGTTCAAAGCAGATCCCGGCCGAAACCGTCCACGCCGGCGACATCGTCGCCCTGGCCAAGCTCGAAGGGGTGATC
>JBAZHG010000029.1:0-10946 GCA_041652475.1 Bacilli bacterium
AACCCCTCGAACTGAGCATTAGCTAATCGAACTCATAATCAAAATTAACAAAAAACGACCAATTTAGGTCGTTTTTGTTTGTTTTTCGCTACTTTTCAGCGAGTAATTAAAGACAATTTTGGCAGGAGTGGAGGGAATCGAACCCCCAACGACGGTTTTGGAGACCGTAGTTATACCGTTTAACTACACTCCTAGATATGAATGACATTGACGTGGTAGTTCATTCCGCCAATATCGAAACTATAATATCAAAAGAACGATGCGTTTTAAACACTTACTTAACGTCTCAAAGAAAAAGTCCGCGGGGGTAACGCGGACTTTGGTTGTCTAGACTTCATATAGACTAGTTGAATGGTAAGGTAATCCTATCGTGAACAGAGTTCGACTTCGTCGAATAAGGCAATGTAATCGTTGAGGCCGATGGTGACGCCGACAGTGGCTCCATCAGTGAAAACCAAGCCATGCTCACCATTAGTCAGAATCGAAGCCTCAAAAGCGGCGACTAGAGTCTTACCGATTAGGTAAGTTTCAAGGTCAGCGATTTGCTCGAAGTACTCGCCAGCGGCGCCATCCATACCGTAGTCTTCAAGAATGGTGACTTTGGATAAGATTTGCGAATTTACTTCGTCGACTTGAGCCTTGGTGGTGTTGATGCCGACATCAAACGTCGTCGTTTCACCGGTTACTTCGGTCAAGGTATACGGGATTTGGAGGCAGTCAGCTTCGGCGGAAACGATGGTTTTACCATTGAAGACCGCAGTAGCCAAATTGACGTTTGTTTGTTTGGCGGCGTGAGAGCTGCTCATGCCAATGCCTAATTTCAAACCAGCGACTTCAGATTCGTCAATTTCGAATGTATGGAAATTATTTTCTAGCAAGGCGACTTCAAGGGCTTCGCCAAAGGCGTCGACGGTAATCGAGACGTCTGCGGAAAAATCACCTTCGCCAGCTAGGAGTTCGTCGGTCAAAGTTTCGATGTTCTTGCCAATCGCGTATTGTTCCAGTGCCAAGGCTTGTTCGTACCATTCGCCTTTTGCACCGTTCATGTTGTAAGCTTCAAGCAAGTCCCACTTGGACTTAATGTCAGTGGTGTCGGTAAAAACCGATGAAAGCAAGGTGGTGGTGTTGGCATCAGCACCAGTAACTTTAATTTGCATGACGTCCAACTTGAGATCAATGATGGTACCATCTTCATCCATCAAGACGCCGACGTAGTCGACATCGGTTTGGACTTGTTGTGGGGCAACTCTCGGTGTGGTTGTCGCCGCCTTAGCAACGTAACTTGCGACGTAGCCATGAGCAGCCTTTAAGGTGACGGTCGCCGGACCTTCAGAAGTGGGAACGGAACTGCCGCAAGAAGCCAATAATCCAACGATGACCGCTGCAGCCGGGGCAAAGAATTTGAGTCCTTTATTCATTAAATTTTATCCTCCTTTTAATAAATGGTTCTCAACCAATAGATATTCTATTATGTTTCTAAAAAAATACAATGATTTATTATCATGAAAGCACTTTATGAATCACTTTCAAAAAGAATGTAAATGTTTTCAGGAATATGCTCAAGATATGGGCCGAATCCATCGGTGTGATAAACCGTCAAAGAGTCGGCGTCGTTGATCTCGATCCAGGCGATTTCTAGTTCTTGACCAAGGGCTAAATAATGGTCGCGAAGGGCCATTCCTTCAGCCTTGGTGGCATTCATGAGCGCGGTCGATAAGGCGTCGAGCTCAGCGGCCGCCAAATCCTTGGACATGACGTTGACGTGCAACTGCACCCGGGAAGGATATCCGTCCCAGGGATTGATGATGTGGTGGCGCCAAACCGTCTCCTCGTCGATGGTAATCGGCACGCCTTCATAGCCACCAGAGGTGGAGATATTGAAATACCCGGCTCGATTGATAACATAAGCGCGCGACACCGAAGCCAGCGGCGAACTCATGGGAATGTCCCAGACGATATTGCCGTAGCGGGTCCCTAAGGCCGTGTTCGAGCTTTGGCCGCCACTGATGTATCCGTGCGTCAAACCCTCGGTCTTGAGGCGAGCGCTCAAGACGTCGTTGGCGTACCCTTTGGCGATGCCGCCCAGGGTGATTTCAATGTCACCCAAATCCGCACCGTTGAATTCGTTAAAACGGACGAAATATCCATCTTCTTCCCGCAACTCCAAGGTGGCGTTGATTTCGGCCTCGGTCCTTGGGATGTAGCTGAGGTACTCTTCGAGCCAAGCACGTTCGGAGGCGTTAAAGTAAGGATCAATAGTTTCGTATTCGAACGGGAAGGTGAAATCGTCAATCAGCGCCGTCCAATAATCGGCCAGCTTCCCAACGAAAAAGTTGAATTCGGAATCGGTTTCGATTGTCAACCGTTTGCCAATCGTCAAGATATTAAACAAGTCCTGATTGATCTCAAGCCAATTGCCAGAACCATACGATTCGTTGACGTCGCGGATGGTGACCATACGTCCTGAATCGGGGTTTTCGTCATCATTCAAAAAACGATTGTTCCGATCGCTGATTTTGTGGAGCGGCGGGATTACTTCTTGGATGATTTCCAAGACCCGGTCGCGGTCGCTTTGCGGCCATATCTTTTCATACAGAACGTAGTAATAAGTGTGAAAGGGCTGCAAAAGGGCGCCGCTTTCGGTTTTTACCTTCAAATTGTAGCCAATGGCTTCGAAGCGCACCTCGTCGGGGTCGGCGCTCGGGTGATACCATAGCATCGACGAGGCCAGAAGCCCACTCAAAAGGAGCGTGACCCCGGTGATGGTCCATTCCTTGGGGGTCATGATCGCCTTGACCTGGACCCAGGATTGCTTGATGAATTCAAGAAAGCGTTTCATGTCATGACTCCAAGTGTGGGATGGCGTCAATCCGGCGCAAGGCTTCGCGGGCGATCAATGCGATCAAAAGCCCGGTCACGAGGCCGGACACGCTCAAGACCGGCAAGTAATTTAACATGAAAATCGATTCGTACAAAACGGTGACCATCAATACTTGACCGATGCCGTGCGTAACCGCCGCCATGATCGAAAGCCCAAAAATCGAAGCCTTGTCGAGCCGCTGGACGATGATGACCGCCAGAGTGGAAAGACCCCATCCGGCCAGGGCAATGAAAAAATTGAAGCCGAACCCGGTGAATAGCGAAGTCATCACCACGCGGAGAATTCCAATCATGATGAATTCCCCAACGCCGAAGAAATACAAGACGATCAATCCGACCGTGTTCGCGAGACCGAGTTTGACCCCGGGGGCGATGAAGGAGGTCGGCAAGAGGACGTGTTCCAAATAGTTCAAGATGACCCCGAGCGCTAATAAGATGGCGAGTCTGGTCATCTTCTTGACCGAAAGGTTCTTCATGAAGCCACCTCGGCGTCTTCGATTACGACCATGAAATAATTCGGAGCGCAAATAATCGGCATTCCCGGTTCCTTGACCCAGCCTTGAATCGAACAGTAGTGCAGTGGCGAAGTCTCCTTTTCGACTCGGACCCGGCCATCGATCACTTCGAGGGTGATGTCGCCTAGAAATACTGGATAATCGTCTTTTTTATATACCTTGGTCACGTCTTCGTCCAGGGACAGTTGGTCGATCTTCTCGGTTTCAACGTAAACGGCGACCACGAGGAATCCTTGAGGCCGGTTAAACAGGTTGGTAATCACCAATATGACGGTCGTTAAAAAAACGAGTAGGTTGAAGAGGTAGACGTCGAAGGTTGTTTTTTTAAGGCCGATGCGTTTTTTCATTTCGATAAAAAAGACCTAGTCGCCTAGGTCACGGTTCTAGATCTCGACTTTGACGATTTTGCCGTCGGGACCCGGTGCATTGTTCAAATAGTCGCGGATCTTCTCGCGTTGTTCTGGTTTGCTCGGACGGCAGGATGAGACTTTCTTCTCGCTTCCATCCAATAAGGAAGTGGCCATGCCGGCGCATCCGGGGTGGCCGCACACGCCGCAGTTAAGGCCCGGGAGCATATTGACGACCGTCTCGAACCGCGGGTCGACCTTGATGGTCAGCTTCAAGCTGGCGAAAGCCAAAGCCAATCCTAATAGCGCTCCGATGGCCAGCATGATTCCGGCCGCTAGCAAAATATCCAATAACATGTCAAATGACCTCCACTTTGTCTTCGCTCGGTTTGTGCAACGTGCACGAGGTAATCCCGCAGCCTTCGCAATCGGTCAACAGGGTTTCGCAGCCAGCGGGGACCGGCGTCTTCTTGTTCCACTTATAGGAAACGATGAAGGCGGCCACCAAAAAGGCGACGATGCCGAGGCCAATCAATATTTTGATCCATTCCGGCATACTAGACCAACCCCGAAAAACCCGTGAAGGCCAACGCCAGCAAGGCGGTTACTAGTAAAGCGATCGCCGTCCCTTTGAACGGGGTGGGAACTTTGTTAAGTGAATCGAGTCGTTCCCGGATTACCGAGAACAGAACTAAAACCAAGGTAAAGCCAATCGGGACCGAAAGCGAGTAAACCAGCATTTGCCAAAAAGTGAAACCGTTATTGATGTTGTCGAGGGCGACGCCCAAAACCACGCAGTTAGTGGTGATCAACGGTAAATAGATGCCCAAGGCTTTATAAAGGACGGGAATGAACTTTTTGAAAAACATTTCAACGAACTGCACGAAAGCGGCGATGATCAAGATGAAGGACAATAGCGCCAGGTACTCCAATCCTAATGGTGCAAGAACCAAATGGTAGAGCCCAAACGACAAGAGCGAGGAGAAAAAGACCACGAAGGTGGCGGCAAGTCCCATGCCGACGGCGTTATTGGTGTTCTTGGAAACGCCCAAAAACGGACAAATACCCAAGAAACGGACTAAGACGATGTTCGATACCAAGACCGAAGCGATGATCAACGTTAATAGTTCCATGGCCGTATCTCCTTATGAACCCGCGCCCTGGCGCTCGTTTTTGGTTTTACGGGCCTTGCGGGACGCGACGCCGGCTTGGATGGCGTTGATGGTCGCCAGCATCAAACCGAGCATCATGAAGGCCCCGGCGTTTTGGGTGAAAATGCCAATGGCGTATTGAGCCGGGAAGATCTGCACGTCAAAGACGGTCGCATTGGTAAACGGATCAATGAAGGCCAAGCCGCCTGTTCCGACAATTTCCCGAATGAGCGACAAAGCGACGATTGATAGTAAATACCCAAGGCCAATGCCAATGGCGTCGAGAAACGAATCGAGGACATTGTTCTTGCTGGCATAGACTTCCGCCCGAGCCATGATGATGCAATTGACGACGATCAGCGGTAAATAAACGCCCAAAGTCATGGCCAGCTCTGGAGTAAAGGCCTTCATCAGCATTTGGATGATGGTGACCACCGCGGCGATAACCACGATAAAGACCGGGATCCGGATGTCGTTTGGGGTAATTTTTCTAATCAATGATATGAGGATATTGGTCGTGATAAGGACCAAGATGACGGCGACACCCATGCCCACGGCCGAAGAGAATGCGGCCGAACTGGCCAAAATCGAGCATAAGCCGAGCAGTAAGACGAAGGTCGAGTTGTTTTTAATCATTCCTTCGAAAATGATCTGGAGCTTTTTCATGCGGGCACCTCCAAGGTGTCATAGTGGACCCCGGCTGCCAAAAGGGCGTTCACCAAAGCGCCGCGGGTCACCCCGGCGAATGTCGGCGCGGCTTTAAGGTCCGAGGCGACGTAGGCGCTGATAGCGTCATTAAGGGCCGTTTCGTCATCAGAAGCCACTCCGGCGATCATCTCGCTGAACGAAGCGATGAACGCACCGCCAATCGAAGGGGTTTCGGTGTTGGAAATGTTGTTGTAGCCGGTGAATTTCCCCTCGGATATCCCGACTTGGAATTTGATGCCGGATTCCCAACCGTTGACTTCACCGTTATAAACGGCACCGAAGAGGCTCTCATCGGCGTCATCGATGAAATAGACATATCCGGTGAGGCCGCCAGCGAGAAGGTCACCTTCGGCGACAATGACTTCCGACATCGTGTAGCCGGCGCTCGATTCAAGACCCAAAGCTTGAAGATAACCGCGGTTGCGGGCATCTTCTTCATATTGGGAGATAATCGGGGCCGTCCAGGCGTTGACGGCGGCCAAAGCGGCGCTTGAGATCAGGCAGACGGCGCCGAGAAAGAGTGGTAATTTCAGTGTTTTGTTCATATGAGCCTCCTTAACCAACCAAGGCGTCGACCATGGCGTCGTAGAGCCGTTCAGCCGAGAATGTGAGCCCGGCCACAAAGGCATCGCTATCAGCCGGGAAGGAACCGAGGGCCAAGAAATCGGCCACGGTCATCCCGACGTAGTAGTCGAACACGGTCTCGTATGCATTATTCCAGTTGGTTTGATAGTTGCCGCCCGTGGTGATGGTTCCGCTGAGGGCGATCGATTCGATGACTCCGCCGATGACATAAACGGTCACCGTCGTCGTTTGATCGGGGTAATGGTCCGGGAAGGCGTTGCTGGTGGCCGTGCCGACATATACGTCGACTTCGTCCACGGCGTCTTGGATCGCGTGCGCCAACCGTTTGCTTGTCTCGGTCACGCCGGCCACGAGGGCATCGGAAGGAAGCGCCAAGGGATCCAAATCTTGGATTTCGGCGATCGAAAGGGTTTCATAATAAGCGACGACAGCGGCTTCCGACGCGTTCCAATTGGTTCGATAAGAGCCGCCGGTGGTATTGACTCCGGTCAGTTCGATCGACAGGATGGTGAAATCTTTGTCGAGATTGACGCTGACGGTTTGCGTTTGAACCGGGCAATAATCGGCTTCGTCGCAGGCGGAGGAGCCGAACGACCCGTTCAATACTTTAAAGGGGATGATCGGTTCTTCGGAAGTCGACGATTCGGAACTCGATGATGAAGGGTTAGCGCCCTTGACCCGGACAAAGGCGATCGAGCCGTTGATGGCCAAGGAAACGATCAACACGCTGGCGATGGTCACCCATTTTTTGGTGAAATTCTTGTTGGTCATGCTGGTGGCCAGGCGATCGATCAATGGTGAAAGGACGTTGGCGATGGCAATGGCGAAGACCACACCCTCGGGGAGTTGGCCTTGGACCCGAATCAAAACGGTCATCAATCCGGCGATAACACCAATCAAAGCCTTGCCGAAAGGAGATGTCGGCGAAGAGACCGGATCGGTCAGCATGAAGACGGCGCCAAAAGCCAAGCCGCCCATGCCGAGATGAATCAACACGTAATCAAGGGGATTAAGCCCGGCGAACAAGGCGATGGCCAAGGCCGTCAAGGCGACAGTGCCGAGATAGAATACTGGAGTGCGCCAGTTGATGACTTTGCGGGCGGTCAAGGCGACACCAAGGAGCAAAATCAAAATCGTGAACGGTTCGCCCAAGGCGCCCGAATAAAAACCGGCCCACAGCTGCCACATATTGACGTTGAGTCCGCCTAGCGAATCGGTCAACCACTTAAGGCCGGCGCCGGCATAAGCCGAGGTGATGGTGGCGCCTGCGGTCAGGGATGGGACCAGGGTCGCGTCGCCTAAATGGGGTACGAGCGAACTGGCAAAAGTCAAAGCCACGAAGATGCGGGCGAAAGCGGCCGGGTTGAAGATGTTGTTGCCGAAGCCGCCGAACGCATATTTGACTAAAAGGGTTCCAAAAATGCTTCCGAGGATGATTACGTAGTAAGGAGTACCAATCGGCAAGGTCAAGGCGAAGATAAGGGCGGTGACGAGACTGAAGTTTTGACGAATTTCCTTCAATAGGACGCGGCCGAACGAGCCTTTTTCCGGTTTATAGCGGATGGCCATGACCAAGATGTCGCACAAAAGGGTGACGAGGGCGGCCACCAAAACCATCAAGATGGCCTTGAGTCCGTAAGCCGTTCCAATCGTGAAATTATAAGCGATGCCGGCCGCCCAAACGAGCAAGAGCGCAATCATCAAATCGCGCATGATGATGCCGGTTTTGGTTTGGCCGCGTTGGTATGGGCCCGGAGTGACGATGAATTTCATAAAGACGACCTCACTTCTTGGCGAATGCCGCTTTGGCTTGGGCAATTCGCACTTTGACTTTGGCCTTGCGTACCGCTTCGGTAACTTCGATCTTCGAAGGGCACACGTACGAACAGAGGCCGCATTCGACGCAGCGCATGACGTCGAGTTTCAAAAGCCGGTCGACGTTATTGCCGTCGAGGGCGATTTTGATTTCGATTGGTTGGAGATAGGCAGGGCAGGCCATGGTGCAACTGCCGCAGCGGAGGCAGGCGATTTCCTGATTCGCGGCAGGGGGCAAAACGGTATAGGCGCCCATGGGGGCTTGAATCACGAAGGTATCGTCGCTGACAGCCTTGGAGCTCATCGGTCCGCCGGCAAAAGCGGTGACTTCTTCTTGGGCGTAACCGCCTATGTATTTGACGATGAAATCGACCGGGGTTCCAATCGGGACGAGGACATTCGTCTCGTTGACGAGACCGGCCCCCGAGAGGGTCACGATCCGATGGGTCAATGGTTCCCCATATAATAGCGAACGCGCCGCCGCATAGGCGGTAGTTAAGTTATTGACGAGGACATGGGCTTCCGAAGGGAGCTTGTCGTAAGTGCGGCCGGTCAGCTTTTTGATCAAGGTGCGTTCCCAGCCCATCGGGTAGACGTTCGGGACTTCGACAAGGCTTAGGTTGGGATACTCGCCAAGTTGAGCCAAGAGGGCTGCTTTGAGTTCCGGTTTTTTAACCTTGATGGCGATGATGCCGCGAGCGGCGCCACAGGCCAAACGGAAAAGTTCCGATCCTTTGACGACATCGAGGGCATAGGCTTCGCCGACTTTGAAATCGGTTGACAAATATGGTTCGCATTCGACGCCGTTGATAATCAAGGTGTCGATACCTTTGACGTTTTCGTATTTGACGTAAGTCGGGAATCCGGCTCCGCCCAATCCAACCAAACCGGCTTCTTTGATGGCGGCCACCAACTCTTCGCGAGCGGCTTCCATGGTGACGGTGGTCAGCGGTTTAGCTCTAGTACCCAAAAAATCATTTTCGATTTCATAGTGCGGGGTGGCACGACCGACGATGGGATTATAGCGATTGACCTTGCCTTTGACCGTCCCGGACACGGAACTGAAAATCGGCACGTAGAAGTCTTTGCGCCGGCCGATTGGGGTCCCGACGTCGACGTGGTCGCCTTCCTTGGCGAATAGTTCGATTTCGGCGCCATTCGGCCCGACGATCGGGAGGAAGACGCTCTTGATTTGTTTCTCGTCGACGATGACCACGTCGTGATGGCACGTGCCAGCTTTGTGGGCGTCGATCTTTTGCATGACTAGGCTTTGGAAAATGTTCATAAGTTCACCTGCAACGTTGATAGTATAGCATAACTAAAAAACCTTATTACAATGAAATTGTAATTGGCAAGCTATCGTTCAACCGTTAAATATTAATCCTTTCGAAGATGAATTGGTCGGCGTTCTCAAGGGCGGTTTTCCGTTTCTTTTCATCGTCGATGGTCCAAGCGATGATCGGGCGGCGCCGTCTGGCCCATTTGACAAAGCAAGAGGGCAAATGGGTGACGTCGAATGAAACGAAATCGGGATGGGAAATCCGATTGACCAACAAAGTTTTGAACAATAATTGGACATGGGCTTTTTGTCCCGGCAATTTGGCCGAGGAAAGTTGGCCGACCAGATAATCGTCGGTGTGGTCTTTCAACCACCTAACGGCGTATGGATTAAACGATTGGAGGGCGATCTTGTCCTTGTAGGGATATGCTTCGAGCAGTTTTAGCAAGGCTTCGGCGAAAGCCGGGTCGAAAGTATTCGATATCTTCAGTTCGACAAGAATCGGCACTTGGCCTTGGGTCAAGTCCAATACCTCGGCGAAGGTGGGAACCCGCTCGTTGGAACCAGTGAAGGTAATCGCCTTCAATTCGGTAAGGGTCATTTCTTTCAAAAGGCGGTCGACGCCGCACAGGCGCTTGAGACTGTCGTCGTGATGGACGACGATCGTGCCATCCTTCATCAGGTGGATGTCGAGCTCAAAGGGCAATCGCTTCTCGATGGCGGCGGCAAAAGCGGAAAGTGAATTTTCGACGCGGCGGTCATCGTGGAGACCGCGGTGGGCGATCGGTCGGGTGAACAATTCGGTGATTTTTTTCATGGCACTAACATATTAGCATTTAATCCCATAAATGAGCCCCTTAAAATGAAAAGCCCCACAGTGGGGCCTTCGGTTTTTCCTTTTTGGTTATTCCAATACGATGACGCGATCAGTACCGGGTACTTTCGCTTTCGGGGCCGGATGGCTATTGGGAATTCCAAACGGCATCTGGGCGACCAAGCGCCAATCGGGGTCCAGACTCAACATGGTTTGGAGCTTGGGGGCGACCAATTCGGCATAGTGCTGGAGCGAGGCTCCCATGCCGGCTTCGGCCAACATGGTCCACACCGCCAATTGAAGCATCCCCTGGGATTGCTCCGCCCAGACGGAGATGTTGGCGGCGTACAGTGGAAATTTGTCTTTGAGGTCGCTATTAATCTTTTCATTTTCAAAGAAAAGAATCGTCCCGGCGCTGCGGCTGAGCCCGGCTATTTTCTGTCGGCTCTTTTCAAACGCGGCCGCGTCGTGGCCGATCTCCTTGTCAATGCCTTGAAGCACGAGATTCCAAAACTCTTCATGGCGGCCGTCGTACAAGACGACGATCCGGCTGCTTTGGCTGTTGAACCCGGTCGGCGATTGCTCGATCACCGAGGCAAGGCGTTCCAATAAGGTTTTTCGATCCAAAGCGGACACGGCGGTCAAATCATATTGCGAACGACGCAATTTCAATAAGTCGATAATTTTCATATACAATCCTGCTTTCATTTTCATTATACGGATACCTAAGGTTTTGTCACGCGCGATGCTTTTCTTTAGAAAAGAAAAAATCACACGCAAATGTGATTTTCATACGATTTGATATGTACCCAATTATCTGGACACTTTTTGAATCAAGTAAAGATCGGAAGA
>JBAZHG010000030.1:0-10894 GCA_041652475.1 Bacilli bacterium
CCGATCCTTCTGGTACAACGAAAAAGTCTGGACGAGCGAAAACGCCTTCCAAACCAATTGGTTCGAAACCTGGGGTCCCACCATCCTTTTGATCGGCGGCTCGGCGGCCTTGTTTTTCTTCCTGTTCGCCCGCATGAACGCCTCGGTGAACAGTTCCAACAGCAAAGCGCTCGAATTCAACAAGTCGCGCGCTCGCCGCGAAGACACCTCGAAGGTGCGCTTCTCCGACGTGGCTGGGTGCGAAGAGGAAAAGGCCGAGATGGTCGAAATCGTCCAGTACTTGAAAGATCCTAAGAAATTCTCGAAATTCGGGGCCAAACTTCCCCGTGGCGTCTTATTGGTCGGGCCTCCCGGAACCGGTAAGACCCTGCTGGCCAAAGCCGTCGCCGGCGAAGCCGGGGTCCCCTTCTATTCGATTTCGGGCGCCGATTTCGTCGAAATGTTCGTCGGCGTGGGAGCCGGGCGCGTCCGCGACATGTTCCGCCGCGCCAAGCAAACGGCGCCGTGCCTCGTTTTCATCGATGAACTCGATGCCGTCGGCCGCCAACGCGGGGCCGGCATGGGCGGGGGCAACGACGAGCGCGAGCAAACCTTGAACCAACTATTGGTCGAGATGGACGGATTCTCGGATAACTCCGGGGTCATGGTCATCGCGGCCACCAACCGCGAAGACGTGCTCGACCCGGCTCTTTTAAGGGCGGGGCGCTTCGACCGGCAAATCACCGTCAACCTTCCGGACCGCATCGGCCGGGCGGCCATCTTCCGGGTCCATGCCCGCAACAAGAAAATCGATCCTTCGATTGACTTCGACGGATTGGCTCGACGCACGGTCGGCTTTTCGGGTGCCGACATCGAAAACATCCTGAACGAAGCGGCCATTCTGGCCGTGCGCGGCAGCCGCGAACAAGTGACGATCGAAGACATCGACGAAGCGATCGACCGTCGCATCGCCGGGCCGGCCAAAACGAGCCGGGCCTTGAATGAGCACGAACGGCGGGCCATCGCCTACCACGAAGCCGGCCATGCCATCATCGGCTTGAATTTAAAACATTCCGACAAAGTCCAAAAGATCACCATCGTCCCGCGCGGACGCACCGGCGGCCACGTGATGATGACTCCCGACGAAGATCGCTTCTTGATCACCAAGAAAGAGTTGATTGCCCGGATCATCGGCTACCTCGGCGGCCGGTCCTCGGAAGAAATTTTCTTCTCGGACATTTCGACCGGGGCCCAAAACGACATCGAGGTGGCGACCCGCATCGCCCGCTTGATGGTGACCGAATACGGGATGTCCTCGCTCGGCCCGATCCAATACGAAAACGACAGTTCCTCGGTCTTCCTTGGCCGCGATTATACCTCGGTCCAAAAGAATTTTTCGACGCAAATCGCCTATGAAATCGACACCGAGGTCCGTAAGATCATCGACGAGGCCCACCAAGAAGCCCATCGGGTTTTAACCGAACACAAAGAAGACGTGATCCTTCTCGCCGAGACGCTTCTCGAAAAAGAAACGATCGCCGCCGAGGAAATCCAATACCTGTTGGAGCACCGCCAATTGCCGAACGGCAAGAACGGCAAAAACGGCAAGTCGGCCGCTCCGGCGCCGGAAGCCGAGAAAAAAGACGCCGAGGAGGGAAAGGCTTAGCCTTCCCTTTTTTCGATGTGGAAATTCGCTGACATCCCGGTCAAGGGACAGGTGGTCCTCGCTCCGATGGCCGGCATCACCACCCGGGCTTATCGCGTCTTCATGAAACGCTTCGGCGTGAACCTTTTTTATACCGAGATGGTATCCGACTGCGGGATCATCTACGATAGCCGCAACACCATGAAATACCTTGACATTGACCCGGGCGAACATCCGATCGGGGTCCAGATATTTGGCAGCAAGGCCGAGACGCTCGTGGCCGCGGTCAAGAAACTTCAATCGATGAAAAGCGATTATGATTTCATCGACGTCAACCTTGGCTGCCCGATGCCGAAAGTGACCAAGAACGGGGCCGGTTCGGCTTGGCTGACGCGTCCCGAGGAACTCGAAGCGATGATGGCCGAACTAGTTAAAATCAGCGTTAAACCGATCACGGCGAAAATCCGGATTGGCTGGGATGATGAAAACATCAACGTCAAGGACATCGCCGAACGGCTCGAACGAGCCGGCGTCAGCCTGATTGCCATCCATACCCGAACCACCAAGCAAATATATTCAGGGAGCGCCCGCCACGAGGAGATCCGCGATCTTGGGCTGAACATGAAAGTCCCGCTTGTCATCAGCGGCGACATCGACTCGATCGAAAACGCCCAGAAGGCATTAGATATCACCAAGGCCAGCGCCGTCATGGTGGCCCGAGGCGGGCTCGGCCGGCCGCGGTTCATCGCCCAACTGAGCGAATACTTCCGTTCGGGGAAGACGCTGCCAGACGCCACTTTAGCCGAGCAGCTCATCTATCTCCGGCAGTTGGCCAAACGGCTGGTCGCCCTCAAAGGCGAACACGTCGCCATCAAGGAACTGCGCGGGCTCGGGGTCCATTTCCTTCAGGGCTATCCGGGCATGAAACCCTACAAACTAAGATTGAGCCAATTGAATACATTCGCCGAACTGGATGGCCTATTGAAGGACATCCGCCGGCGGAATATCTATGGGTAAATGAGTTTATTTGACTATAATATGAAAGACAAAGGATGAATCACCATGGAAGAATTACAAGAACAGCAATTGGTCCGACGCGCGAAACTCGCCAAGTACGAAGAGCGGGGCATCGACCCGTTCGGACATAAATTCGTTACCGATTCCGACAGCAAGCAAGTCAAAGCCTTGGCCGAAGGTAAGACCGCCGAGGAACTCGAAACGCTCGATAAGCACGTGACCATCGCCGGACGGATCGTCTCGATCCGCCGCATGGGCAAAGCCAGCTTTTTGCATCTTTTGGACCGTTACGGCTCGATCCAATGCTACCTGAAGAAGGACGTCGTCGGCGAGAGCGTCTACGAACTGATCGATTTGGCCGACCTCGGCGATTTGATCGGAGTCACCGGACGGGTCATGCTGACCCACTCGGGCGAAATCACGATCCGGGTCGAAAAATACGAGCATTTGGTCAAGGCCTTAAGGCCTTTGCCTGAAAAATACCACGGCCTCGTCGACGTCGAGGAACGCTATCGCCGCCGCTACGTCGATTTGATCGTCAACGAAGACGCCCGCCGCATCGCCTTAGCCCGGGCTACAATCATCCGCACGATCCAATCGTTCATGGACGGAAACGGCTTCGTCGAATTCGAGACCTCGATCCTACAGTCGACCCTCGGCGGGGCGGCCGCCCGGCCGTTTGTCACCCATCATAACGCCCTCGACCGCGATTTCAACCTGCGCATCGCCACCGAACTGCCCTTGAAACGGCTCCTCGTGGGAGGACTTGAGCGCGTCTATGAGATTGGGAGATTGTTCCGCAACGAAGGCATCGACACGCGCCACAATCCCGAGTTCACCACCATCGAAGCCTATCAAGCCTACGGCGACATCGAAGACATGGCCGCTTTGGCCGAAGCGCTCTTCCGGGCCGTGGCCTTGAAAGTCAACGGCTCGTTGAAACTGCCCTGGGGCGAAAAAGTCATCGACCTTGAAAAGCCGTTTAGGAAAGTTCACATGGTTGAATTGATCAAGGAACAAACCGGCATCGATTTCTTTGCCAAGATGCCGCTTGAGGAAGCCTTGGCTTTGGCCGAAAAGCATGAAATTCATCTAGCCAAACACCAGCTGACCTACGGACACGTCATCAACGCCTTCTTTGAAGAGTACTGCGAAAAGAAGTTGGAACAGCCGACCTTCGTCTACGGCCACCCGATCGAAATCAGCCCTCTTGCCAAGAAAAGCGCCGACCCGCGCTTCACCGAGCGGTTCGAGCTTTTCATCGACGGCTCCGAATACGCGAACGCCTTTACCGAACTTAACAACCCGCTCGACCAAAACGAGCGGTTCCAAGCCCAAGTCCAAGCCAAGATCCTCGGCGACCAAGAGGCCAACGACGTCGACGTCGATTTCCTCGAAGCGCTCGAATACGGGATGCCGCCGGCTGGCGGCATCGGCATCGGGATCGACCGCATGGTCATGCTGATGACCAACAGCTCCTCGATCCGCGAGGTCATTTTGTTCCCGACTTTGCGCAACCGCTGATTTGTTTGTCCATTCCCGAAATGGGGCCACTATTAATAATCGAGGGCAAAAAAACGCCCGCGAATTTGTTCCTTTACAAAGTATATAATATAAAATATAATCTCTTAGGTATGGAGTGAAGGCCATATCAATTGACTCTCTGCTATCAGTGGATGATAGCCAGAATGACCATAGGGAGGTATGTTTATGCCCAAGTATGAAATCATGTACATCATTCGTGATGACCTTGATGAAGCCTCGCGGCAGGAAACCATCGCCAAATTGCATGCGGTTCTCACCGACAACGGTGCGGTAATCCGCAATGTGAGCGAATGGGGTTCGCGCGAACTGGCCTACGAAATCAAAGACCAGAAAAAAGGTTATTACGTCGTACTGAAGATCACCGCGGAACCATCAGCCACCGTCGAATTCGACCGGCTCGGCAAGATTAACCCGGCATTACTTCGTCATCTAATCACCGTCGATAAAGATTAAATCATAGGAGGTAACGTTATGATTAATCGCGTTGTTCTAGTCGGTCGTCTGACCAAAGATCCCGACCTGCGCCGCACCGCCACCGGCATGTCCGTCAATTCCTTCACCGTCGCTATCGACAACCGCGTCAAAAACGGGGCCGAACGCTCGACGAGCTTCATTAATTGCACGGCATTCGGAGCCACCGCCGACAACATGGCCAAATACACCCGCAAGGGAAGTTTGGTCGGTTTAGAAGGACGCTTGCAACAACGTTCCTATGAAAACAAAGAAGGCCGCAAGGTCAACGTCATCGAAGTCATCGCCGATTCGGTCCAATTCCTGGAACCGAAAGGCAGCTCCACCGAAGCTCGAGCCGAAGAAAGCTTCCCGGCCGATGAACCGAGCGACGACAACAAGAACCTCGAGTCGATCGACATCGTTGACGACGACTTACCGTTTTAACCGATAGAAAGGAAACACCATGGCATTTAAAAAGCTCAGACCTCGTAAAAAAGTCTGTTATTTCACGAAGAACAAGATCGCGTACATCGACTATAAAGACGTCGAATTACTGAAGCGCTTCATCTCGCCCAACGGCAAGATCTCGCCGCGCCGGGTCACCGGCACCAGCGCCCGGTACCAACGGGAATTGGCCCTCGCGATCAAAAACGCCCGCTTCGTCGCATTGCTACCATTCGCGATGGATTAGTCGCGGTGGTGTAACGAGACACACTCGTATATCACGGTTGATGCAATAATACGTATCATCCAAAGTACATAGAAACATAGAGGTAACCTTGTAATAATCCACTTGGTTACCTTTTTCTTTATCTACATAGTAGATACCACAGTGGATATTAACCTAATGGCGACGTTACAAAAGGTGTCATCGAACAAAAAGCGGCGCGATACAAATTATTGGCTCATACGACTTATATGCGTTTGTTCGATGACAGGTGGTGTAATTGTCCAAAGACAAAATACGTCTAGAGACAAATAATCGTTACGCACTATCAAGCACATAGAGACCTTGTACATCAGGGTCTCTTTTCATTTATGCGGCTATAGGGAAATAACTGAATTGTTGGCACAGGGACGCAAAACGCGGGGCACATCAACATAGGGCACATACGGCCCGAAGAGGCTCACATAGGCGACCGATATGTGTGACACAGTAGGGAACGGTTATTTGTCAAATGGGGTGTTTTGCGTCCGTGTGCCAACAGGTGGATGCAATAATACGCAGCATCCAAAGCACATATAAACACATAGAGAGCACCTTGCATTAAGATCGCAGGGTGCTTTTTATATAAAAAGTATATAACCCTGAGGATATTGGCCTCTTAGCGACGTTCCAGACGTTGTCATCGAACAAAAGACGTCAGATACGATATATTGACTTACCCTTCAAACATGCGATCGATCGACGACACAAAAAATACCTTTTTATATGCGTGATGCAATGTTGCGATGAGAAAAATCAGCGGTCCTTAATGGATTGACTAATGAGAACCTCCTATCTATACTGAAGTTAATAGAAGATATTCAAATATTTGTCGATATTGTTGACTCATTTTAAACGATAGGCGAACAACATGAAACACGGCAATTACTCACGCCAGAGATTAGGAAACTATCTTCGAGGCACCTTACTTTTCGCATTGGGATTCTCTTTTGTTATCGGTTTGGGAAAATGGTCCAGTGAACGTAATTACCAAACGCCGCTTATCGCCCCTCAAGGAGAAGAAACGCCCGACGCCTTGTCGCTCAATCTGAACAGCACCAACAAGATTACGTTCATTGACTCAACCTCAGGCACGATCAATACTCCAAGCGGCAACATTATTACTGTCGCCACGGTATTCCCAAAAGTCATCCCAGACGGCTTTTTGGGCATCAACGGCGACGGCGGCAGCCTGAAAAACACGAGCCCGATCACGGGTTTGCGGGAAATGCAGATTGCGATTGGCGCCGGTTCTTTGATTTTGAGTTACGGCTACTCGTCATCGACCTACGCCACTCAAGACATCGTCATTACCAATACCTCGCAAACGATACCCCTATCGCATGAACCGTCCTACTTCAGACTGGTGAACAATGGCCCGGATACCGTGAATATTTACACATTGAGAATCGATTACACCTGCGAATTCGTCGATCAGACGGTCGGGACGTCCGGTTTAAGCTTCAGTTTAAATGGCGACGGTCAAACATACACGGTTGATAACGGCTCGGTTCCCACGAGCGCCACTTCGATCGTCATCCCGACGGTTTATGGCAATCGCTACGTAACGACGATTGGTTCATACGCATTTTCGGGTTATAGCCTCTTGGAGAGTTTGACGCTCCCAAGCGCGCTGACCACGATCAAAGAACAAGCTTTTTATGGTTGTACTTCCTTAGCGGACATTGACATTCCGTCAACGGCCATTAATTTCGAAAATGATGCTTTTTTAGGCACGCCATGGCTCACCGCGGCGCGATTGGTTCGCGAGGACCATCTCGTCATCGCGAATAATGTGATTATAGATGGAACAACCGCAACCGGAGTGGTGACGGTTCCGACCGGAACGACGTCCATTTCTGATTTTGCATTCGAAGGTTCAACCATCACAAGCGTGACGATACCAAGTTCGGTCACTTACCTCGGACGCTACGCTTTCGATGGTTGTTCGAGCCTCGCCACGGTCGTCAACAACAGCGTGATCACGAGGCTTCAGCACGGTACCTTCAGAAGTTGTGTCTCGCTAGCCACGGTTAACATTCCGTCAACCGTCACCAGCATCGGAGTGGATGTGTTTAGAACCAACACCAGTTTGACTTCGATCGTGATTCCCACAAGCGTGACCAGCATTGAAGCGACGGCTTTCGCCTATTGCGGCAGCGGTTTCTACGTCATAATTCAAGACACAGTCACTTCGATGGGGGCTTCGGTATTTGTGGGCGTCGCTTCGGCGACCATCTACTGCGAAGCGCCTTCAAAACCGGGCGGATGGAATGATGGTTGGAACGCCGATCAAACCTTAAAGGTTACCTATTGGTGGTACAGTGCCACCGAAATAACCGGCAAATGGCATTACGTCGGCTCGACGCCGACGCTTTGGTAGTCGTCAACTTATGTCGAAAAACAAGCTAGTTCTAAAGAGACGAATAAAACCATTCTCCACGCGTGAATAAGACCATCCAAAAGGATGGTTTTTTCCTCATTCGAGGATTGAACTCGCGACTTCTTCGTATGTTTATTACTTATTTGCTTCGGTCAAAAAATACTTCCGAAATGTTTCCTCATGCACTTGGTTGCTTCCGCGCATTTTGTCGACCGATCCCCGAAAAGAAGAAGATAAAATATAAAGACAACCGTAACTGCTTACTTGGTTGCCTTATTCGTTAGGCCCAATCGCCTAACGGCGATTCATCAAATGCCAAAAAAGGTGTCTAGTAAATTATTTTATGAATTTTATATCCAAAGTAATTTCGGCCACCTGTTTGATCGTTTCGTGAATAGAACAGTATTTTATTCCGAGTTCGGCAGCCGAACGCAAACCGGTTTCATTGCTTGGTTCGGTGACGGCGAGTTCGATATGGACGGTCTTCAGCGTGGCGGGCATCTCTTCGCGTTTTATCCCCGAGACTGTGATGCTGGCGTCTTTAAAGGTCAAGCGTTTCTTTTTGGAAATGCTGAGGAAGTTCGAATAGAAACACGACGCCAAAGCACCATATAAAAGGTGATAGGGCATCGCCCCGTTGGGCTGCGAGCCCAGGGCCACGGTCGCCGTGGGCGACTCGAGCGTTCCGACGTAGTGGGTGTCAAACTTGACGACGACGGTATCCGTATCCATGATGAAACCTCTTTTCAATCGGGTTTTGCTAACACAATCATACCAAAGAACGCGCATCTTTGCGGGCAAAAAACCAAATGCCGAACGACGCTTTGTTAATATAACGATTGTGAATGGTTTATGAGGGCGAGTAGGTTCCGGTCGACATCGGGATACCCAAGGCATTGACCGCCGTATAGTATTCCCAACTAGTCACGTCGACCAGGTTCAAATAGATGTGTCCGCAGTCGCTGTTGAAATTCGGATTGTTGTCCAAATCCAAACCGTCGATATAGACGGCATAGGTTTCCGTTTCATCGAGAAGCGGGGCGACGATTAAGGAGGCGGCGGCAACGTCAATCAAGACGACCGTCTCCAAATAAGGAGCATGGATGTAGTTAATCTCGCAGGCGCCGGTCATCGTGACGTCATTTAGATAAATCAAACCGAGAGTGGCGAAATAATCGCCGAGGCGGCTGATTCGCAAATTGGCGAAACTCGAATTCGTGATCGTGATTTCTTCAAGCAATGGGAAAGTCGACCCTTCATCGCCGATCCGCAAGTCGCCGGTCAGCGCGACGTCATCAAAGCTCAACTCGGTCAACTTCGGGAATTCGGTTTCCCGCAGGCCAATGTGGATGCTGTTGGCGGCGATATGGCTGCAGGCAATCGTTTCGAGGTTGTCAAATTCATCGACGTCGGTGCCGATCGTGATGACGTTTAGCGTTGGCATGTTGCGCAGTTCGATCGTCGCCAAATTGGGATGATGGTCGTCAATCACAATCGAAGGACTGAAATCACCAAAGGTGACGCCGTCAAGCACGAAGGACGCCAAAGCCGAGGGATAGGTCGTCCCGCCATGGAACTGGACCGTTTTGACCGTCGAGCCCGTCAAGTCGAGGTTGCCGACGAGGGAGCCTTTGACGTCGATGTAGTCATAGGTGCCTTCAGTCAAACTTAAAAGGGCCGGCGTCTCCGATTCGGGTTTGTTACCGGCAATATGAATATTGCCGATGATGCCCTCATCAATCTCGAAGGATGTCAGTTTCGTGAAGGCGTTGGCTTCTTTTCCGAAAAATATTTCGCCCGCATGGAAATTCGAGCCGCTCAGGGTCGCCAATTTCGGGAACGGATAACCGAGGTTGTCGTATCCGATCCAAACCCAATTCAATGAGGAATCATTGATCGTCAGCGTCGCCAATTCCGGGAAATCGTACAAGGTCCCGCCTGGTGTGGTTTTGTAGGTGTCGTAATCGTCGTTTTCCACGAAAGTATTCTCGGCCAAAAACAGGTTGTAGCCATCACAATCTTCGATTGTAATGGTAGTCAGCAGGTCGAATCGGCCGTTGATCGTCAGGTGTTTGCGAAGCGGATCCAAGGCTGGCGGTTCATATAAAAGACCCGATATCGCCATCGTCGTCAAGAGCGGGAATTCACCCAAAATGAAGACGTCCTCAGACGCTCCGTTAATCGTCAATGAGGTGATCCAATCCAAATCCTGGAGAAAGACGCTTCGGATCGCATAGCCGTTTATCTCGGCCGGGATCACGAAGTCTGTTTCACCCGCGGTCTCGGCCGATGTGTATTCGGGGGTATCTGGCTTGATGACGACATCGATCAATCCGTCGGTCATCTGGACCTGGTATCCGAGGTCGCTGTCTAGATAGTCGACGGCGTGGACTTGGAAATTCAAAACCTTGGTGGCGTTTTCGGGAATGTCGGCCGGGAAGGTCCCGTCGACCGTGTCGCGCGAGAAGAGGATTTTCGTAAGCGTGATGGTCCGGTCGGACAAGTAGGTGTCGTGCACGGTGGAGCCGGGTATCGTCAAGGACACCGTCGTCGTGTAGCTTTGGTCGGCCTCGACCGTGATGTTCGAGGCGGCGTGATAGGTATCCGATTGGTCGGTGTAGACGCACGGCCCGAGCAGGCTGTCGTTGAGTTCGACACTATAGAGCAAGTCGTAGTTCAAACCGCTAGTTTCCACCACGACGGTGAAAGCCATGTGGCTATAGATATCCTCGTCGTATTCTCCAAGCATCTTAAGATGGTTTTTCGCCGATAGCGAGGTGGAAACCACCACCTTATCGTCTTCAAGCCGCATCTCGACGAATTCCGGCGGATCGTCGATGGTTCCGGATCCGCATCCGGCCAATAAAGGGAAGCAAAGCAAAAACGTCAGCCAATATCGTGAATTTTTCATGTGTTTCTCCTCGAGGGTTGATTACATGGACAAACCATGCAGAAACAATGATGATGACAATGTATCGCGAAGCCTTGAAAAGGCCACGTCTGTGATTACCTCAAATATAGCACACCCCCCGGTCAATCACAATGAACCCGGGCAGGGGGATTCAAGCGGATCATAATGATCGAGACGGAGACGATTTCGAGTCAAACATCCTCACAAAAGCGATAAAGGCAATCAAAAAATATATTTTTTCTTGCCCCACAAACC
>JBAZHG010000031.1:0-10528 GCA_041652475.1 Bacilli bacterium
CGCGTGAAGTGGAAAATGTCCAACCGTTTGGAGAGGTTTTCTTCCTTGTCCTTGTCGATGACGAGGACCTTCAATCCTCGCTTGGCTAAAAGCTGGGAAAAATACGTGCCTGCGGTGCAGGCTCCCACAATCACGACATCGTAGTTGGCCATCAGTGCCGCCCCCTAATTTGGAAAAAAAGTCTTTTCATTATTTTACACTGATTTGCCCCGGCGCGGGTCAGCCATTTATGGCCTAGATTCAAATTTTATGAACCAATCCGTTCTGAAACTCTGAATACGATTGGTTGCGGTTGACGACTTAATAGTCGAAGTAACCGAAAATGACATTTTCGGTTATGACTAGTGTAAATTACTTTATAAATGTTTGCCGGCCCGAAACCTATTGATAGCGACGTCAAAGTGATAGTATGAAGGAAAAGTTAACATTGTTGCCTTTAATCAGTTTCATGATAACTGATAGAATGGGAGTTCTTTCATGGAATTGGCCCAATTTTTGCGCCGATACCAGCCGGACAAGACTTTTTTGCTGGAAATACTTTCGACCTACCAACGAAGCAAGCCGACCCAACACCTGGAGAAAGCCGAGCTGAAGACGATTGCCGAGTACCTCTCGATTCCTGAAAGCCATGTGGCTTCGGTCGTCGCTTTCTATTCGTTTTTCTCGCTAGTCCCTCGCGGCCGATACATTATCCAAGTTTGCCGCGACGTCCCTTGCTACATCTCGGCGAAATTCGACGTCGTGGCCACGCTTGAACAAATGCTCGGCATCCCGATGGGGAAGACCACCGCGGACCAGTTATTCACCCTCGAATACACGAGCTGCCTCGGGTCCTGCGACGGGGCCCCGGCCATCCGCATCAACGAGACGATCCATAAGCCGATCACCGAGGAACGGCTCCAGAAGCTAATTGAAGATTGCCGGGAGTACCGCCATGATTGAACATAAACTGATTACCAAGAACATCGGCAAGATTGACCCTCGTTCGATTGGTAGCTACATATCCTACAACGGCTACAAGATGCTCAAGAGAGCCTTTAAGATCGGAAAAGATAAGATCATCGAGCAAATCGAGATTTCCCGTTTGAGAGGCCGGGGCGGGGCCGGGTTCCCGATGGCACTCAAGCTCAAGGCCGTGGCGGCGCAGACCGCCGAACCCAAGTATTTGATCTGCAACGCCGACGAAGGCGAACCGGGCAACTTCAAGGATAGCCACCTGATCGAAAACAATCCCCACCAGATCATCGAGGGAATGGTCATCGTCGCCTACGCGACCGGGGTCGCGCACGGGTTTGTCTATCTCCGCGGCGAATACAAGGAAGCCTACGACATCTTGTCGTTGGCGCTCGACGCCGCTCGGAAAAAGGGTTTCTTAGGCAATAATATCCTTAAAAAGGATTTCAACTTCGACATCGAAATCCGGCGCGGGGCCGGATCGTATGTCTGCGGCGAAGAATTCGCCCTGATTGAATCAATCGAAGGCAAAGCCGGGCGCACCCGGGTGAAACCGCCTTTCCCGACCACGAACGGCCTTTTTGGAAAACCGACGCTTATCAACAACGTCGAAACTTTGGCCACCGTCACCACCATTCTTGAAATTGGCGGTAAAGCCTTTTCCCTGATTGGGACCGAATCTTCGACCGGGACCAAACTTATCAGCTTGTCGGGCAACGTCCGTCATAAAGGAGTATACGAAGTACCCTTCGGCGTTTCTTTGCGCGAGGTCATCAAGACCTTCGGCGGCGGACCCGAAAAAGGCCACAAAATCAAGATGGTCCAACTGAGCGGGGCCTGCGGACCGATCATCCCCGAATACCTGCTCGACCTCACCATCGACTACGAGCGGTTTGAAATTTTCGAATCAAAGACCGGCGCCGGGGCGATCATCGTCATTGACGAACGCTTCGACATGTTCGAGTTGCTCCTGCGCATCGGGGCGTTTTTCACCCACGAGTCGTGCGGGAAATGCACCCCGTGCCGCGAAGGCATCTATCAGATGAACAAGTTGTTGCAAAAGTTCGCGCGCTATCAAGCCACCGAAAGCGATTTGACCTTGCTCGAGATGCTAGCCCGGACCATCCACCAGACCGCCTTGTGCGGCCTTGGCCAGACGGCGGCCACGGCCACGATATCGACCCTGCATTATTTCCGTTCCAAATACATCGACCGGATCGAGCTGAGCTCGACCGAGGAGGGACGCGACCATGCCGCACATTAAGATCAACAACGTGGAAATGGACGTTCCATCCGGCATCACGATCCTAGAAGCGGCCCATTTGCACAACATCGACTTACCGACCCTGTGCCATTATCCTGATTTGGACGTCAAAAACGATTGCCGCGTCTGCGTGGTGGAAATCGAGGGCCAAAAGGGTTTGGTCACCTCGTGCTCGACCCCGGTCCGCGAAGGGATGAACATCAAGACCCATTCCACGCGCGTGCTCAACGCCCGAAAGATCATCGTCGAAATGATTTTGGCCAACCACGACAGCAACTGCCCAGCCTGCGCCCGCAACATGAACTGCGAGCTTCAGAAACTGGCCCGGAGCCTCAACATCGAAACGAACCGCTTTCCCTCATCGCTTGACCCGAAACCGCTCGACGACGGGAACGAGTGTTTGGTCCGCAACCCGAACCGCTGCATCAAATGCGGCCGCTGCGTCGACGTGTGCCGCACGGTCCAAAACATCGCCGTGCTGGAAGTCATGGGCCGCGGCCACGAAGTGATGGTTTCCCCGGCTTATGGGAATCACCTAAACGAAGTCTTTTGTTCCTATTGCGGCCAATGCGCCGCCGTGTGCCCGGTCGGGGCCATCATCGAAAAGGATGACACCGGAATTGTCTGGGACGCCCTTCACGATCCCGACAAACACGTCGTCGTCCAAGTGGCGCCGGCCATCCGGGTCTCGCTCGGCGAGGAACTTGGTTTACCTGTGGGAAGCATCGTCACCGGACAGGTGGTCGCCGCGCTTAAAATGCTCGGGTTCGACCGCGTCTTCGACACGAATTTCACCGCCGATATGACCATCATCGAAGAAGGACATGAATTCATCAACCGGATGAAAAACGGCGGGCCGCTGCCGCTCATTACTTCATGTTGCCCCGGCTGGATCCGCTTCGCCGAACATGAATTTCCTGAAATATTGAGCCATATTTCCTCATGCAAATCGCCCCAGCAAATGTTCGGGGCCATCATCAAGAGCTATTATGCCGAACGGGCAAAAATCGATCCCAAAAACCTCTACGTCGTCTCGATCATGCCGTGCACGGCCAAGAAGTACGAAGCCAAACGGCCCGAGATGGCCACCGCGGAAACCGATCACGACGTCGACGCCGTCTTGACGACGCGCGAATTGGGCAAGATGATCAAGCAGATGGGCATCGATTTCCGGGAACTTCAGAAAGCCCCCTTTGACGATCCGTGTCAAACCACGAGCGGCGCCGCCGCCATCTTCGGAGTCACCGGCGGGGTCATGGAAGCGGCCCTCCGCACTGTCAAGGAAGTCCTCGACGCACGCCCGCTTGAAGAAATTAACTTCGTCGGCATGCGCGGGATCAACGGCATCAAGGAAGCCGAAGTCGAGATTCAAGGCCACTGCTACAAAGTGGCCGTCGCCCACACCCTCGGCAACGCCCGCAAGGTCGCCCAGCAAGTGAAGGACGGGACCTCGCCCTACGCCTTCATCGAAGTGATGGCCTGCCCCGGCGGCTGCATCGGCGGCGGGGGCCAACCTTACGGGACCACCAAGGCGAAGCGGGCCCGGCGCAGCGAATCGATATATGAAATCGATGAGAAATCCATCATTCGGAAATCGCATGAAAACCCGATGATCCAGGCCATTTATCGCGACTTCCTGATTGAACCGTGCGGCCACAAATCCCACGAATTGCTCCACACCAAATATACGAATCGAAAAAACGGGTAACCACTAAATAAATGCCGACAAGTCGGATAATCGTGGCCAACACGTCATAATGACGGCTTGATGATATTGGGTTAAACCAGCTTATATAATTAAAAGGCCGCGATTGGTTGACTTATTTTGAATAACGATTATACAATACGAGTATAACCACGATTCATTATTATCTTAAAGGCGCGCGCCATGCCTCGCCGATCTGGCGCTTATTTGACATTCCTCAAAAGGAGATTTCTCATGAGAACCATCAATCGTTTGAGCCGAAAAAAGATTCAAATGATGCTGACCACCTTCGGCTTGATTGCCACCTTCGCAGCGTTTACCATCAGCCATGCAGGCCAATCATTTAACAAATTGACGTTCGGGGAAAGCCCCACGTATACGATCAGGCTTGATGAAACCAATACTCCAACCAGCCTGGCCATGGACCTTTTCGGCAACGGTGGCGGAGCTGCCCGCTACGTCAATTTCAACTATACCTTGGCCAAACGGTCTTTGAGCCAACACGCGGTCCTGGACGAAACCGGAACCTTGTCCAATGATTCCGACACCCGGATCACCTCCATGAAATCGGTGGTCGCCGTTTTCACCGGAGGGGAAGCCACTTTGAAGACCGGCCCTACAATCGACACCTTGGACGATGTGGAAATATTGACTTCGGGGCTCGCACTCGTGTTCGATTCCGACCCGTATTTCTTCAGTTTGACGAACACGGGCGCCAGCGATTTGTATTTAACCTCGCTCGAAGTGACCTACAGTTGCGTCCACGTCCATTCGACCATTAGTTTTGAAACCAGTGGCGGTAGCGCCATCTATCCAATCACCCAAACGATCGGTTCCGCTTTGTCGGCTCCGACCGATCCGACCAAGACCGGCTATTTGTTCGATGATTGGTACAGCGACGAAGAATTGACGACCCTTTATAACTTCACGGTCATGCCGGATGCCGATTTGACCGTGTACGCCAAGTGGGCGGTCGATCCGGAATATCCGGTCTTGACGATTGCCGAGTTCAAGGCGCTGGATCCCGAGGATGACGACCTCCACTTCGTCAGCGGGACCGTCATTCTGGCTTCGAAAATGATGGAATTGACCATCATCGCCGACGCCACCGATTTATTGATCGCTTTTGGAGGCGAAGACAGCGCAGCCGGCGATAACGTCCGCCTGGGCGGCTACCTTGGCGTGGAAGAGAGTTTGAAAGTGATGAACGGCGATGAAGTGTTCGGTGTCAGCTGCGACACGTATTCGCACAACAATGCCATTACCTTGACCCCGAATACGATTTCGGTGGCTGATTATAACCTGCTGGACCCCGACACGAGCACGAACTGGGGCGTCTACACCGAAATCGGCGGGACGATCGAAGTCAATTACAGCGACAACACCATCTCCCTGATAGACGCTGAAGAAAGCATGACCATCAGCGTATTCACCGAAGAGGATTTCTACTTCTTGGCAGGATATAGTGGCCTGGACGTGACCGTCCGGGGCATGGTCTTGCCGAACATGGATGACCCGCTAGAGACGGTATTGATGTTCGTCCATAACGCCCACGAGGACTTCATCGAATTGAATTATGACACCCCTCAAGATTTACTCGATGCGCTGGAACTGATGTTCCTCGATTGGTATCAGAACCAGACCTATTTCCCGGGGCAATACGTTGACCTTCCGACGGACCACGCCGTCATCCCGATGACGGTTGGATACGAGCTGGTCGAGGGTTTCAACGAAGACAAGTTCGATTTGGAAACCGGGCGCTTCGACATGGACATCGTCGCTCAGCTCACCGTCCGTTTGAAGATCACGATCACCTTGACCGACCCCGATCCCGATGTCAGTGACTGGTTCTACGCCGATCTCGACGTCAATCCGGCGGCCATCAAGACCATTGAATATGTCAAAGCCCAAGAAGACAGTTATGAGGTTTCCTACGCCATAAAAGGCGTCGTCATGAACAAACAATACCAAGATGAACAAATCTTTTTGCTGGTGGCCGACGCCACCGGCATCATCTACGTGAACACCAATAACGATGAAATCGTTACTGGGGATGAAATCGTCGCCGTCGGTTACAAGATAACCCAAGATTCAATCGTTTTCTTGATGAATGACCCGAGCCAGACCGTCGATCATATCCGGGCCCACAACCAGGAGGTGCCGCTCGCGCCCATCGTAATCACCATCGCCGATTTCAATCTCTTGACGCCCGGTTTCGTAGAAACCGACTTGCGGTACTACGAATTGACCGGGGATTTAAAATACAACAATCCCGAAGAACCGTCGACGTCAGGTTTCTATTTGACCGACGGGACTAATAGCCGCGGCATTTATACGGTTGACGCCGCAGCCCGCAATATGTTGGTTGTCTCCGTCAACAAAAACGTGACCATATGCGGCCTTGCCATCGTCACCGGCGAAGGCGAAGAGCAATCGGTCGTGTTCGCTTACATGGCCGTCTCGGGTATAACCATACCCGAATAATAAGAGCATTTTCTCGAACGCAAAGAAAGAACGGAAACCACTTTGGTTTCCGTTCTTTCTTATTCGTCCAGGGGACTGATTACCCCGTTGGCGCGAAGCCGCGCGGTTTCGCCTTAAGGCGTATTCAGCACCTCTTTGGTGAAGACCTCGACCAGGCGTTGGTCGAACTGGGTCCCGGCGCCCCGAAGGAGTTCGTCGACGGCCTGGATTGGATCCATGGCTTGGCGATAGGGCCGGTCGGAGGTCATCGCCTCGTAGGCGTCGCATACGTGAATGATGCGCGAGAAAAGCGGGATGTCCTCGCCTGATAATCCATTAGGATATCCCTTCCCGTCCCAGCGCTCATGGTGGGTCAAGGCGTATTCGGCTAGGCGCGAGTATTTGTCGGCCGACCGCAAGATCTGGTAGCCGTTGATGGTGTGCTTTTTCATGACGACCCACTGATCTTCACTAAGACGGCCTGGCTTGTTCAAGATGACGTCGGGAATCGTGATCTTACCGATGTCGTGCATCAGTCCGGCCAGGGTCAGCTCCTTGACTTCGTCGGGGCTGAGATTGATTTTCTCGCCCAGGGCTTGGCAATAATGGCTGACGCGGTCGGAGTGAATCCGCTCGGTGGTGTTTTTTTCCTTCAAGGTGTTGAAAAGCGTGATAATGATTTCGTTGCGGGCGCTTTGACCATGAAGAATCTTGTGGCCATACATGTTGTTTTCGGCGTTGATGATGACGTTGGCGATGTCTTCGCCAGACACGTGCTTGATGTCATGGCCGAACGCCACCGAGACATTGAATCCGATGAAGCAATCGGAGGCCAATCCGACCAGGATCGATTGTTTGATGGTCTCGAATTCGAACGAGGTCGTCTTCGGACAGATGATGATGAACTCGTCGCCTCCGATCCGGGCGGCGAAATCCTGGGGCCGGATGTTTTGCGATATTTGGTTGGCCACGTGGATTAAAGCTTCGTCCCCGACTTGATGGCCGTAGGCGTCGTTGATCATTTTCAAGCCGTTGAAATCGATCATGGCAACCAAAAGGGGGTAGTGCTCCGGATGGTCCAGTTCCTCGAGCCGTTCTTCGAAGAAACGACGGTTCGGTAGTTTCGTCAAAAAATCGAATTTGCTCGCTTGGATGATTTCCGCCTCTTTGAGCTTCTTGTCGGTGATGTCCTCGACGATGGTGGCGAATTGCCCCGGTTTCGGAGAATATACCGACACGTTGTAATACTTTTTCAATTCTTGGGAGTAATTTTCGAACTGGTTCGATTTGCCCGTCAAAGCCACTTGGCCGTAAATGTCGATCCAATAGGGTTCGGTCTTGGGGAGCACCTCAAGGATCCTCTTCCCGACGACGGTTTCGGCCCGAAGCCCGGTCAGCCGTTCGAAACTCCGGTTGATGTTTAAAAAGCGATAATCGATCGGATGGCCATCCTCGTCGCAGATGATCTCGTGCAAGGCCAGGCCCAGCTGCATCTCGCTGGTCAGCAAGCGGTATTGCTCTTCGGTCTGGCGTTTGGCTTTTTCTTCCATTTTGAGGGCGGTCAGGTCCCGGAATTCGACGGCGCGGACTTGCTGGCCTTGATAAGGGATGTTGCGGCCCACCAGTTGGACTGGATACAGTTCGCCGTTTTTTCGTAAACCAACGGTTTCATATGGCGTTTCATCGCCCGCGAGGATCTTTTTCATGACGAAATCGCGATATTCCGGGGCGATGAGCGCAAGGCCGTCTTCCTTGCCAAGCAATTCCTTGAGCGAATATCCGGTGATGTCGGCCAAGCCCTGGTTGCAATCGATGATGCGCCCCTGATCGTGCATGGCGACACCGCCGAACGAGGCGTTGTATAAAATCCTCAAGCGGGTTTCACCTTCCTTGATGGCGGTGATGTCGGTGTGGGCGAGAACGAGCCGGGTCGGACGGTCCTGGTCGTCTTTGATGGCCGCGCCGCGGGAATTGATCCAAACCGTCATCCCGTTTTGGTGGCGGAAACGCAGCGTTAAATTTATTGGTTCGTCGGAAATGCGGCCGTTTTTTGACAAGCAATCCTCGACCAGGGGGAGGTCTTCCTTGAATAGGAATTCGCGCCATGCCCCGGGATGATCGCCATGAGCCGAAGGATCATATCCGAGCAATTTCCAAAACCTTGGGCTGATCCATTCCTCGCTAGGCTGATCGAGATCGAAAATCCACATGCCGTCGGTAAAACCTTCTTCGATCAACTCGAAGATGTGGTCGTCGTTTTTTAAAAGACGATGCAATACGTCTTTCAAATAATGAACTGGGGTCGGGTGAGGATTAGGTTCTGGTATACGTTTCATAGTCGATTGGCCCTGGGGTGGAACATCGCGAACAATGGCGGTGAGGCGTTTCGAGGGAGAGCGGTAATCTTAAACGCGGTTAACAAAAAAATCAAATATTACTTTTTAGACTGATTTCTTTATTTATATTAACTCATTTTTGCCATTAATGAAAACTATTGATAAATGTAAAGGCGCCCACCTCCCCATTTCGATGAGCCAAGGAGAGGATTTTCGATTAGAATATTAATCAATGGAAAACGATGGAATAACCATGATGATTACCTTAAAAAACTTTGACCCGTCGATCATCCCCCAATTGACCCCGATCATGAAGCGGGCCTTCGATGAGGACACGCGCCTGCATTTGAAGGAACCATCCGGGGGACCCGAAGGATATGAGGACGGCTCGTTCTTGAAAAAATGGTTCCTCCACCCCGGCGCCAGCGCCTATTCAGTCTATGACGGCGCGACCTTGATCGGCGGGGTCAACCTTTGGATTCGCGAAGACCGCCACAATATCCTTGGCTGCATCTTTCTTGACCCGGACCATGAAAACCGGGGTTATGGAACCAAGGTGTGGGCCTTGATTGAAAAGCGCTATCCCGACACTCTCGTCTGGAAAACCGAAACCCCGATTTTTTCGAGGAGAAACCATGCCTTCTACATCAACAAATGCGGTTTTAAATGCGTGCGGATTATCAACCCCCGCGACGAGCGGAACGGATTTTTCATGCTTGAAAAAGACATGCGGAAAACCAGCTTATAATTAAAGGAGCGTTTCATCATGATCCATCTAGAAAAGATCACCAAGGACAACCTCTTCCCAATCGTCAAATTGTGGGAGACGCTTGATTCCGACCAAAAGACATCGGTCGCCCCCAACGTCGTCTCGATTGCCCAAGCCTACGTCGATCCCGAGGTCGCTTGGCCTCGGGCCATTTTCGAGGGCGAGGAACCGGTCGGTTTCGTGATGATGTCCCTTCATGATACCGATATCCCGGACGAAGACCAGCCGGCCTATTACTTGTGGCGCTTCATGGTCACCCGGTCCCGCCAAGGCCAAGGGATTGGTCGAAAGGTCCTGGACATCCTAATCGAAAAATGCCGTGAAGACGGCATCAAATACCTGTACGTCTCCTGCACGATGAACGGGCCGATGCCCTATAAGTTCTACATCGGGTACGGATTTGTCGACACCCATCAGGTCGATGATGAAGAAGAAATACTCAAACTGCGTATCGAATCGAAACCCGCGACCGTTACCAGTGGAAATTGACCGCGTGGAAGTGCTAATCTAGATACAGTCGCAAACGGTTCCCCCCTGGGCGCAATGACCAGGACCGGCATCACCAGGAGTTGAGTGTCATAAAATGGCAGTAGACATACGTAAGGCCGCTTTGCCAGATGTTCCGTTTTTACTTAGGCTCGAGGAGAATTTCCCCCCGTCACGCCGTTTCGATAAAGCCGCGGTTACCCGCAGCGTCACTAGCCCCCATCAAGACGTCTATATCATTTCCGACCTCGGCCAGGAGGTTGGAAGCGTCACCGTGTGGCGCCACGAAAAAACCTGGCGCGTCTACACCATCGCCGTCGCCTCCGAATTCCGGGGCCATGACTACGGCCGCTTTTTGATGCGTTTCGTCATCAACAAGGCCAAGGAAAACGCCATCCCCCGCATCGTGCTGGAAGCCGACGCCAAGGAAACCCGGTTGCTGCAGTGGTACGAATCGTTCGGCTTCGTCATCACCGGCAAACTCAAAGATTATTACGGACCGAAGGAGCCCGGCGTCAAGATGACGCTCGTCCTCAAGGAAGAACCCGACG
>JBAZHG010000032.1:0-3015 GCA_041652475.1 Bacilli bacterium
CTGGTAGAGGTTTGGTTTCGGCATGGCGATGTAGTCTTTGAACCGGCCCGGGATCGGGGTGTAGGTTGCATGGACGAGCCCGAGGATCTCGTAGCAGTGCAAGACGGTGTCGGTCACGATTCGGATGGCGAGTATGTCGTAGATCTCGTCGAAATTCTTGCCGAGCTGATAAATCTTTTTATAGATCGAATAAATGCTTTTGACCCGCGAGGTCATGTCGAAGGGGATCTTGTCGGCGAAAATGATGTCGGCGATGCGCTTCTTGATGTCGTCGAGCGAACGTTGCCGGTTCTTGTTCTTGGTTTCGAGAAGAGAGGTGACCTGTAGATATTTCTCGGGCTCGAGATACTTCAAACAAATGTCTTCGAGTTCGCTTTTGATTGAAAACATTCCCAAGCGATGGGCGATTGGGGAAAAGATCTCAAGCGTTTCGCGCGACAAGGCGATTTGCCGGTGTTTGGGCAAGGAATCGAGCGTCCGCATGTTGTGGAGCCGGTCGGCCAGTTTGATGATGATGACGCGGATGTCCCGGGCCATCCCGATGAAAATCTTGCGGTGGTCCTCGGCGTGCTTGTCGGCGTTCTCGCGGTGCGAGAGTTTCAATCGCTGAATCTTGGTTAAAGAATCGACGATGGTGGCCACGTCCTCGCCGAATTCGCCTTTGATCGCCTCGACGGTGACGTCGGTGTCTTCGACTACGTCGTGGAGGAGTCCGGCGGCGATGGTGACCGGCCCGGCTTGGAGTTTCGCGAGGATATAGGCCACTTCAATCAAATGATGAATATATGGTTCGCCCGATTGACGGAGGATGCCCCGGTGCTTGGCTTCGGCGAACTCGTAGGCGTGCTGGATCAACAGCCGGTCTTCGGCGTTATTGATGTATGGATAAAAGAGCTCTTGAACTTCTTCAAAGGCGTGAAGCTTTTTTTGTTGCTCATTCGATGGGGTCATGTTTTACTTGATAATTATATATTATCAATAATCCATTACCAAGTTTTACGACACTAATCGACGAAATCGTCGCATATTTCGAACAATACTGCAAATATTTGCTTGTTTTTGGAGATTTGCTTCATTGCAGTATTTTAGAAAAACTTAAGTCAACGATGAACGACTGAGCCGAATCCCAGATTCTTTCGGATGCTGAATGCATTAAGAAAAAGAAAAGAGCCATGATTTTGCTCATCATGGCTCTTCGCGATAGATTTTGCAATCTTGATGGGGTGGTCGACTCATGCCACCTTGGTCCATCGCGCTTTGTCAGCGAGTCATTTGGTAACGTGCTTATACAGCTGGAGTTTGAAGGGTAATCTCGACATATCCGGCTAATCTGATTTTGCCAGAACCGTTAGCAATTGCTAATGGTAAGGTCTTGTTGCAGCCGAGAACGGATACGGTGACCGTATAGGTATCGGTAGTGTTGTACAAAGCCTCATCGAGATCGTATTTGAAGAATCCAACCTGCATGAAGACCGTTTCTGAAATCCCGAGGTTGTTAATTCCGACAGACACGGTGTCTGGCATGAAATAATCGTATCCGGTAAGGGTCGGGCCTGAGAGGGTGGTTGACTTGAATTTCACGTCGGTGAAGGTATAGACGACACCGAGTTTATTCGTATCGAGCGTATCGATGAATGTCTTCAGCGTGGCATCGGCCATGCTGATCGGGGTGGTGACCGATTCGACTTCGCCAGCGATCCACGAAGGAGTCGTGACCACGGTCAAAGTGGAAGGAACGACCGTTTTGGCATTAGCGCCGGTGCCGCCCGTCGATGACTTGACTAAGCCGGAAACCGTAATGTATTGGCCGACCGTCAAAGCGTTGAATTGGGCTACCAAATCTGTCGCGCTGTAGTAGTTGATCATCGTGGTTCCTTCAGGGGTGCCCACGAACAACGAACTGTCGCCAGTAACAACGGCAATGATGTAAGCTTCGGTCAAGGTGACGGCGTCATCAAGGACTTTAGCTGAAAGAAGATTTGTAGCTGGCATATTCTGAGGAAGATTGGGAATCTGGGTAATGAAGATGCTTCCGTTGAGATTGGCACCGACTGATGCCACCCAATAGAATTCAACCTTGTATTGTCCCGCTTCGAGAATCTTGATGTTTCCGCCGGCACTTGTCAAATCGAGCCATGACGGTACAGGATCGTCGGCTTGAACTTTACTGGCACCACGAGCGTAGGTCCAATCGTCGTCTAGGTCAACTGGAACGACTTTAAACTCGTCGTTGGCTTCAAGGTCGAAGGTTCCGAAATAATAATTGGCAATGGTATCGTCTTCGATTAATTCAAAATCGTCATCTAAAACGCCTTCAGCGGCCCAAGCCGGATCGGTCATCGAACCAGCCAAGTACCATTGGTCGGCATTTTCTTCTTCGGTTGGAACGTCGACCGGGTCGCCATTACGAGTAATGGTAACTTTCCGCGGGGTGACGCCGGTGTCTAGTTCGATGTCATAGTTGCCATCGGTCAAGACTTTGAAGTTTTTGACGGTGGGACCGTCGCCTTGGCCCATGGTGGTGTCAGGATCGACGAGGGTGATCGTGCTGGTGAAACCGATTTGGTTATCCCAGGATCCGTTAACCGTGATCTGCCATTGTTCGTCGACAAAGAGGTCTAACGCTTCAAAGGTGAACACGTTTTCGCCGGTGGCCTTTTCCATGACGTAGTCGGCACTGTCTACGACCCATTGAGGATCAGAGAACGAACCGACCAGACGGTAGACATTGGTATCTTCCACAGGCTCTGTCGAGGTAGGCTCGCTATTGCTGCTCGACGGTTCCACGGAACTTCCGCAGGCCCCGAGGACGAGCATCAACAAAGGTAATAGAATTAGTTTCTTTTTCATTATTTATTTTTTTCCTCCTTATCTATTACAAGATAATGATACTTAATCGGTCGTTTGAAGTAAACAAAAAAGAACCAGAAAGATTAGTCGAAGGATTGGACCATGAAGACGAGTTCGGGGCGCGATTTGTATGTCTGGACCTTCAAAAATCCGTTGAGATTGATT
>JBAZHG010000032.1:3025-9928 GCA_041652475.1 Bacilli bacterium
GTATATGATACCACAATATAATATTTTTCGTTATGAGGCGATCGGGGTTACTTCACGAAAGTTATGTGACAAACTCAACGCAACGACATAACAATTCCAACGTGAAATATAATCTAGATATCTTTCTTGCCCCGGAAAGGAGGATCTATGGGCAACAAAGCATATCATCGTCTCGATGGTGAGGATCGGATGGTGATTCAAGCATGCTTGCATGATCATCGCACGCTTGAACAAATCGCCATGCGCCTCAAAGTATCCAAATCGACCGTCTCTAGAGAATTAAATCGAAACGTTATTAAAGAGAAGAAATCCGGCTATGAATGCGCGGACATCCATCGGCTTATCGTGTGCAACACATGCTGCAAGAAATATTATTGCCAAGCAGATAAACGCTACTACGATTACAGACAAGCCCAACAGATGTCCCGCTCGCGCAATTCAATCGCCCGATCGGCTACCAAACTACATCCTTCGTCCCTGACGCTGGTTGACGAAATCGTTTCCGAAGGCGTGCGTTTAGGACAAAGTCTCCATCACATCTACATTTCCAATCCGATCTTGGCAAAAACTTGTTCCGAACGCACGATCCGCCGCCTCGTCTATCGTGGCCACCTTTCCATTCGTCCGCATCATCTCCATCGGTATGTCCGCTACAACCGCACTTATGAAAAGAGTCCCGACCAGCTACAACTTCGCGATATCCGCGCCTTGATCGGAAGAACCTACAAAGAGTATCTCCGCTACTGCCAGAGTCACAAACGGCTAACCATCGTTCAATACGACTCGGTCATCGGCAAACGCGATGACAAAATGGCCATTCTCACCATCACGATGCCCGCCTATCGCTTCCAGATGGGACTTCTCATCAAAAAAGCGAATCCGACCTCCGTCAATCATGTATTGCTCCACTTGTTCAAAGCTGTCGGAGCTACCATCATTCCCATCGCTTTTCCCATCAATTTATGCGACAACGGGGTCGAGTTCTCTTACTTCCATCGGCTGGAAACGTCCGCCCCTATCAAGACTTTTTACACAAATCCCTATCGGGCCACCGACAAGGCCGGGGCCGAACGTAACCACGAGTTCGTTCGCTACTGTCTCCCCAAGGGCAAATCGCTCGACGGTTTGACGCAGGCTGACGTCGACATGCTGTTCTCCCACATCAACTCCTACGTCAGGTCTTCTCTTCACGATCAGACCCCCTACGACCTTGTCAAAGCTCGCTTTGGCAAGGCCTTCCTCGATGCCCTCAACATTGTTCGCATCCCAAATAAAAAGGTTAAACTAACCCAAATAGTTTAACCGTTTAACTGGGGCAAGAAAGATTTCTATCACCGCTTAACCACCGTTGCATTGAATTAGTCACATTCAACGCGATGGTCTTTTTGCCTTACTTAGATTATGTGATTTTCATTTCTTTTTGTCAAACTTGGACATAGTCAACGCAACGGTTTTTCATGAAATCGCAATCCTAGTCGAAAAACAAATTTTTGATGCATTGATTTAGTCACCTAACACCAGAAAGATTAGTCGAAGGATTGGACCATGAAGACGAGTTCGGGGCGCGATTTGTATGTCTGGACCTTCAAAAATCCGTTGAGATTGATTGAATTGGCATTGCCTATTTTTGCCTTTGAAACCCCGAAACCAAGGATTTTTCGGTCGAAACCAAGGGGAGTAGCCAGATATCGACCATCTTTTATGAAGTGCAACTGGTCGGTCCGGAGGCCCTCAAAGCGGAAAATCGGGGCCTTGAAACCTTGGCCAAACGGGCTCAAAGAACGGAGGATTTCATAATTTTCGAAACTGAATTCCTGCAGCCCGATCAGGATGCTCGCCGGGGTAATGCGGTCCACTTTCACTTCGGTAAAATGCTTGATGAACGCGGCTTTGAAATCATCGTAACGTGAGACTTCAATCGTCAATCCGCCGGCGTTGGCGTGTCCGCCTCCTTTAATAAAATAGGAACGGAGCTTTTCGAACGCTTCGATCAGGTTGTAGCCAAGCGGCGTCCGGGCGCTTCCAATCAAGAGACTTGGATCTGAAGAATCAAGCGTGAAGACGACCACCGGCCGTTCGTATTGGTTGACGAGCCGATTGGCCAGGAGCCCGATGAGGCCTTCCTTTTCATGAGACAAATGGACGATGGCCGTTTCTTCGCCTTCGAGCGAAGGGAGGGTGATGATGGCGCTATGGGTCAGTTCTTTCCGCGAGCGGTTCGTCTCCTTGATCCAATTGGCCAGGGTCATTTGCTCGGCAATGTCCTCGCTGATGAAATATTTAACCAAGCGATTGATGGTGCTATTTTCCGTCAAACGCCCGATGGCGTTAATCGAGGGGGCAATCGTCATCGCGATGAGGTTTTCGTCAATCGGTTGGCCCTCGGCCAATAGGTTAATGGTAGAAAACTTCTTCTCGTTCATGACGCTTAATCCGAGGCGGACCAAGTCGCGGTTACCGTTGTATAACGGCATCATGTCGCTGATGGTGGCAATCGAAGCCAAGGCGAGGTGATATGGTTCGAGGTGCCCGAGCAATGCCCGCGAGAGGATCAAGGCCATGACCGCCCCGCAATAGGGAAATGGGTTTTTTGAAATAAACGGATGGAGCACTCCTTCATTACGGGGAATATCGGCTGAAAACTCATGGTGATCGGTGAGTATTACTTCGAGGTCAAGCTCATAAGCCTTGGTGACGGCTTCGTGGGCGTTGACTCCGTTATCGACGGTGATGATAAGCCGATAACCCTTGTCGCTGATTTCCTGGACCTTGCCGACTTGGAGGCCGTAGCCGTCCTGGTAACGGTTCGGGACATAGTAGCCGACGTCATAATCCATTCGCTTAAAAGCGTCGACGAGAATCGAAGTGGCCAAGACCCCGTCGGCGTCATAATCGCCGTATATGACGATTTTTTCATGGTCAAAAATAGCCCGATGGATCCGGGCCACGATGCGGCCAAGATCCTCAAAGTCGTCCCGTCGGGGCAGATCATCCTCGCTCAAAGGACGGACGAGCCGCGCGTAGGCGCTCTCGTCAAGTTGATAGTAATCGAGCAGTTTTTGTAAAAAGGTCATCCTCTATATTATAAAAGAAAAGACAGCGGTGGCTGTCTAATCGTTGATTCCGATGAATACGGCTTCTTGCGGCTCGGCGCTCTTAGGTTCATTCGAAGGCTTGGCGCGGCGGGCTTTTCGCTTGGGAAGCTTGCTTTGGAGGTTCCACTTGGCGAAGACTCGGGCAAACCATAAGCTGATTGGGCTCAAGAGGGCCAATAGCAGGATCAAGGCCACGCCAAGGCCGACCGTGGTCCCGGCAAATAGCGGACCCATGGCCGCCGGGCCGAAACCGAAGAAATTCAAAGCGGCGTAGAATGATAATCCACCCGCGACGTAGATAAGTGCGGCCGAATGGCTGACGGCTTTGGGAGCTTGCTCCAGGCGAACCTCAATGGCATTTTCGGTCTTTGGGGTTTCACCAATCAATTCCTTCTCCTTCGAGAAGATGACTAAGCCCAGGTAGATGGTCGCCAGCGCGACGAGATACATCGCCAGGCCGGCGATGGTCAGCGATGGCATTCTGGTGAGAAGGAAGAAGGTCAAGGCGATGAAGCTGCTTAATGAGGTGACGGCCAATAGCGATAGCATCCGGGCGAGGTAATAACGCACGGCGATGTAAAGCATGGCGGCGCCAACCCCGACCAGGAGCCCAAGGGCTAACTGCCCGATGGCTGGTTGCGCGCTGACGCCGCTCACGGCGTGGACGCTCACCATCGAGACGTCTTCGTCGGCATCGATGCCGTAAACGACGTTTTCAAGCACTTCAAGCAAGGTGCCGTTATAAACGTTGACGCCATCGTCGAAGGCGGCCGATTCGCTCCCGTCGTAAGCCATGGTGCTTGTCATGACATAGAAGCGGTAATCGACTTCGACTTCTTCTTCGATGCGGGTCAATTCGTGGAATGAAACCTTTTCATAACTGATCGGTTCGTCCTCGACGGTCAAGTGGGTGAGGATGTTTTCTTCGACGTAGGCGGCGCTTTCGATGTCGCTGCGTTCGGTCACTTCAAAGTAGACCCGGGCATTGACGGTGTCCGCCGGTGGCGTGATCAACGATTGGCTCGTCAATGATAGGAACAAGGTCAAGGCGATGCCAAGGAAAGCCACGAGTCCGGAAGCGATTCCGATCCGGGCGACGTTTTTGGAATAATTAAGATGGGCGAAACGTCCAAAGTAAGTTTGTTTTTCTTCCTTCATGGTGTCCGGGACTTTGTCGGACTCGACCGCGAAGGCCGCGTATCGGTTGGCCAAACTCGGTTCGTTGGCCACGAGCCAGAACATACCCTTGAGCCCAAAGAGGACGAAGATCAGGTTGGCGACACCGCCGAGCATCAGGTAAACCGAGAAGTTGCGGACCAAATTGCCGCCGAGGATGTAGGTCAACAGGCCGAAGAGGATGGTGACCACCGTCAAATCGATAAGGGGCCAGGTCATCTTGCGGCTGGCCTCGATGTTGGCTTTCTTGAGGCTCCGACCGCGGTAGAGCTCGTTCCGGAACTTGTGGGCGAACAATAACCCGCCCAATAGCGTCAGCATGGCGACACCCAGCATGGCGATGATCGTGGCCGAAGACAGCTGCAGTCCCAATAAGTTAAAAGCTAACGTCGTGAAGAATAGCGAGGCGCCGGTCGCCGTCAAGACGGCCACCGCGAGCAATTTGTAGAAATAGGCGACCACTCCGATGACGATGACAAGGGCGATGATCGTCGCCAGCAAGGTTTGCGACCACGAGAGGCCGATGTTGCGGCCGAATGACAAGACGTTTTCAATCGAGGCGGAAATGGGGGCTTCGAACAAGAATTCGACGTCATAATCAAGGGGAGAAGCATTGAATAGGTTCACGTAATAGAACGCCGTTTCGTTGGCTTTGGTGACGGCGCTCGTCGGAAAGAGGTTGTTCTCGTCAGCGGTGCCGTATTTGCTTAAATCCAAAGCGGCGGTGATTTCGGTTTTGTCTTCTTCGTCCCACCACAAGGCTTTGTAGTTGAATTGGAGCAGGACCTTGTCAGCCACTTCTTGGTTGGTCTGCGATTCCTCGAAGGTGTCGCCTTCAAGGCGGTTGGACCACAAGAGAATATAGGCTCTTTGGTTGATTTCGTCGCCCGAGGCACCGGCTTCCTCGTCGATGCGTTGCGCTTCGGCGATGATGTGGTCGATGAAGTAGCTCGGATTGCTCAAGGGGATGACGACGTGGGGGTATTGACCCTTGTAGTCGACTCGGGCGGTGACGCTGTCGAACATCTCGTCGCCGACGGCGCAGACATCGGTCGTCGTGCAGATCGAGAAGTCGCCGTCAAAACTCAAGTAGTTGCGAATTCTTTCATAAGCGGTCTCGGTATTCTCACCCAAAGTGACCCGGATTTGATTGTCCCCTTCGGTTTCGATTTCGTATTTGGTGACGAGGGCGGTTTCCAAGCGGCTTTCCATCGTTTCGGCCATGGCCGCGACGGCGCCTTCGGGAATAACGGCGTCTTCATTGTCTTTGTCAGTCAAACGGTAAACCAGCTCGCGACCCGAAGAAAATTCCAAGTTGCCGTGGGTGGTTTGAACCAAATTCGTGAAATTCAACGCCATGCCAACAATCAGGCTTGAGGCGATGGTGAGATAGGTGATTAAGCGCCGCATAGAGCATCCTCCGAATAATTAGTCTACTAAATAAAAAGCATTTGCCTAAATACTTTACTACTTTCGTAGTACCAATTCAATAAAATATTATAGCCTTCCGTCGGTCGAAAACACCTACAAAATGGTCCCTTGGTGGGTCTTTTTCAGATGGCGGTAGGCTTTCTCGGTGGCCACGCGTCCCCGCGGGGTCCGGTCAATCATCCCGATTTGGATCAGGTAGGGTTCATAGACGTCCTCGAGGTTCATGATTTCCTCGCCGATGGCCGAGGCCAAGGCTTCGAGCCCGACCGGCCCGCCGTGGAAGCGGTCGATGATCCCGAGGAGATAACGGATGTCGACGTCGTCGAGGCCGAGGTAATCGACTTTCAAAGCCTCGAGGGCTTCATTGGCCTGGTTCAAGTCGATGCGGTCGCGACTGTGGAAGTGGGCGAAATCGCGAACGCGTTTGAATAAGCGATTGGCGATGCGCGGGGTTCCGCGCGACCGGGCGGCCAAAGCCGTCATCGCGTCTTCGTCGATCGGGGTTTTTAAGACAAGGGACGTCCGTTTGATGATGGCTCGTATTTCATCTTCCGAGTAGTAATTTATCTTCTGGGTGATGCCGAATCGCGAGCGAAGCGGCGAGGACAAATCGCCGGGACGGGTCGTCGCCCCAATCAAGGTGAAGGGCGGCAAGGTCAAATTCAAGGCTTTGGAGTCGCCGTCGCGCCCGACCAGAATCGAGATGCGGAAATCTTCCATCGCCCCGTATAAAACTTCCTCGACGACGCGGGGGAGGCGATGTATTTCATCAATGAACAGGACGTCGCCGGCTTGAAGCGAAGTCAAGATGGCCGCCAAGTCGCCGGCCCGTTCGATCGTCGGTCCGTTGACGGTCTTGATATTGGCTCCCATTTCATGGGCTAACACGTAAGCGAGCGTCGTTTTGCCGAGTCCGGGCGGGCCGTACAAAAGGACATGGTCAAGCGTCTCTTGGCGGTACAAAGCCGCTCCGATGAAGATTTCGAGGTTCTTCTTGAGGTCGGTTTGGCCGACGTATTCGCTTAAGCGGGTCGGGCGCAGGCTGATCTCGGTTTCGTCTTCGATATGTTTTTTCGCGTCTAATAAACGGGTCATGATACTTTCCGCAGTTGGGCGAGGGCTTCTTTTAATATTGTTTCGCTATCGCCGTTGATGATGTTGATCGAGGCCAGGACGCGGTCGATTTCCCCGACGCGGAAGC
>JBAZHG010000033.1:0-7590 GCA_041652475.1 Bacilli bacterium
CCATGGTTTCTTATCGGTGACCGCCATCGCCGTCTTGATGGTGACCGCCTTCTGGGGCTTGCGCCTATCATGGCATATTCTCAAGCGCAATCGCGGCCGGAGTGAAGACTTCCGTTACGTCGCCATGCGCGAAAGATACGCCAAGCGCAAGCATCCGAAATTGGCGGCCTACGCCCGAATCTATTTGCCCCAAGCCTTTTTTATGACGGTCATTGGTTTAACCGTTATACTTGGCATCGGGCAAACCCGGTTGGCCAGCGATTTCTGGCACTATTCATTGATGGGACTCGGACTATTGATTTGGATTTTCGGATTCGTGTTTGAATCGGTCGGCGACACCCAACTGGCGCGCTTCCTCAAAGACCCGGCAAGCAAAGGCAAAATCATGGACCGCGGACTATGGAAATATACCCGCCATCCGAATTATTTCGGCGAAGCGACGATGTGGGTCGGGGTCGGCATCATGACCTTATCGGTCACATTTGGATACTTTGGTTTGATCAGCCCGCTGACCATCACTTGGTTGCTGGTATTTGTTTCCGGGATTCCCTTACTCGAAAAATCAATGATGAAACGTCCTGAATTCATTGAATATGCCCGCAAAACCTCCATATTTTTCCCGCTTCCTCCTAAAAAATAGTATCTTTAGATTATCGGTATAACCTATGAAATTAAGAATCATCACCGACAGCACCTCGGAAATATCCCAGCAAGAAGCTGCCGAATTGGGCATCATCGTCATTCCCCTTCATGTTGAAATAGAGGGGCGGGATTTCATTGACGGGGTGACTATCACCAACAAAGAGTTTTTCAGTTATCTCCGCGTGGCAAAAAAACTGCCGCGCACATCGGCCATCAATCCGGCCGCCTTCATTGAAGCCTTTTCCTCGGTGCCCGATGACGAACCGATTTTGGCCATTTTGCTATCAAGCGATTTGTCGACCACCTATCAATCGGCCATCATCGCCAAAGCCGAAGTCCAGAGGCAAAACATCACCCTGTATGATTCAAGACAAGCGACTTTGGGCCTATGCGCCCTTGTCAAAGCTGCGGTCCAATTCCGCAATCAAGGGGATGATATCGAGACCATCGTCGCCAAACTGGAAGAAATCGGATCTAGGATGGTCCTTGAAGCCGCTTTCAACGATTTGAAATACTTGGCCATGGGAGGAAGGATGCCCAAAGCCGTAGCCATGGTTGGCTCTTGGATCAACCTGCGGCCGATCATCACCATGAGCCATGGCAAAATCCATTTGGCTTCGGCCACGATCGGAATCGGACGGGCCATGGGCCACATGGTCAAACGACTGGTCGACACGGACGTCGACGAGACGCTGCCTCATTTCATCGCCCATTCTGACGCCCCCGATATCTTTGACAAATTCAAACGGTTGATTGCCGCGGCGAAGCCGGGATTCCCGACCGACAACCCGAATTTCGTGGGAATCACGGTGGGAAGCCACGCCGGACCCGGGTGCGTGGGCCTGGTTTATTTCAAAAAATAAATTAAATTGTAAAAAATTTATTGAAATTACATTTTGACAATCCAGCGCCATATATCTATAATTGCAATTGTAAAAAGCAAAACTAGAGTGATCTAGTGACGCAAAGCTGTAGGGCCTTGATTAAAAAAGGTAGCCAGTTGCCGTATTTTGGTCAATTGGCTTTTTTATTAATTAGGACGGATCGATGAAAAGAAAACACAAACTCATGGCGTTCTCGGCTTTAACGCTGGTGGCCACCATCACCGCGTTAACGAGTTTTTCGCTGGCTTGGTTTGAAAACAATCTACCGATCGACAACACGTTATCGCTGGCCTCAGGCGAATCTGTCGCTTCCATCGAAGGTTACCTATATCAGCAAAATCCCGCTAATCGGCAAACGCAAGATCTGGTTGGCTTTTATAAAAACCAAAGCAGTTCCTTAAATGTCACGCGCGAACCGGATCAAACCGACGTCGGCGCCTTCAATATCACTTTTTCTGACGAGATATTTTTGGATTTGAATTTGCTAGACACCTACTTGAATGAATTCGCTTTGAATGAATTGGCTTTTCCGACTTATTACATCGAACTGCGCATCATCAAGGAAAATTTCGACGCCTACACCCAGATGACGATGGTCTATACCGGCCTACCGACGGCCACCGCAAACGAACTCGATTATTCCGGTGAGTACCCATTTACTTATCGGTCGATCATCGCCAGCAATAACGCTACTGATTTGTTCGAAACGCCTTTGCCGGCTTTTCTCGACGAACTCGCCGCCGAAGAGCCCGTGCCGTTTTTTGCCGAGAGCGCTGATCGGACTAACGGGATCCCGGTATTCACATTAGACGATTTGGAAGGAGCCCCGGTTGATTCAGAAACCCCTGGATTGGCGCCCCAACTATATGTGATGGACTTTCCTTATACTTCGCCAACGACCAGCGAAGTCCTCTTTTCGAAATCGATCGTGTTTGAAATCAAACTTGACGTCTTGAAATTTTTGGAATTCCTTCGGACCGAACCGGAAGCATTGAATAAATCGATCCGATTCGGCATCTCATTCAGGATCGATGTCATCTATTCCAACGATCCGGTCATGGAGAGTTAGGATGAAACGGCGCGGTTTAATAAAATTCGGTTTGATCACCACTTTGCTCGCGGCTTCGGCCTCGGTCATCGCTTTTACTTATGCCGCCTATTTGAATTACGACAAATACATCCATCCCCTCGACATGAACACGACATCGTTATCCACGCATTTCGCCAGTGGATCCGGCACCGAAACGAGCCCATATCTGATTGCCAACAGCACCCAGCTGCGGAATCTACAAAAACTTACCATGTTGGGCGTGTTCCGCAATAACGCCCATTTCGCCTTGCAAGACAGTTTTACCTGGGATAACACCGATGGGGCTTTGCTACCGATCGGAACCGAGGACAATCCGTTTTATGGAACATTCGACGGCCGCGGCCGGACGATTTCCAACCTGATCGTCAACGGCGCCAACACCAATGACGTCGGCATGTTCGGCTATGTCGCCATGGAAGGATTGATCCGCAATCTAGTTTTAAGCGCTCCGACCATCTACCTGACAGAAAATGACGGGGAGGCCGCCGACAAGACCAAAAGGACCGTGAATCCCCTGGATGATTACCTTCTTACATACGCCCAGGCGCTGACCGACATCGACTTGGTGTCCTCCACCAGTTCCTCAGCCACTTTCTTGGTTCCCGAAACCACGGTATCGATTTCGCTCGGGGGGTCCGTTGAAGAATTCGAAATCGTCTATGAGTCGACGAACGCCAATTTGCTCTATGAAAGCGCCCCCGGTTACTGGACGACGTTAGCCACCCCGGGATCAGTGAATCCCGCCACCGACCTTTACCCGGTTCAATTATCGGCACGGGTGTTTGCCATTTTTGAAAGCCAGGTCATTTCCTACACCTTGGAACGTTGGCAGATCAACGTCAAAGGCAACGGAACGGTCACCGATGACGCTGAATCCATTTTTAAAACGATTCATCCCACTGACGGCGAACACGAAACATACGTCGGCATCTTCGTCGGCCACCTAGACGGAGGGGCTTCCTATCTAGGTTTGTGGGGCGGGAACGAAGACAGCGCCTCCGCCAACGGCAAAATCGTGGTCAATGGCCGTGCCGCGCGCAGTTTCAACGTCTTGGTGGGACGGTCGCGGACCGATAATCCGCTCGATGCCACCGCCGCCAATTACTATAACCGTTTCATCAACTTCAATGATGTCCTTAATAACAACCCCGCCATGCGTACCACATTGTGGTCGATCCCACAAACGCCTTTAAGATCAGAGTACTTAACCCATCAAAACAATGCGATTTCAGCCACCCAATCTTATGGATTGACCGCGGATGAGACTGATTATTTCCGGGTTTATCCGCGGATTCAAAACACCGCCACCACCTTCGACGCCGTCCAAGACAATGGCACGATCACGACCGGAAAACCTTATTCCGGTTATGCCATCCGTTTCCAACATGCGGCTAGCGGAAGCACGATCACCACCGACGGGCGTTTGGGCGCCAGCGTGCGCGCCACCTCGCAAAGCGGCACCTATTATCGCCGTAATTTCAATGTCTTGAATGGATTTTGGCTCTGGTCGACCGATAAAATCAATTCCAGAGCCGAAGACGTGTTCGGGCTGAATGAATTCGAAGTGTCGTTGAACATCTCCTATGTAGCGACCACCACGTCTTTTAATAATAAATTCCAAATTCTTTGGAATACCTATAATCCCGATGCCGTTTATAAAATCTTGTGGTTCACTTGGGAAGCAAATAAAGTCTATAACGCATCTTGGAGCGATTTATCGGCGCAAACCACCGAAGTCGACGGGGTGACGGTTCCCATTTACAGCCCCAACGAGCACCCGCTGATCACCCAATTGACCCCGACCCGCACCTCAAGCGGCGTGATTCAAGAAACCTCGATAAATTTCGTCGTCAACCGGGAAGACGGTGGTTTCTGGGAAGGTATCTTCGATTACATTTTATTGAATGAACCGTACTACCCGATGTTTGCTTTTGGCGTTGGGAAAAACGGGACGTATGCCACCGACGCCTATGTGCAGCAAAGCATCGGGGGCACTACCTATCGTTTCTATGACGGTCGCTATGCCGTCGATAATTACACGCTTGACATCTTAAGCATCGAACTGTTATTCACCGCCCGCGAAGGAAACGTCTCCAATCTTTTGAACAACGTCGATTTCCTATATTCGCTTCCAACTTATACGAATAATCCCGACGGGACGACCACGTTCACGGCTTGGAACAAAGCCTCCAAAGTCAAAATCCAATTTAATGTCGAGGATCCGACTCAAAATGCAAGCGGCACTACCTATCGTTTCTGGCGCGAGGCCGGTTTCAGCGGCGTCAACTCCTATGTTCATGGGCTTTATACCACCGGCACCAATTATGCCCCGTTCAATACAGTCGGTTATGATAATGCCGAACTTGATCCAGGCAATGCCTAAAGGCAGGTAATGTTATGCGCATAACCACTTCCACGAAAAGGAAAATCCAATTATTCGCGACGATGATCTCGTTGGCGTTTTCTTTGACTTCTTTCCTATATTTGAGCTACGCGTGGTTCACCAGCCAACGGCTCCACGAAACCCATATCATGGAAATCACCACGGAGGGCGGTCTTGATTACGCGATCAAATTCTTTGACGGCAACTACAATACCCGAGATATCGCAAGCGGCACGAACTCCGGTTATCAAAGTCCCACCGCGGTCGCCGAACCATCCGAACGGTTGGGCGTTACCGATTATCAATCCGATTTCGATTTGATTACTCCCGAGATGATCGCCCCGGCATCGACGGCCAATCCTTTGCTGATTGCCGACATCTATCCGGGTATTCAATATACCTTTGCGATCGAGGTAACCAGCGAATTGACCTCGCAACGGCAGGTCGAACTCATTTTAAAGGAATTCACCGCTTTGGGCGAAAGCGACACGCTTGATAGCGCCACCAATCAACCGATCGCCTTGAGCAGCGCCATCAACATCTATGCCACGGCGATCGCCACTGAAGGGATGACCCCCGCCCAAGTGACGACGGTCGCCCACACGTTCATCCAAGACATGGTTCCCGTCGACCTGTTCGACGATGATAGTCAAGGCGGTTTGGTCTATATTCCCTTAGTCGAAAGCGCCCTATCGCCCAGGGAAGACGCAGAATCGAACAAAGTCATCTTTTTATTCACGATCAAGTTCTCCGACAACGCCGATTCTTTCTACCGCTGGGTCTCCTATTCGGGTGGTATCAACTATTACGAAAAGAGTCCACTCGGAAACTCCAACGTCTATCAAGCTAAGTCGTTCACGATCAATGAATTTTTAGTCCACGTCATGGAATAATTACTGAAAATCCATTAAATTTTCAAATTATTTCAATCCAAAAAAATGCGTCTGGAACGATTTTATTCTTTATTAGAAACGCGTGTGTATCATGCGTATACGAGAGCTGAAAAAAAATATAAAAATCGCAATCAAAGTACTTGCAATCGTAAAAACGCTTGCTTATACTATAGGAGCCAATACAACAACATTGCCCCCTCAATGATTGCATGTGATTAGCGAAATTGCCCGTTAATTCATTGGCTTGGACCCATTACCCAGGCCGCAACCTCTTCCGAAAAATCGGGAGGGAAATCCAGAGGAGGATTTTTGTCATTATGAAGACTCGCAACAAATTATTGCTCTCAGCATCTGCTATGTTAGTGCTCAGCGCCGGCGCCATGGTCACCGGAACCGTTGCTTGGTTTACCGCTACCCGCCAAGTCGATGTTAACTTCTCAAACGTTAAAGTCATGACCACACAAGCTGACATGGCTGTTGAATTAGTTAGTGCCACTTATACCGCCACTCCTTCGCAAGGCGTGTTGGACATTTCCGGCGTCGATAGCACCGCTACCGATATCTCCGGCGACGGCGTCAATTTCTACAAGCCGGTTTGGGGCATTGACGAAGGCGTCACCGCTCTTGAAATCGATGAAGTCACCGATTTGACCACTTATGTCGGATACTATGTTGAATTCCAATTGGAAATCACCCGCACCAATCCGACCGCTGAAAATGGTTTCATGGTCTACTTAGGTTCTGGCAGTGCCATCGAACCATTAGTTGATCTTGATGCCGAAGACGAAGCCGCGGTCGCCGCCGCCCGCGTCGCTATTCTAGACGATGCCAAGACCGCTCGGACCGTCCTTTGGACACCCGATGATGATGACGCTTCCTACCAATACCTGGACGCCGCTGTCGGCGAAACGGCTTATGGCGTCGATGACTTTGATTTACTGTCCTACCCGGCCGAATCCTCGACCGTCGACAGTTTCTTAGTTGGCGATTTCATTAACCACACCGCCATCAACGGAACCAATAACGGACATATCAACGGCAACTCGCCGGTCATCGCTGATCTATCGACCGCTGAAACCGAAACCATTACCGTCCGCATTTGGATCGAAGGCGTCGATGAAGATGCTCTCAACATCGCCAAAGAGGGCCAATTCACCATCACGTTGGAACTCTATTCAATGGGATTCTCGATCTAATCATTTTCTTGATTGATTACTAACAAAATTGTTCCTGACTAGCGTTTAAGTCGAAAAACCAGGGAAAATCTCGCAAAAGATTTACACCCTGGTTTTTTTTGTGTAGTATGAGGATTGGATATAATCCATTCTTTTTTGAATAACTATGCTATTATTTATTACATCAGGCGGAGCATTTAATGGAAAATATTAACAATAAGCCGAACAAGCGTATCATCAACCTCGTCTTGACGATCGTCGAGATTGTCGTGATTGCCCTTCTGTTAACCATTTCGCTGGTGGCCATGTTCACACTCGAGTCGAACACGACGCCGACCCACTGGTTCATGAAATTCATTTTCTTCCTTCAAACCCAGACCATCTGGTTCTTCATTTTGATCGTCTTGCCGCTGATCGCCTTCTTCCTGTTTAACGGCTATCTCCTATTCCGGGTGATCTACAATGAGAAAGCGGCCAAACCGACCCCGGTCAATGAAACCGTGGACAAGCAAGCCATGATCGA
>JBAZHG010000034.1:0-7269 GCA_041652475.1 Bacilli bacterium
TATTTCGGTTCCGGCTCGCGCCCGGAGGACTACTTTCAGATGATGTTCGTCGACCGGAGTCAATAAAACGCGACCTTGGTCGATTGAAGCGAAAAAGCGCGTCATCTTACCGAAGCAGTTCGCCGCGCCCGTCCTTGAGGTTGCTGCTGGTCAAGATGACGAGTCCGAGGCCGATTTGGGCCAATAGGAGCGCCCCGATCAAATAATAGGAAATTGGTACCCAAAGGATGCCGATGGCCACGACCACGATGGCGACGAATAGCCACCAAAGGCCGCTCCGTTTGTAGCCGAGGTAAAATAGCGGAATCCCGAGAAAGCCGAGGGTAAAGGCCAAGACGGCGGCTAGTTTACGGCTCTTCTGGCGGATCAAGACGAATTCAGGGGCGACCGGATCGTAGGTTTCGGTCAAGTCCTTGCCGGCCATGCTTTCGGGTTCTCCGGCCGGGTTCTTGGTATGGCAAATCGGACATTCGCTCAATTGCTTTTCAAGCGGGGTCCCGCATTTTTTGCACGTATACATGAAATCACCTACTTCTTTATTATTATTGATGATTTTACTATTCAAGTAAATTAAAAGTGCTCAGCGAGCACTCGTAATAATTTATTCGGCCTTGAAGAAACGCTTGAAGCGGTCGAACATCGTTTCGGCTTTGCCGTTTTCCTTTTGGAACTCTTCGAGGAGCTCTTTTTGGCGGCGCGAGAGATTAGTGGGCGTCGCCACCTTCAAATGGACGTATTGGTCGCCTGGGTTCCCGCCCCGGAGGTCGTTGACGCCCTTGCCCTTGAGTTTCAAGACTTTGTCGGGTTGGGTTCCGGCCGGCACTTTCAAAAGCACGTTGCCGTAGACGGTCGGCACTTCGATGTCGAGGCCCAAGGCGGCGTCGACGAAGGAAATCGGGATTTCGAGGTGGATGTCGTTGCCGTCGCGCTGGAAATGCTCGTGGGCTTGGACCGCCACTTCGATGAAGAGGTCGCCGTTCGAACCTCCGTCAGCACCGCGTTCGCCTTTGCCGGAGATGCGGATTTGTTGGCCGGAAGCGATCCCGGCCGGGATGTTGACCTCGAGATCGGTTTTCACGTGGTTAAAGCCGCGGCCGGAGCATGACGGGCACGACCGCGAGATGGTCTTCCCCTTGCCGCCGCAACTCGGGCAGGTGTTCTGGCTTTCCATCGTCCCGAGGATCGTCTGCTGCCGGGTTTTGACATATCCAGTCCCGTGGCAGGTCGAACAGGTGCTGACGTCGCCGCTTGAATAGGCGCCGGATCCGCCGCAGCGGGTGCACGGCTCGTCATAGGTGACCGGGATCGTGATCCGTTTCCCTTTGATGGCGTCCATGAAAGCGATTTTGATGCGCATGAAGGAGTCGGCCCCGCGCCGGGGTCCGGTTTGCGGTCGGCTCCGGCGTCCGCCGAAGAACGAGCCGAACAAATCGCCGAGGTCGACGTCTTGGAACGCGCCCCCGCCAAAACCCTGGAACGGATTTTGTCCCATGTTTTGGTCGAAAGCCGCGTGGCCGAATTGATCGTAGGTCGACCGCTTCTGGTCATCGTAAAGGATGTCGTAGGCTTCTTGGACTTCCTTGAACTTGGCCTCGGCGTCGGGGGCTTTGTTGACGTCGGGGTGGTATTTCTTGGCCAGCTTTCGATAAGCGGCCTTGATTTCGTCCTTGCTCACGCCTTTCGAGAGTCCCAATGTTTCGTAATAATCGCGTTTGTTGGCCATCTAGCTACCTTTTGATTTTATTTCTTTTCGGTGAAATCGGCGTCGATCACGTCGTCGTCTTTTTTGGTTTCGCCCTCGGGTTGCGGGGCCGCGCCGTTGTCCGGCTTGGCTTGGGCCTGGGCCATGTATTCGGCGGCTTTTTCAAGATCGCCAATCTTCTGGCGCAAGGTTTCGACGTCGTTTTTCTCCAAGGCGGCTTTCAGTTCGTCGCGGAGCTTTTCGGTTTCTTCCTTTTGCTTCGGGTCGAGGCTGGCGCCTTTTTCTTGGAGGGCGCTGTCGATGCTGTTCAAATATTGCTCAGCCTTGTTCTTGAGTTCGACTTCTTCTTTGCGTTTCTCGTCGGCGTCGCGGTTTTCTTCGGCTTCGCGGACCATGCGGTCGATTTCCGACTTGCTGAGCCCGGTCGAGCCGGTGATCGTGATTTGTTGTTCCTTTTGGCTGTCGAGGTCTTTGGCCGTCACTTTGACGATGCCATTGACGTCGATCGAGAAGGTGACCTCGATCCGGGGTTCGCCGCGGCGGGCCGGCTTGATGCCGTCGAGCTTGAAGTGGCCCAGTAATTTGTTATCGCGGGCCATCGGGCGCTCACCTTGGTAGACCATAATGTCGACGGCCGGCTGGTTGTCGGCCGCGGTCGAGAAAATCTGGCTCTTGGTGGTCGGGATCGTGGTGTTGCGGGTGATGAGCGGGGTCATCATCTCGCCCAACGTTTCGATGCCGAGGGTCAAGGGAGTGACGTCGAGCAGGACGACGTCTTTGACGTCGCCGGAGAGGACCGCCCCTTGGATCGCGGCTCCGATGGAGACGGCTTCGTCGGGGTTGACCGAAAGATTGGGCTTTTTGCCCATGATTTGATAGACGAGGTCTTGGACCGCCGGCATGCGGATCGAACCGCCGATCAGGAGGATCTCGTCGATGTCATTGGCGGTCAAATTGGCGTCTTTCAAAGCTTTGCGCATCGGCTCTTCGGTCCGTTTGAGCAAATGTTTGGTCATGTCTTGGAACTTGGCCCGGGTGATTTTGGTTTCAAAGTTGATCGGACCGGCCGAGGTTTGGCCGATGAACGGAAGCGAAATGACGGTCTCCAATTGGCCCGACAGCTCGATTTTGGCTTTTTCAGCCGCTTCTTTGAAGCGTTGGAGCGCCATTTTGTCGGTCAAGGTGACGCCGTGTTGGGCCCGGATTTGTTCTTGGGTCCATTTCGCCAAGACATCGTCCCAGTCGTCGCCGCCCAGGTGGTTGTCGCCCGCGGTGGCGATGACCTCGAAGGTCCCGTCGCCGATTTCGAGGATGCTGACGTCGAAGGTGCCGCCGCCGAGGTCATAAACGAGGATTTTGCCGCTTTTCTTGGATTCGAGTCCATATGCGAGCGCGCTGGCGGTCGGTTCGTTGATGATGCGCATGACTTCAAGACCGGCGATTTGGCCGGCGTCTTTGGTGGCTTGCCGCTGGGCGTCGTTGAAATAGGCCGGGACCGTGATCACGGCTTTCTTCACCGGTTGGCCGATCGAGGCCTCGGCATACTTCTTCATGTAAGTCAGAATCTTGGCCGAGATTTCCTGGGGGGTGAAATCCTTGTTCAAGATCGAGATGTGAATCTTCTTGTCGGTGCCCATCAATCGCTTAATCGACAAGACGGTGTCCGGATTGATGACCGCCTGCCGTTTGGCGGCGTCGCCGAGGATTTCCTCGCCGCTGGCTTTAAAAGCGACGACCGAGGGGGTCGTGTTGTGGCCTTCGGGGTTGGGGATTACTTTGACTTTTCCATCGGGTTGCATGTACGAGACGACCGAATTCGTCGTTCCTAAGTCGATGCCGATGATTACTTCTTTTGCCATATGTTTGTTTCTCCTTTACATATCCTTTTATGCATCAAACTCATTTGAGTTTGTATCTGCCTTGGTTTCGGGGGCCGACGCGTCTTTGGGTGGTTCCGGGGCCGGTTCCGGCGGTTTCTTCTTGCTGACGACGACCATGCTCGGACGGATAATCCGATCCTTGAGCTGATAGCCGCGGGCGACGATGCGGACGACGGTGTTTTCCTCGGCTTCGCCATATTCGACCTCGAGGGCATGCATCGTCTTGTAGTCGAACTTGGCCCCGATCATCGGGGTGATGTCTTTGACGCCTTCGTTGTCGAGGACGTACTGCATTTGGCGGTAGATGTGCTCGAAGCCGACCAGAAAGCGTTTCAGCATCTCGTCGTCGGTCTTCATGTCAAGGGCGATCTTGAAGGAATCAAGGACCGGAAAAAGGTTTTCAATGAACCCTTCGGCCCGGTATTTGAGCGACTCGGCCAACGTCTTTTCGTTTTGCTTGCGAGCGTTTTCCATGTCGGCGTAAACCATGTAGTATTTATTCTTCCAGGTTTCGATTTCTTTTAGGGCCGCTTGTAGCTTTTCTTCAAGCTGGGCTTCCTTCTTGCCTTTTTTCTCTTCCTTGGGCGATTCTTCGACGATGTTTTTATCTTTGTGGGGGACCATTTAGGCGGTTACCTCTCTTTCTTGAAATGCTCTTCCAGCATCCCGGCGATGTACTCGAGGGCGCTGACGACCCGGTCATAGTCCATCCGGGTCGGGCCGACCACGGCGATGGTGCCTTCGGACCTCCCGGGGATGGCCAATCGGCTGGTGACGATGGCCACGTCGCCGTATTCTTCGTTGACGTCGCCGATTTTGATGGTGATGTTTTCGCCGGTTTTCTGGACTTCCCGAAACACTTCCGGCGAATCGAGAAGCGAGATCAGGTGCCGAAGCTTCTGGGCGTCGTTTGTGAATTCCGGCTGGCTGAACAGCTCATCCTGGCCGTAGGTGCGTAGGCGGTCGCTCGCGAAATGGAGGAAGGCTTGCGCGAAGGCCTGGTAGATGACGTCGTGCTCGGCGATGTAGTCCTCCAGGATTGGGCGGATGGCTTCCATCTTGTTGACGAGGTCGGCCACCGGGGTGCCCTGGAGCCGTTCGTTCAGGAGGGTGACGCTCTTTTGGAGGTCGCGCATCGACATCGTTTCCGGGATCACGAAGGTCTTGTTCTCGACGTAGCCCTGGTCGGTGACGAACACGGCCGTGGCCGAGTTCCCGGCGATGGGGACGATCGAGAGGCTGACGAGCCGTTCTTCCTTGGCGTTGGGACCAAGGACGATCGAAGCCAAATTGGTCATGTGGGCCAAAATCTCGCAGCTTTGCTTGATAATCTCCTCGATCGATTGGGTCTTCTTCTCGAGGATTAACTGCAACTGCTGTTTGATTTGCTCGTCGACGCGGCGGTTGCGCAGGTTGTCGATGTAGTAGCGGTAGCCTTTGCTGGAGGGGACCCGACCCGAAGAAGTATGGGTCTTTTCCAAAAGGCCGTCGCCTTCGAGATCGGCCATTTCGGCCCGGATCGTCGCGCTCGAGTAGGGGAGCTCGTAGACTTCGATCAGGGTGTGGCTCCCGACGGGAACGGCGGTTTTTATGAAGTGTTCGACGATCAATTTCAGGATTTGGTCGCGACGTGATAAGGTCATGTGATACCCCGTTAGCACACGAAATATCCGAGTGCTACAAGCATTCTATAACAGTCCTCTGGCACTGTCAATATTTAAGTGCTAAGATGCACTAGTTTTTTATATCAATAACACTTCTTGTCGATGACGATGGTGTCGGAAATGCGGTCGAACATCGTCCGCTCGGTATGGACCGTCAGCATGTAGACGGCGTTGATCAGGGCCCAGACGAAGATCGAGAGGGCAACCGACCGGATCAAGACCTCGCGCCAACGGAGCCGTTTTTCGTCGAGGCGCACCACGCGGACCCGCACGAACAATGACCCGAAGGTGAAGCCGTTAGTAATCATCAGCATGGTCGCCGTCAATAAAACGTAAATGAAAGCGGCCGCCACCTGGGAGAGCAGGATTTTCTCGATAAAGGGAATCGGCATCGGAATCAAAAGGAAAATGGCCAGGCCGCCCAAAAGCGACAAAAGCGAATCGAACAAATAGGCAAACAGGCGTTTTTCGTAGCGGGCAATGTGCATCAGTCGCACTCCTTTAGCAAAGTGAGGACCACGTGATCGAGAAGCATCAACCCCTCATCAGTAGCATACCATCGTTTTCCATCAGTTTGTAGTAACCCGCCCTTCGTTAATCGCAAAATCGCATTTTGATAACGAACGGCGAAATCGGCGGCGAACAATTCCCGATACCTCTGGGCCGCGAATCCGCGCTTCAGGCGCAAACCGAGCATCAAGAAATCCGTTTCTTGGGCCTTGGCGTCGATTTGATCGATGTCGGCTACCGCGCTCCCGGCCAGGTATTTGGTAAGATTCATGGTGTTCTGGTAGCGGAAGCCGGGCAGGTAGCCGCTCGCGCCGAGACCGACCCCGACAAAATGCCCGTTATTCCAGTAATTGAGGTTGTGGCGACCCTCGAATCCCGGTTTGGCGAAGTTCGATACTTCGTATCGCTCATACCCGTTCTTTCTTAGAACGTCCAAAATGATGTCGTAGTGGCGTCGGCTGGTCTCATCGTCGGCCTCCGGAATCTTGCTGATTCCGAAGACGGTTTGGGGATGGACGGTCAACGAGTAGGTTGAGATGTGGGGCACGTCCAGGGACAGGATCATGTCAAGGTCGTGGCGCAGTTCCTCGTCAGTTTGGCCGGGCAGGTCGTAGATCAGGTCGACGCTGATGTTCGAGAATCCCGATAAACGGGCCAAGGCGATGGTTTTATCGGCGTCCTCGGGCCGATGGAAACGGTTCATGGCCCGAAGATGGCCTTCGTTGAATGTTTGGACCCCAAGGCTTAAGCGGTTGACCCCATGACGGATCAACAGGTTTAGTTTTTCCTCAGTGGCGTTTTCGAGGTTGGCCTCGACCGTGAATTCGGCCGTTTTGGCAATCAAGGGCTGCAGTTTGGTCAATAAACGCTCCAGCTGAGGCCCCGACAAGGAAGTCGGGGTTCCGCCGCCGACGTAGAGGGTGTCGAGCTTTGATAATCGATACTGGTCCAATTCGAAAAAAAGCCGCTCGAGGTAGCGGTCGGCCCGGTCGGCCTCGTACAGCATTTTGGTGAAGTCGCAGTAGTGGCACAAATGGGCGCAAAACGGGATGTGGACGTAGAGCGACTTAATCGGGTTTTTTATCGTGGTCGGGACCAAATTGCTCCATTTGCTCCTTCGTCTTCTCGTCTTGGATTTTGACGATCATCCGTTCGATTTCTTCCCGGGCGGCTTCCTCTTCGTCGATGACTTCGTCCTTGCCGCGGAGGCTTGGGATGTATTTGCGCAGCAAATAAGCGCCGAGGGAGATTACTCCGAAAAGCGCCAGGATGACGATGACGGCCAGAACCGGATTGTCGAGGAGACTACTATAAGCGATGAACATACTTGACCTACTTTCGTCCTACGGGGGTGTAGATGAATTTGTTTTTGTAATTTTCCTTGCGGTAATAACCGAGGCTGGCCAGATGGTCCATCGAAGTGCGGGCCGTCTCGTAGGCGCAGCCGAGCGTTTTCTTGAATTGAGAGATGGTATAGAACTTGCCGATGGTGCAGTGGCGGGGGTGGAAAAAG
>JBAZHG010000035.1:0-6349 GCA_041652475.1 Bacilli bacterium
TTTGACTCTGGCATCTCCCTGGTTCGATCCCAGGTACCCCAGCCACTCCCGTTAGCTCAGCTGGTAGAGCACTTGACTTTTAATCAAGGGGTCACAAGTTCGAATCTTGTACGGGAGACCACTTCAAAATCAGGCCCAGGTGGCGAAACAGGTAGACGCACAGGACTTAAAATCCTGCGGTGGCGACACCATGCCGGTTCAAGTCCGGCCCCGGGCACCAATACCCTTTGAAGTGGTTTCCAAAACTTGGAGAGTGGGTATGATAATCTATACCTAACCAAGCGAAGGAAACCCTTTTTATATGAGAGTCACGAATTTGGAAAAGCTGAAGATGTGCGAAGGCCACGTTCTACGAGGAAAGTCGTTATCGCAAGTCAGCGAAGAGAATGGCAACTTTGACATTGCAATTTTGAAGTATCACATCAATTTGTATAAGCGGCATGGACGGGAAGTGTTCGTCGACCGCGTCAACCGCGGTAAGTATCGGCGGGACAGTAAGCTGTTGGCAATCGGGCGCGTGAAGGCGGGGGAATCGATACGATCGGTGGCCATTGATTTGGGACTGATCGATCCCAACATCCTGGGGGACTGGGTGCGGATGCACGATCGCCAGGGACCGGATGCCATCAAAGATACCTTCCCGCGAAATAACTATATGTTAAAGGATGAGCGGTTCAAGCATAAGTTGAACCAAAGCTTGCTCGAAGAGAACGAGCGATTGAAAGCGGAGATTGACTACTTAAAAAAATCGCGGTCCTTGACTCGAAACCTAGAAGGCGTGACAGCAAAACAAAAAAGTGAGATTGTCACCGAGTTAAGGAAGCAGTACCGATTACAAGTCCTTCTAGACATCACCGGCATGGCCTCGTCGGTGTATTACTATCACGTCGCGGCCTCGCGTCAGATCGTCAATCGATATGAGGCATTAGAAAAAGAGATTGATGACATCTATCTTAAAAAACATCGGCGGAGACTTGGTTATCACCGAATTCATATTGAACTGCGAAATCGCGGTTGGAAGGTCGGGAACAACAAAGTGCTCGACATCATGCGAGCAAAAGGATATCTCAAGACCAAAGCCAAGAAGTGGCGGCGGTATAACGCGTACGAAGGAGACCTAGGCGGCGTCAAAGCGAACGTGATGCAGCAGAACTTCAAGACGGAAAAGCCATATGAGAAAGCAGGGACGGACATCACGATGTTCGGCCTTGACGAAGAAGCGGTCTATTTCTCGCCCATCGTCGACTTTGACTCGCGGGAAGTGCTCGCGTATTCCGTGGGAACCGATGCCAAGATGGAAAAGATCATGGAGATGTTAGGCAAGCTGAAACGAGATCATGGACGGCATATCAGGGGGATGATGATGCAATCCGATCAAGGCGTGCAGTATCAAAACTCGCGATATCGCGAACGCCTAAAAGCCTATGGCATCATTCAGTCGATGAGTCGGAAGGGGAACTGTCTTGATAACTCCCCGACCGAGAACCTGTTTGGAAGAATGAAAGAAGAAATGTGGTATGGACATGAAGGAGAATATCGCAGCCCAGATGAGTTGATTAAAGCGATTGACGAGTATGTCGATTACTATAACAATCAACGAATCGTGACGAAACTGAGAACAACACCTACTTCGTATCGCAAAAATCAGCAAAAAACATTATAGTATTTATGCTAGTTGGGTACCCAATCTCTCCAACAAAACGAAACCGGGACACTTGAAAAAATACCCCTGATAATCAGCCTATGGCCGCGTCAGGGGTTTTATTATCAATGATGGGATTGTTATCAATGCTTAGAGCATGCGTTTGATGCTTTTCATGGCGCGGCGGCGTATCGTTTTAATGATAATCGGCACCAAAACGCCGACGGCGACAAGGGAAACCGAACTGATTACGATGACGACCGTGTAATTCTTTGGCGGCACCGGGACTTCCAGTACCGCGACATTTAAGGTCGCGGTTTCGACCAAAGCGCCTTCGGAATAGGAGAAATTGACGGTGTGCGGCCCGACGGTTGAGAAGGTCAATCCGCTTTGTCCGGAAAGTGTCAATTCGTAATCGCTAACGATCACTTGGCTGGCGTCGCTGTAAGTGGCCGTGACCACGAAATCGGCCTTGGCGATGGCATCGCCGACGTAGTATTTTTTATTCGGATCGGCCCAGGCGGCGGAAAGACCGGTTAAGGTCACGACCGGCGGGTCGATCGGTTCGTCGCCGAAACTGACTCCGCCCCCAGCATAATCCGGGTCATAGGCGATGGTCGCCCATTCGGGGAAATCAATGAAGGGATTGCGGTTGCCTTGGTAATTATTGTAGATTAAGTTGTTCCGATGTATTTCGTATTCGTCGACCGGATCGAGCTCGTTCCAAGCTAACAATGTCTCGAGATCGCCTGCCAATCCAGCTTGGGTCGGCGAAGCGGTCACCGCCCCGGGCGATCCGTTCACCAAGGTCAATTTCGGATGGTAGGTGTCGACGTATTCGTAGTAGCGAGCCGGCATGTAAAACATCGCCCGAGCGATGTCGCCTTTGTACTGATCGAGCGGTTCAAACACCTTGCTGGAACTTCCGGCGATGTAACCGTTGCGGCCGACATAAGTGCCCTTGTCATTGTTGTAATTGGTAATCTCGCTGGTCGGGGTCGCAAAGTTATAGTTGCTGTGGGCGTTTTGGTTGCCGAGGATGTCGGACGGCCATAAGGCGTGAAAGTCGCTCCCGGCCCCGGTAGAACGGCCGAAATTTCCTAATGATTGGGCCCAGATATGCTCTTTGTCAAAACTGACCCGGGAAGCGCCGGTGTTCTTGAAAAGGTCGGCCGTGGCCACATCGTCGTTGTAGTCGGCATAAAGCTTGTGGATATAAGGATTGTCGCCGGCGTAATCGAAGGCCGCCAACTGCGGGGCAGTCATCGGGCTCAAAGTCCAATTGCGGTCGATGATCTTGTAAATGTACCGGTCGCTACTCGAATCGTAATCATATTCTTGATGGTCATCGATGACTTGGTTCAAAGCCGCCAGGAGCGCATCGCCTTTGGTTCCGGACACCGTTTCGTAGTAGGAAACTAGTCCCTCATCATCGAGGTGGGCGGTATTGATGTTCGTCGGCCGCGGGCCGGCTTCCGCCGGGACGGTATTCCGACCAAGGAAAGAACCAAAGGCCATCAGCAAGGCCACCGAAAGGACGCCGAGATATAGAGTTTTGGTTTGAAAACGTGTTTTGGTCATATCTTTACTATTCATTGTAGAGGAAAATCAAAAACCAAACGAGGTTTTTCGTTCATCGAATCATTTTATTGCCATGAGCCAAATCACAGGCTCAAGATGACATCGGCGTAAGCCGACCAATCATTATCGGTGCGATAGGTGGTCAAGACGGCGTTCGGCACGTAATAACGCAACCCGCTGGGGGCGTTTTCAAACGAACTGTCGAAACGAAGCGGCGGGGTTGTCGCCCTTAAGGTCACGCTTGTCAGTAAAGCGTTATCGGCGAAAGCCCGGGAGTTGATTTCTGTCAAATTGGCCGGCAAATCAACCGCGGTTAGACTCGAACACCACTCGAAAGCGTTGTTTCCGATTGAAACGAGATCTGAAGAGAAATGAATCGTTTCAAGGGCGCTCGCCCCTGAGAAAGCATCAGCGGAAATCGTCGTCACCGTGTTCGGCAAAACAATCGAAGTCAAAGAGGCGGCGTTTTTAAACGCGGCCAGACCGATGGTCTGCAACTGGCTCGGCAAAACAATCGACAGGAGCGACCCGTTGTTATAGAAGAGGTATTCGCCGATTTCAAGTACCGGTTTGCCGTTGTAGCTGGCCGGGAGCGCGAGATTCGTCGCATTTCCGACATAGGCTTCGACCATGTAGCCGAGCCCGTCAAGAGTCGGAGTGTAGATAAACCCATCCGAGGCCGTGATCCAGTGGGCGTGGAGGGTCAATGCCCGATCGACGAATAAGGGAAAGTTCGCGTATTGGGTGAACTCGGCATCGAAAAACCAACCCTCTAAAGTCAAATCGCCGTTTTCAAGTATCGGCATCGTCGCGATGTAGGAAGTCGTGATCGGGTCGAGCGGCGTATCGCAGTTGGTCACGAAGGTGACGAGGTATTCTGGGTAAGAGACATTGGAGTCGTAACTGAAATAACTGAGGTTCGATGTCGCTGACGAAACGCTCGAGGAAAGCGCGCTCGAACCGCATGAGGCGAAGGTCAAGCTTGCGGCCACGAGGCCGATTATTTTAACGAGGGGTTTCATGATAGTCAAATTATACCCGGCCCCTCGATTTAGTTCAATCATGTCATTTTTAAGGAATTGGTATCGGGTCTTTATTGATAAGGTGAAGGAATATTCTCGTCTTGGAATGGATGATAACTTTTGTTATCATATCGGTATGTCGAAAACGAGGTGCCGCACGATGAGAAAATGGTATGCCCTTGGTTTGACCGCCTTGATGCTCGTCGTCTCGTATGACGCCACGGTCAAAGCGATCGCCGAAGACTATAACGGGATCATTATCCACTACCAAGGCGATTATGACGAACCGTACATCTATTGCTGGAATTCAACCCCAAGCGCCACCTATCCGGCTTGGCCGGGCGAAGCCATGGTCAAAGACCTCGACAGCGACTGGTATACAAAGGAGTTCCCCGGCATCACTTCGATAAATTTGGTTTTCAGCGATCATGGTTCGCCCCAAACCGGAGATCTGACCCGCACGAGCGGCGAATGGTGGTATTTCAATGGCCGGTGGTACGACCAAGACCCCGGCAATATCGAATTGCCCGATTTCAACAAGACGCCGCTCATCACCGTTCATTTGAAAAGCCCAACTCCGGATCCGAAGATCCGTTATTATGACATCCTTCCAAGAGGAACCGATTCCTCGGGAGCCGTCGCCATGATCAGGGAACCGAATCATTGGTACCGCTACACGATCGGACCGGCCACCGGGGCCAGCGCCCGCTTCACCATCAACAACGTCGAAGGGTCCGAACACGACTTGACGAATGGAGAATGGTGGTTGAAAGACAACGTCTTGACCAGTTTCAAACCAAACGAGGACGCCCTTGGCCGTTCCGATTTCCGCGAGGAAACGATTTACTTCCTGATGACGGCCCGTTTCTATGACGGGGACACCGGCAACAATGTCCACTGCTGGGAAGACACCAAAGCCAACAATCCGGATACCGATCCGGCCTGGCGCGGCGATTTCGCCGGATTAATCGAAAAGCTCGATTACATCAAAGCTTTGGGTTTTTCAGCCATATGGATTACCCCCGTGGTCGAAAACGGATCCGGTTACGATTACCATGGCTACCATGCCATCGATTTCACCCAAATCGATCCGCGGCTTGAATCAAAAGGAGCCACCTTCCAGGATTTGATCGACGCCGCCCACGATAAAAACATGAAAATCATCCAAGACATCGTCTTGAATCACACGAGCAACTTTGCCGAGGAGAACCTTTTTCCTTTATTCAAGAAGGACTATACCAAGACTGACACGGCCGCCAACCTGGTGATTACCGATCCCTATGAAGTATTGCCAGCAAATTACGCATCCATGAATGGGTCGCAGCAATTCAACGCCCGAATCACCGCCATGAAAGAAGGCAGCTCCGACGTTAGGAACATCTATCACCATGAAAAGAGCATGGATTGGGAAGGTTATTCGGTCCAGACCGGCCAGATCGCCGATGATTGCGTCGACTTGCATACCGAAAATCCCTACGTGTCACGCTATCTCATCGACGCTTACAACCGCTATATCGACATGGGGGTCGACGCCTTCCGGGTCGATACCGTCAAGCACATCTCGCGGTTGACCTTCAACAATGAATTCCTCCCGGCTTTTAAAGCTCGCGGCGGCGATGATTTCTTCATCTTCGGCGAATTGGCCTCGCGCTTCCGCCAAGTGTGGAATCACGACATGCCGGCGATTTCGACCCCGTTTTATACTTGGAAAGAATCCAAGGACTATCCGTGGGCGACCCTTGAGGAACGGGTGGCCAGCGTCAAACAAAATTTCGAAGACAATCAAAGCAACGTCGGTTCCCAGCCGACGAGCTCCAACCATTACCTGAATGGCAACAGCTACCGGACCGTCGACTACTCACGGAACTCGGGTATGGCCATGATCGACTTTCCGATGCATTGGAATTTTCAAAACGCCGGTGACGCTTATAACGTCGCCAAAGGCGGCGACCATTGGTACAACGACGCGACGACGAACATCACCTACGTCGATTCCCACGATTACGCTCCCGACGGGGCGCCCGAAAGCCAGCGTTTCAACCAATCAGAGGACGTCTGGGCCGAAAACCTCTCCTTGATGTTCACCTTTCGCGGCATCCCGACC
>JBAZHG010000036.1:0-6264 GCA_041652475.1 Bacilli bacterium
GCGACCCGACGGGACGTCGTCGAACATCGTCTCAAAGAGACGACCGCCCCAGATTTTCTCTTGGTAAATCGGTTGTAATTTTAGCATGGTCGGCTTATTCATTTTCGGTAAATCCTTTGACGAACCGGTCGATGATGGATTTGGCCAGCAGCGCCATGCGTTTCGCCTCGGTTTCGTCTTCATAATGGAAAGACAGGTATACTTTCAATTTCGGCTCGGTTCCCGAAGGACGGAACACGATCGAACCATGGTCGCCCAACAAGCGGACCACGTCGGACACCGGCAACCGCAATACATAGCTGCGGCCTTTCGAATCGATTCCGGATGAGAAAAGGTAATCTTCGTAGGTATGGATCTTTAAATCACGGAATAGGGTCGCGGCTTGCTTGCGAAGCGACTTCATGACGCGGTTGATGGTGGCCAAACCATCGAGTCCCCGAAGCTCGTAACTAAGCAATTCATCGACGAAATAACCATAGGTTAGATACAAAGAAGCGATGACCTCGCCGATGTCGATCTTTTTTTTATGATAATGGGCAAACATCTCGGAAGCGATGGCCATGCCTTGGAAGGCGTCCTTGTCCCGGACTTCCCCCGAGAAGAGGAAGCCATACGATTCTTCGTAACCGAACAAAAAGCGTTTCGATGGCGGCAACCGAGCGATTTGGTCGCCGATGAATTTGAAACCGGTCAAGGTCAAAATGACGTCGATTCCGTGAGCTTTGGCAATCATTTGCCCTAAAGTCGGGGTGACGATGGTCGTAATCAAAACGTCGTCTTGGGTAGATGGTCGCGTTTTCAGGATGTAGTCCAAAAGCAAGGCGCCCAATAGGGCCCCGGACAAATATCGGTACTGGCCTTGGCTCCAGACGGCGATGCCCAAGCGGTCGGCGTCGGGATCGGTCGCCATCAATAAGGTGGCATTGATTTTGTGCCCGAGTTCTTCGGCTAATATAAAGGCCCGCTTGTCTTCCGGGTTAGGGGAGGCCACGGTCGCAAACAACGGGTCCGGAACCATCTGGGCCATGACCGTATGGACCTCATAGCCGAGCTTTTCGAGCAACAAAGCCCCAAAAGCCGCCCCGGTGCCGTGCAGCGGCGTATAGACGATTTTGAATGAACCGTCATTGTTGCTTTTCGGACTGAGAGTCGTCAAAAAATCAAGGTAAGGATCATCGATTTCATGATCGATTTCGACGATGGTTCCGGCGGATAAAAGATCTTCGTATGAGGGAAGGACCCTTGATAGGTAATCGCTTTCGCCCTGCATCAATTCGCTGACGCGATCGGCAAGATCGGGTATGAATTGACAGCCTTGGCTGTCATAGATTTTGTAACCGTTATAAATCGGGGGGTTGTGGCTGGCCGTGATGACGATGCCGGCCTGGGCTTTAAGTCGGCGGACCGCATACGATAGTTCCGGTGTCGGCCTTGGTTCTTTGAAAAGGTAGGCGACGATTCCATAGGAGCCGAGCGTTTGCGCGGCTACGCGGGCGAAGCGTTTCGAATCGCCCCGGGTGTCGTAGGCAATCGCGACCTTGAATGGGCCGCAGGAACGGGAAACGACGAAACAGGCCAACCCCATCGTCGCCCATTTGATGGTATATTCATTGATCCGATTGGTTCCAACGCCCATGATACCGCGCATGCCGCCGGTCCCAAATTCGATGTTGGTCGCAAAAGCCTCGCGCCGAGACAATTCGTCAAGCTCGTCCAGTTCCCGACGATAATCTATCGGAAGACCGGGATGGTTTTTCCAAAGTTCGAAGTCGCTGATCATAATCATTTTGACTATAACATAAACCGAAATAAAAGGCGTCGGGAACTGCTTTCATGTTTGATTTATCCTGATCAACGGCCAATAAAACCAAAACAATCACGACCAACCGCAGAAAATATCGCTTCCGTAGGACTTTTCGATTCCTCACTCAAAAAATTATGATATGATTTCAAATAGGTAAATATTTATACATTCAGGAGAAACGTATGAAACTTGATACCAAGAAAACCATCCTTGTCGGTTTCGCTTTTTTGGCCATCAGCATGTTTTGGGTCGTCTATGACTCGATCATCGCCAAGTTGTTGATCAACTCGTTCGGTCTCAACCAATTGTGGTCCGGCGTCTTGATGGCGCTTGATAACATGTTGGCGTTATTCTTATTACCGTTATTCGGATTGTGGTCCGATCGGACCAAATCGAAATACGGCAAACGGACTCCCTATATCTTCATCGGCACGGTCATCGCCGCCATCGTCATCGTCGGCGTCGGCATCATCGACCACTATCAATTGGTGGCCGTGGAAGCCGCCGGCATCGGTCCCATTATCGAATCCATCGGCGGGGGTTTCACTTTTGACGGCGCCTCGATGATTTATGACACCAAAGAACTGGCCACCGTAGCCCGTCGCGAATTGGTTTTTGCAAACGTTACCTCGGCCGATCCGACCCTACTGGTGGTTTTCATTGGGGTATTGCTGCTGGTTTTGATTGCGATGGCCTCCTATCGGACACCCGCCGTCAGCTTGATGCCAGACGTCACCCCCAAGCCTCTGCGTTCCAAAGCCAATGCCATCATCAATTTAATGGGAACGGTCGGAGGCATGATTTCCCTCGGATTCATGACCTTCTTGGCCAAGGATTACCAATCATATATCCCGGCGTTTGTGCTGCTGGCCGCCTTGATGATCGTCTTCCTCGTCATCTTCATGATGACCGTCAAGGAAGTCAAATGGGTCAAGGAGAACAATGAGCTAATGCTCAAGCAAGGCCTCATTGACGCCAAAGAAGCCGAAGAAATCGTCGAAGGCAAAGATGAGAAGATGCCCAAAGACGTCCGCAAGAGCTTCTTGCTCATTCTGGCCTCGGTCGTTTTATGGTTCTTTGCCTACAATGCCGCCACGAGCAAATTTTCGGTGTACGCCACCGACGTCTTGAACACCGGATTCACTTTGCCGCTCCTGTTCGCGAACGTCACTGCCTTGGCCGCGTTCATCCCGGTCGGCATCATCGCGACCAAAATCGGGCGCAAGAAAACGATTCTCATCGGGATTTCGATCTTAATCGTCGCTTTCTTGTTGGCCTCGTTCCTGAATGAAGATTCCGCCATTTTGATTTGGGTGACCATGGCTTTGGCCGGCATCGGCTGGGCGACCATCAACGTCAATTCCTATCCGATGATCGTCGAAATGTCGAAAGGATCCAACATCGGCAAATACACCGGCTACTATTACACCGCCTCGATGGCGGCCCAGATTTTCACCCCGATCATCTCCGGCGCCTTGATGGATGTGATGGGCATGTGGATTTTGTTCCCCTATAGCACCGTCTTCATCGTCGGGGCCTTCTTCACGATGTTCTTCGTCAAACATGGCGACAGCAAACCGGCAAAGCAAGACAAACTCGAAGCCTTGGCCGGCGCCGACGATTAATTCACATAGAATTAACACCCTTGAAAGGTTTCATATCTAGTCTTTTTGTCCTACAATGGAACAGGAGGTAATTTATGCTCGGAGAAGAATATATCTTTACGCGCGGCGACGGCGAGACGATCCATGGGCTTCATTGGCCCAATGAAGAGGCCAAAGCCGTCTGCGTCATGGTGACCGGCATGGAAGAGTATGCCGGCCGTTACGAAAGCTTTGGTTCATTCCTCGTCGAACAAGGTTACGAGGTGTTTTGCCTCGATCACATTGGCCAAGGAGCCAACGCCATCGACCGCAGCTTATTAGGCGTTTGGCCCATCGGGGCCTTTGAAACGACGGTCGACATCGTCAACGAATTGGTATTGTCGGTCAAAAACCAAAGGCCGGTCTACCTCTTCGGCCATTCGCTTGGTTCCTTCGTCTTGCAGCGTTACATCCAAAAATACGGAACCAACGTCGACAAAGTCATCCTCTGCGGCACGAACGGACCCGACCCGATGGTCAAAATTGGTTTTGCGCTCGCCAACATCGTGGTCACCAAAATGGGTTACCAAAAGAAATCGAAACTGTTCAACAACATGGTTTTCGGGGCTTACGCGAAAGCAATCCCGAACGCGAAAACCGCCTTTGATTGGCTGTCCTACAACGAAGAAAACGTCGCCCGGTACATCGACGATCCCTACTGCGGGTACGGATCGACCGGAGGGTTCTACAAGGAATTCCTGCGCGGATTATCAAAACTTCACGCCCCCAAGGCCTTGAAGGGAATACCCAATGATTTGCCGGTGTTACTCATCGCCGGGAGCGAAGACCCGGTCGGCAAGTTTGGATCCGGGGTCCGCAAGCTCGAAGCCTTGTATCAAAAAACGGGCTTGACGAAGGTCGATCGCATCATCTACGACAAAATGCGCCACGAAATCCTCAACGAACGCGAACATGAACGCGTCTTGAAAGACATCGCGACATTCTACGCCAAATAAAACGAAGTCCCGGTCAATCCGGGACTTTTTCTTGCTTAATGTAATAGAGTTCCGAGCCGTAGTCGCCCAGGACCCGGACCGCTTCGTTATAGCCAGTTCCCGCCCATTGGGGCAACAGTTTCACCGCGCCGTGATTCAAGGCAGCCCCCGAGGCGATCAAGGGCGGAAGCTTTTTCATTTTCATCAGCTGTTCGATCGAGCGATGCTTGTCGATCCAGTTGACGATGAGGCCGTTTTCATTGAGGTGGACCGGCGATACTTGGTTGATCAGCCCACCGAAGAGTTTGACGCGGTGGTCGTGCTCCCGTCGGGAAATCGTGTAAAGGGCGTCTTCTTGGAAACCGAGTCCCGGAAGATAATCGCGGCCGGACAAAAGCGATTGATGGTCGATGAAATAGCCGACCACGGCCTCGCTCGAAGAAGGATTTTTGACCATCCAAGACACGAAACCATCCTTTTCGAAAGATTTCAATTGATGGAACTCGCCGAATTGGAACAGGCGTCGATGGGCTTTGTAATACGAAATCTGGTCTTTTATCGCCGCCACTTCAATGTTGTCGAGCTTGCGGATGTCGAGTTCGTAGCCAAGCACTCCAAACGAGGCGACATGGAACCGGGTCTCGATCGGGGTCCGGCGCAGCATTTGGTGCGAGGGCGAGGCCGAGACGTGGTTGCTGATAGTCGAAAGCGGATACCCAAGGCTAGTCCCGCCTTGAATCGATAGACGCTCGAAGGCGTCGGTGTTGTCGCTCGTCCAAATCTGTTGGAAGTAGCAAAGCATCCCCAAATCGAAGCGGTTGCCGCCGCTCGCGCAGCCTTCCCAAAGGACATAATCGTATTTCGAGGTCAGTATTTTTAGGACTCGGTAGAGACCCTGGACGTACCGGTGATAGATTTCCCCTTGGTTATAAGCCTCCGATTGAAAATCGGTGATGTGGCGGTTCATGTCCCATTTGACGTATTCGATGTGGGCTGAGTCCAAGGTCTTCGAAATCGATTCGACGAGATAGGCTTGGACTTCGAAGCGACCGAGGTCCAGGACCATCTGGTGACGGCCAAGACTCGGTTTTCTTCCATCGGCCCTGATGGCCCACTCGGGATGGCTTTCGAATAATTTCGACGATTCGTTGACCATTTCCGGCTCGAACCAAAGACCGAATTTCATCCCGGCGTCATTGACCTTGTCGGCCAAGTAATCGAGGCCATGAGGTAATTTTTTCAGGTTGACATCATAATCCCCAAGCCCTTGGGTATCATCCTTGCGGCGGCCGAACCACCCGTCATCGAGCACGAACAGCTCGATGCCGAGGCGTTTGGCGTGGTGGATCAAGGCCAACAGTTTTGCTTCGCTGAAATCAAAATAAGTGGCTTCCCAATTGTTCAAGACAACCGGTCGCTCCTGATCGGCCCAGGGTCCCCGGACGATGTGCTGGTTGACGAAGCGGTGAAATTGCCCCATCAAGCCGTTTTGTCCTTTGAGAGACACGCTCATGACGGCCACCGGCGTTTCAAACGCTTGATTGGGCTTCAACTCAAAGTGGAACAAAAACGGATTAATGCCGACTTGGACCCGAAGTTTTTTATATGAGGTGGCTTCGACCATCTCATAGTGGTTGCCGCTATAAAGGAGGTTGAATCCGTAAGCCAAACCCTCGCTCGGGTTGGCCGATCGGTCTACGATCAAAAAGAAGGGATTGTGGCGGTTGCTGCTGTTGCCGGTTTTCGAGTCGTTGACGTAAATGCCGGGAAGCAGTGGGCGCTTGGCCACGTGGTTTTCGGCTCCCCAACCGCCGTAAAGGGTCAAAAGTTCCAAATTGCGGTTGTCGAGGTCGAGCTGCAGGCTCATGACCTTGTCAAGCGT
>JBAZHG010000037.1:0-6128 GCA_041652475.1 Bacilli bacterium
GAATCGTGACGAAACTGAGAACAACACCTACTTCGTATCGCAAAAATCAGCAAAAAACATTATAGTATTTATGCTAGTTGGGTACCCAATCTCTCCAACAAAACGAAACCGGGACAAATGATCTTACCCCCGAAAGTTAGACTTAAGTTACTCGGCTCGAGTAATATAAGAAAGACTTCGGGGGTTTTTTCATGAAGTACAGTAACAAAGACAGATTGCGAATGGTCAATGATCATATTGAAGATGGTGTGACTCTGAAAGAAATAAAAGAGAAGTACCACATAGACCTAGCCAAACTCAAGTATGCGATTGCACTTTTTCGCAAGCATGGCGAAGGGGTGTTTCTACAGCGGGAACGAATAAAATACGATCGAGAATATAAGTTGCAAGCAATTCATCGATATTTGCAAGGGCATGAATCTTATTATGAAATAGGCGTTGATTTGGGCATCATCGTCACCATGTTCATCACTAGATTTGGGAGGCTGTATCCATCGCCGATCATCGATTTTCATAGCCGCGAAATACTGTCATATGATTTATCAGAGACTCCAGATTATGGACAAATAAGAAGGATGTTAAACAATCTGAATAACAAGCATGGTCGATCAATCAATGGAAGCGTTCTTCAGTCAGATCAAGGGTATCTGTACCAGCTTGGCGTGTATCAGCGGTTACTAAAAAGTATGGGAATGATTCAATCGATGAGTCGAAAAGGCAATTGTCTTGATAACTCACCAACCGAGAACTTCTTTGGAAGAATGAAAACAGAAATGTTCTACGGGAAAGAAGACCGATTCACATCGATGCAGCATCTCAAAGAAGCGATTATCTCTTACATCGATTATTACAATAAAGAAAGAATCGTTAACAAACTAATGACAAGTCCGATTAAATATCGTAACAAAGTGATGGCTGCCCTCGGGTAGCCTGGTATAATAACTGCGAGTTGAGAACTGGCAGTCTAACAATATGGGGTAGGTTCAAAATTGAAGTGGTTTCCAAAAGCGGTATGGCGAGTATGATAACATATGCTTAGCCCGACTAAGGAAATCATTTTTTTGTTATGTATCACGACGATTCATTTTCTTAATATTGCAACACATCAAAAAAACGGTAAATCCGATTATCAACCATTAACATAAGAACGTTTGCTGGTTATGAGGGCATGTGTTGACAACGTGCACAAAAATATATAAAATATGGGCACGAGGCCATAATATGTACAAGCTTCCTTTAGCAAATCAATTTGAAGACAAGGATATCTTAAAAAAACTAAGCCATGCCAACAACCGCATTGGCGAGCTTAATGGCGTGATTCGCTTATTGCCGAATCCGGCGATTATTTTAAACGCCATTATATTGGGAGAAGCCAAAGAATCCTCTGAAATCGAAAACATCGTGACGACCTTTGATGAAATATTTAAGGAATTGACCCTGAAGACGATTAATCCCGCCGCCAAAGAAGTCGTGAATTACCGTACCGCCATCAAGTATGGTTTTGAGGAGATATCAAAAAAAGGATATCTATCTCTTAACGCGATTATCCATATTCATCATATTGTCGAACCGGACAAAGGGGATATCCGGGTTCTCCCAGGAACCGTAATCAAAAACTCCAAAACCGGAGAAACCATTTATACTCCTCCCCAAGGCAAAGCCGACATCATGCGATATTTGGACAATTTCGAACGATATTATAACGAAGAAACTGACGATAATCTCGATCCCCTCATCAAGATGGCCGTCCTTCATTATCAATTTGAAGCGATTCATCCCTTCTATGACGGGAACGGGAGAACCGGGAGGATTTTGAATATCTTGTTTCTCGTTTTAAACAAGAGAATCAACCAGCCGATTCTATACCTGAGCAAATATGTCAATCAACATAAAGACCGGTATTACGAGTTGCTCAGCGCCATCCAAACCGATGAGAGGAACTTCCGGCCGTTCATATTGTTTTTTCTTGATGCAATCAGCGAAATGTGCGATTTCACGATCCAGTTCATCGATTCATTCGGCGCAACCATGGATCACGCCTCGAAATTGATGAAAGAAAAATGCCCTAAAATCCATGAACCCGAAATCATCAAACACCTTTTTTCCGATTTTTATACCAAAAACGAAATTTTCAGGGAGCGCATCGGCGTTTCCCGGAATACGGCCACCAGCATTTTGAAGGAACTTGAGCGGAGCGGTTTCCTCGTCAGCGAGAAAATCGGTAAGGAAGTAATCTACAAAAACACGTTCCTTTTTGATTTAATCAAGACTTGGTAGGCAAATATTGGGCATGTTAGCGCAACGTGCCCAAAGACGAGCCAATGCCATGCGTAGTAGGCGATGATATAAGTTTTTTTAACATACTCTTTTGAAGAATTTGAAAAACGCCTCATTTTCCAATCGATGTGCATTGATGGGTGATTGCCGTTATGGCTCTCAATAAATACTCTTACGAACATACCATAGTCTAGGTGATGAAAACCAGATTAGGTAACGCGTTTTCCTGAAGTTGGAGCATGGCCAGACAATAAACATCCAATCCGGACAAGGAACCGCTTCTCATAAGAATGGTTGATTTACCAGCGATTGACGGCGTGTTCGATAAACCCTAAGACATTGACGAATATCCTCCGGCCTTCGGGTGTATCCATCTCGCCGGTGAAATGCCCATATATCTGATGGCAGTGGGTATCGATAATCACGAACTTGTTTTCGGTATAGTTGTCGAATAGTGGCACGAAGTCGAAGGCAATCTTTCCTTCCGGATCAGACACATGCCACGGTTTCATATATTCGAATGGGTCCCGCTTCACATCCAAGACGCCAAGTTTATAAGCTTTCTTACCATAGAAGAACATGTTCTCGGTGGCATTCTTTAGATCGCCGAATCCCCAACCGATGTTCAGTCCGAATGGCACTCCGTCCAGATGACTCGAGACGCTCCCCCAAAACCATTCGTGGCGGTAAGGCCAAATGCCCCGTCCCCAGTCCAATAAGCCGGTGGCCCCTTCAAAATCGAAGGTTTCGCCATTGACTGCGACGCGCCCGGTCGCTTGATAATAGTTTTCTTTATAATTCAAATAGAATTGTTTCTTGTTCTTGAAAGGCGTGGCGATGACCATTTTTTCGTTTTTGGGATCGTTTTCGATTTGCAGTTCAACCTCGAAGGTTTCATACTTCTTGCTCAAACCTTTGAAAGTCAAAATACGTTCATTATCCTTAACAATGAATGACATCGTGAAGTTATTGGAGATGAACTCAGAGTGGCTATCCGCCTCCGGATCATCTTCGAGTTTTGGAACATAAAACCAGCGGAGCACTCCCAAGGAGTCCTTCTTCCCGGTCGTGAGGTCAATCAGCGTCGCCGTGGCCGAAGCGGCATAGCTCAGGTGCCCGATCGTCAATTGGATGACTTTGTCATCTTTGATGAACTGGTAGAAATCCCATTCCTTGAGTTTGAAAGGAAAACGCCGGGCGTTCTCCCGGTTATAGGTATAGTGCATCCGCCGGGCATAACCCGGGGCTACCAATACACCTTTGCCGTCAAGCAGCGGGGTTTTCTTCGTGATTTCGATTTGCTTCATCTTTCTTAGCCAGTTCGCCTTCTAGGCGATCGTTATATGTTTTCCAGGCAAACGCCAAGGGGACGATGGTGACCAGCACCAAGATGCCGGCGAATAAGAAGAGGTTTTCCTGGGGGACGTCGATCGGGTGCCCGTAGAGGTCGAGTTCTTCGAGGTGCGGCGTGTTCTTGATGATGACGTTGCCGATCAAGGTCCCAATCAACATCGGCACCAAGGTGAAGAAGAGCGAGCGGATGCCTTCAAACTGGCCCCGGTTTTCCTCAGGGAAAAGGCCACGGACCCAAATCATGCAGGTTTGGGTGATGAGGACATAGCCGGTGCCCACTAGGAACACGGCGATTAGTAGCGGCAGGTTCTTGGCCGCCAGGAACGAGGTCGCATCGACGCTCGTGCCGTCCTTGACGAAGAAGAACAGGATCAATAAACCCAAGGCGTTGACGGCCACGGCCACCAAGGCCACGAGGGGAATATGATTCTTATTGATCAAGCGCGCGAACGGGATGGTCACCAAGACCGCGAATAATAGCGCAATTCCTTGGATCAGACCCATGTCACCGGCCGTGAAGCCGATGTCGTAAATGAGCCAATTGCCCATGTGGACGAAATAGAAATTGAAGGGGATGAAAAAGAAACAGGCGACGAGGTTCGCCAAAAGCATTTCCTTATTATGAGGGTTGCCCTTCAGTTTCTTGAAGTTGAACACGTCGAAGAATTGTTTGAAGTAGGACCCGTTTTTGTTAGGTTTGGTGGTCGGGGCATCTTTCATTAAGAAAATCGAGGCGATGGCAATCAAGATGACGGCGATGCCCAAAGCCCAGAAGAGCAACTGGTAGTTGTCTTGGCTTGGATCGTAGTTGGCAGTTCCGACGGTTGGGTTTCCGATGTTGACGAGCATGCCGCCGACGACGGTCCCGACCACGGTCCCAATGACCGGGAGGGCGGCCAAAGCCGCGCCGACCTGGCCTTTGTTCGTCGGCGTCGTGTAGTCGTTGACCCAGGTGTTGTATCCGGCGTCAAACGCCATCGAGCCGAAGAAGCTCATGATGGCGTCGGTCAAGACCACCAAGAAGCCCGATAAGGCCACCAAGGCCCCGATGTTGGAACTCTTGGCGAATTCGGTCAAGCCGAAGATGATCGTGGCCACGCCCCAGAGGATGTAGCCGATCGAGACGAACCGTTTGCGCTTGCCGAGGCGATCGGACAAGGTCCCGAAGATGAAGGTCGACAAAGTGGTGACCGTCGCGCTGACGATGACCATCCAGGTGACGACGCTGACGTCGCCGCCGATCTTGGCGTAGACGAAGGTGTTGAACCATTGGTTTTCCATGTTCCAGCACAAGTGACCGGCCAAACCCATGGCCATGATGATGAACCAGAAGCGGAAACTTCCGAGTCCGTGATATTTCTTGTCTTTATTGGTGACGCTAGCTTTCATAAATGCCTCCTAAGCATCCTTGATGTTGTCGGCCATCGTGCCGGCTTTCTTCCAGAGTCGTTCGGCTTTCTTCTTCCAGCGGAAGTAGTCTTTTGGATCATCCGGGAAAGCTTGATAGTGTTTTTCAAGTTTCTTGCCGCATCCGGATGAGGCCATCAAGGCCATCAAAGCCGCGAGGGAAAATTCGCCTTTGAAAAGTCCTTTGATCAATGTACCGGTGACGCTGCCTTTGGTTTCCTCGTCGTCGGAACGGAAAACGATTCCTTCCTTGAACATGAAGTCATTGTCCTGCTTGGACATATTGACGGCGCCGACGAGGGTCGCACGGACGTTGGCAAACTCGGCCCCTTCGCCGCGTTGGTACATGGTGTTGACCTTCCAGAGCGATTCTTTGCTCGGGTAGGCCCCGTTACTCATGGCTTCCGCGACGATTTCGGCCGCCGGGGTGCATTGGACCCAGGCCGCGGTGATTCCTTCCCCGTTCATCGGCTTGGTGAGGCAGGCGGCGTCCCCGATGACCAGGAACCCATCGGTCACGAAGCTGAACGGCGGGCGCCGATACGGGGTGCAGCCGGTTTCTTCATACTGCAATTCGTATTCGGGCAAACGGATGCTATTTTCGAATTTGGCCATGCATTTGCGGGCGTAATCGAAAGAAAGATTGGCTCCCACCCCGACGATGGCTCCGTTTTCGGAATGCTGGGGGGCAATCCAGCCTTTGTAGTAAGGCCAGCTCGTGCTTAAGGTGACTTGATCCTCTGGATGTTTCAATTTGACGTATTTGAGAAGGACGTAGAATTTATCCTTCGGTCCAATCTCGAAAGGTTCGATGTAGGGGTCGACCAGGGACCGGCGAACAACTGAGGGAATGCCCGAAGCGTCGACGACCAGGCGGGCTTTGATTTCCTCGCCCGACGCGGTGACGATGCCCACGATGCGTTCATGGCCGTCATACAAAAGATGATCATAAGCCGTTTCGAAACGGAAATCGACCCCGGCTTCGAGAGCGGCTTCACGGAGCCGCTTGATAAATAGCGGTAAGTGCATCACCGCCACGTCGAGATAGTTTTTCTTCATATGGTTGTCCAAGGCGGATTTCGACAAGACGA
>JBAZHG010000038.1:0-5977 GCA_041652475.1 Bacilli bacterium
GGCCGCCCTTTCGCTCAGCAACATCGGGATCAATCCCATCAACGACGGGACCTCGATCCGGTTGGTCTTACCGCCGCTGACCGAGGAACGCCGCCGCGACCTCGTCAAGCAAGCCAAACGGTTTGCTGATGAGTGCAAAGTGGCCATCCGCAACATCCGCCACGAGCACCTCGACCTCTTGACCGAGGATGAATACTCCGAAGACCTCCGCAAGCGGATCACAGCCGAAATCCAAAAAGCGACCGACGACGCCACCTTGGCCGTCGATAACGCCTTCAAGGACAAAGAAACCGAAATCATGACGATTTAATCGTCATGTTTTCTTTTTAGCAAAAAGAAACCCGGGTGATAGTTCGTGTCCCTGCCGCGCCAAGTAATGTATAATAAATAGTAATCGCATGGACAAGAAGACCCCGGAAAACCTAATCATAAAATCATTCGACGGAACCATCTCCAGCGGCATCCGCCACGTCGCTTTCATCATGGACGGGAACGGCCGTTGGGCCCAAGCCAGGAACCTGCCGCGCCACAAAGGCCATCAGGAAGGTTTCAAGCGGGTGCGGGAAATCGCCAAGGCGTGCCGCGACTTGTCGATTGGAACCATGTCCTTGTATGCTTTTTCGACCGAAAACTGGAAACGTCCCCAAGAGGAAATCGATTTTCTCTTCAACTATTTGGATTATTTCCTCAAAAAGGAAATTCCTAATCTAATCAAGGACGATTGCCGCTTGCAGGTCTCCGGCGATATCTCGCGCCTGCCCGAGCATTCGATCAAAGCCCTGGCCAAAGGGCTTGCGGCCACGGATCACTGCCAAACCTTCGTCTTGAACATTTGCCTTAATTACGGAAGCCAACAAGAAATACTCAAAGCGACCCGGTCGCTTGCCGATGAGGTGCAACAAGGAAAAATCAGGCCCGAAGCCATCGACGCGGCCATGTTCGAATCGAAGCTGGATACATCGGGATTGCCGCCGATCGACCTTTTGATTCGCACCTCCGGGGAAGTCCGGCTATCGAACTTCATGTTGTATCAATTAGCCTACGCCGAAATGATTTTCACCCCGACGCGCTGGCCCGATTTCAAAAAGGCCGAGCTCCTTAAATGCCTGGGCGAATACCAATCGAGAAACCGCCGCTTTGGAGGCCTCTAGCATGAATACCATCAATCGCGAAACCCAAAAGAAAATGAATAACCGCATCGTGGTCGGGATCATCTTGGCCGTGCTCGGGTTGCCGCTACTTTTCCTTGGGGGATGGTTTTTCCTCGGTTTTATGGCCTTGGCGCTATTTTTCGCCGTCCACGAATTCACGAATGCCCGGCCCCACAACCGCTACCACCTCTTGATCCACCTCTTCATCATGGTGATGACCTATTCGTTCGTTTATTGGGTCTTCGTCAAAAGCAACTTGAACGAACACGGCCTTGATTTGGCCGCCTGGAGCCTCAACAGCGGCTTGAAGACGCTCGAGGTGTCGACCATCGGGATTGCCGTGACGGTGTCGGTCCTCTTTTTGATCAGCATCGTCGACAAGAACTTTACCATCGCCGACGCCACCTACTTGATCACGATGGTCATCTTGATCGGACTGAGCGCCCAATCAATCTTGTTCCTGCGCTTCTTCCCGGGATTCTCGTTTGACGAATGGGCCATCGACGTGCCCTGGTGGCAGTCGAGCCTGCTCGTCTTTTACGTGTTCATCGGCACGTTCATGTCCGACATCGGGGCTTATTTCATTGGGGTCCTGTTCGGCCGCAACAAGATGAATCCGCGCATCAGCCCGAAGAAGACCTGGGAAGGATTTTTCGGCGGCGCCGCCGTTTCGGCGCTCTTCTCGACGGCCTTTGGACTCATCGTGGCGGCAAGCGGCCACCCGATGCTGCCGTTCCTCAGCCTCGACGAATGGTATTGGATCGTCATCTTGTCCTTGACGATGCCGCTCATGGCCAATCTCGGCGATTTCCTGTTCTCCGCCATCAAGCGGCATTTCGACATCAAGGATTACTCGACCATCCTCCAAGAGCATGGCGGCATCCTTGACCGGATCGATTCCCTGCTTTTGACTTCCCTTTACGTGGCCATCGTCGTCACCTTCATCAACACCGGATGGAACCTCCTCGCATGACGACCCTATGCCTTCTTGGAGCGAGCGGGTCGATCGGGAAACAAACCCTCGACGTCATCGAGGCCTTTCCGGGCCGCTTTTCGCTGAAATCGTTTTCGGTCGGCGACCGGATCCATTTGATCGACGGGATCTTGTCGCGCCATCCTGAAGTGACGGCCATCACCGTCAAAGATGCCGCGCTCGTTGAGGCCTTGAAACAAAAATACCCGCAAATCGCCTTCTTTTCGGGCGATGACGGCTTAATCGAGCTCCTGAAGCATGTTCCAGTCGCCATGGTCGTCAACGCCCTGGTCGGCTTCGTCGGGCTGGCCCCGACCCTCTATGCCTTGAAACACGGTCTTGACGTGGCCTTGGCCAACAAGGAAGCCCTCGTGGTCGGGGGACCGCTCGTCAAAGCGGCCCAAGAGGAAGGTCATAGCCAGCTCTACCCGATCGATAGCGAGCACGTGGCCTTGGACAAACTCTTGGCCCACGAAAAGCGCCAAGCGGTCCGTCAGCTGATCTTGACGGCCAGCGGGGGCCCATTATACCGGTTGGGCCGCGAAGAGCTCAAGCATGTGACGATCGAGCAAGCCTTAGCCCATCCGACGTGGTCGATGGGGCCGAAGATCACCATCGATTCGGCCACGATGATGAACAAGGGCTTTGAGATCATCGAAGCCCATTACCTGTTCGATTTTCCGATTAAGGACATCGAGGTTTGGATCCATCCGACTTCGAAGATTCATAGCATGATCCAAATGGTCGATGGGACCCTGTTAGCCGACGTCGGGCTCAACAACATGCACATCCCGATCGCCTATGCCTTATTCAAGCGGAAACGGGTCTGCCTTCCGTTTTTGAAATACGAGCCGACTCCCGAGACTTTGGGGTTGCTCGAACTGCGCCGGGTGGCCCCAGAACGATTCCCGGCCTTGGCCTTGGCCCGGGAAGCGGTCGCCGTCGGCGGCACCTTGCCGGCAGTCTTGAACGCCGCCAACGAAGTCGCGGTCCAGGCTTTCTTGAAGTCGGAGCTTCGCTTCGACCAAATCGAAGCCGTGGTCGAAACCTTGATGCACGGCCATAACGTCATCCTGAAACCGACGCTCGACGATCTCATCAGAACCGATTATTGGGCCCGGTCCCGCGCCCGCCAGTTGATCAAGGAGTGGCAAGTATGAATATTTGGACGTTTCTTTTGTTTATCGTTTCGCTCGGGGTGCTGATTTTAATCCATGAGCTGGGCCATTTCACCATGGCGAAGTTATTCCATGTCTACGTCAAGGAATTTTCGCTTGGTTTTGGGCCGATCATCTTCAAACGCAAAAAAGGCGAGACCCAGTATACGATTCGGGCTTTGCCGTTAGGCGGCTACGTGGCCATGTACGGCGAGGAGACGGCCGAAGTCGACCAAACGATTCCCAAGGAGCGAAGCCTCCTTGGCGTCAAGAAGTACAAGCGGGCTTTGATCATGTCGGCCGGCATCATCTTGAATTTCATTTTGGCGTTTGTGTTGTTCTTCGTTTCCAACATCGCTTTCGAGCAAAAGGAATTCCGGCGCAACGTCAACGTGGCCCCGGGCAGCCCGGCCGCCGTGGCCGGATTGGTGTCCAGCAGCGAAGCGACCCCGGTCAAGATTGATTTCGAACTGATCGAAGAGGGCAACATCCCGGTGACCATTCCCGATGCCGCGGAACCCCACTATGTGAAATACGTCGGCTTCTCGAGTTATGAGGATGAGTTCGTCGACGGGATCGTCTTCGCCTACATCGAAGGCGGGCAGACGATCGTCTATAAACCCGACGCCTTGTCGGATACGGCCACCTTTGCGCTTCCAATTCAAACTTATACGAGCGCTACCGAATACGTCGCCAGCACGGTGACGATTACCCTCCACGCGGTCGCATCCGGCGACGCCTTCGTGTGGGAAGATACCGGCATCAACCTCTTGCATACCTATTGGTACACCTTCGGCGAAGCCCTGGCCGCTTCCGGAGAAGAATGGGTCGAAGGAAACACCCTCATCGCCAAGGCGATCGGCGGGCTTTTCGTCGGCAAGGGTTTGGAGGAAGTCGGCGGCATCATCGCCATCTTCGACACCTCGGCGACCGTTTTCCAAAGCCTGGGCCTCGGCCCGTACATCTACATGTGGGGGCTTATTTCGGTTAACCTGGCTTTATTCAACCTCTTGCCCTTCCCGGGGCTCGACGGTTGGCATCTTTTGGTGATCACGGTCGAGGGGATTACCCGCAGGGAAATCCCGAGCAAAATCAAAAACGTCGTTTCGACGATTGGACTTTTGCTATTGCTCGGACTAATGATTTTATTGGTTATCAAAGACATTTGGACGCTGTTTTAGAGGTTTTCCATGGATAAAGTGATGGTGCGTTTTTTGACTTCGATCGGGCTCCGGGACCATGAACGGTTCGACCTTTCGTTCGACCTCGTCGCCCGCAACCCATTCAAAAAAGAACAACTCGACATGGTCATCGTCAAGGACGAACCCTGGAATTATGAGCTTTTAGCCGAGTTCCTCGAGGCCATCTACCGCATCAATTACCCGTGCACTTTCCGTTTCTCCTACAAACGGAAACCGACCACGAACGACATGCTCAGGCTGTTCGACCATTTCTACCAAGTCAATTACCGGATGCCGCCGGAATTCATCTACCGCTCGAGCGAGACCGCCCTCGTCTTTGAATACGAGTCGGAGGCCATCAAGGCGAGCCATGACGAGAAATTCGCCAAGTTCCAAGAACTGTTGAAATTCATCAATTACGAGGTCGCCATCGAGCACATCGTGGTCACCCCGATCATCAAGGCCGACGAAAAGACGGTCTCGCGCTTGAACAAAAAAGCCGAACGGGTCATCGACCTCGACGAGAATAATCCTTTCATTGATAACGACGAGACCCACGAGGAACGCCGCGGCGTCGCCGAGACGGCCCTTTGCAATGAGCTCGAAGACAATTACAAACGCATGGAAGAGGAACGCCGGGCCAAGAATGTCTTCAAACGGGGTGATTACCAACCTCTACCAATCAAAGATTTCACCTTGATGACCGGCAACGTTGACTTCAACGGGCGCGTTTTTTCGGCAAAACGCTTTGAAACCAACCGCGGGGTGGCCATCTTCACCTTCGGAGTCGGGCTCGACGGCCACGCCATCGACGTCAAGGCGATCGAGGACAAACATAACCTCGTCGCCGACAAGCTCGACGCGATCAAGATCGGCTGCCACGTCCGCGTGCGCGGCGCGACCGCCAGCGACAAATACTCAAACGAATTGATGGTGATGGCCCATTACGTCGATTTGATCCCGGGACCGGGGCTTCGCCTTGACGAGAGCCCGGAAAAACGGGTCGAACTGCACCTGCACACCAAGATGTCGGCCATGGACGCCGTCGGCGAAATCGACGATTATTGCCGTCTGGCCGCCCACATGGGGCATCAGGCCATCGCCATTACCGACCACGGCGTGGTCCAAGGCTTCCCCGAGGCTCAAAAAGCCGCCAAGAAGCATGGGTTGAAGATGATTTACGGCGTCGAAATGTACATGATTGACGACGATCCGGGCTACATCATGAATCCCTCAGACGCCAACCTGGACGATAGTACTTACATTGCCTTCGACCTGGAGACGACCGGCCTCTCGATCGAAGACGACCGCATCATCGAATTCGGGGCCGTCAAGATCCAAAAGGGCTTGGTGGTCAGCACCCTCGACATCTTGATCGACCCGGGCATCAAGCTCGGCAAGAAGACGGTTGAAATCACCAACATCACCGACGCCATGCTCAAAGGGCAACCCCGGATCGAGGAAGCCTTGCCGCGGATCATGGCCTTCATTGGAAACGACATCCTCATTTCCCAT
>JBAZHG010000039.1:0-5934 GCA_041652475.1 Bacilli bacterium
AATCCTTGGGTTTCCGATTTTGGTCACGATCGGATAAAGGCGCCGGTAGCGCTTGAGCCGTTCCGGGGAATAGGACCGTTCGGCCGTGTCGATGACGATTTGTTTGAAATCATCTTCTTGGGCCCGGGCAATCCAATTGGAAACTACCGTATTGACCGTTTCGTTTGGCCGGGCGACGGTCACGGTCAAGATGAGTTTACTGACCATTTCGGGGTATTTGATGGCCAGCCATTGGGCGATCATCCCGCCTTGGGAAACGCCTAAAATATGCGCGGTTTTCAGCTGGAGCTCATCCAGCGCCGATTTGTAGTCGTCGGCCATGGCTTCAATCGGATAAGGATCCGGCAGATCGACTTTGCGGCTGATGAGGTAGACGCGGTAATGCCGGGCAAATTTCCGATACATCATCGCCAAGGCACCGGCCATCCCTTTGACGGTCCGGATGCCGTCACTCAACCCCGGGATGATAATTAAAGCCTCGCGCCCTTGGCCAAAATGGACGTAATCCATCCGGGTCAACCCAATCGCCAGGCTGCCGTTTTTAGCGTTAAGAATCATATTGTTCCCCTTATCGTTTATAGTTTAAACCACCGGAAGGGATTATCCAAACAAAGAACGAAAGCGACGGAAAACCTTCGATTGTCGATCGCGTGGTCGAAACCAAGGCGTTTGGAGGGGTGAATCGGCGCAACCTATGGTTGATGTGTATTGTTTCAAGCAAAAATGACGCCTGAATTTGCCCGGATAATGTACAATAAATGACTAGGCGGCTTCATCATGTTATTCCTTAAACACTTTCGCCATTATTACGTCAAATACGGACTGACCTTTTTGATCGGCCTCGCTTTGCTCGTGGCGATTGATTGGTATCAACTTGAAATCCCGCGCATCATCAAGACGATCATCGACGGGGTCGAAACCGGGACCTTGACGACGATTACCCAATTGGGAGAGCCGATTCTGATGATCGCCATCATCGTGACCGGGCTCGCCTTTGGACGCTTCTTGTGGCGTTTCCTATTGTTCGGTAACGGCCGCCGGATCGAAACCGACATCCGCAGCGAAATGTTCACCCATGCGACGAGGCTTGACCAAAATTTCTACTCGCATCAGAAAGTCGGCGGATTGATGTCCCATTTCATCAACGATTTGAACGCGGTCCGCGAGTTGTTCGGATTTGGCCTATTAATGCTTGTGGACGGTCTTGTCCTCGGTGGCTTCGTCCTGACCCGGATGTTCTTCCTCAACTGGCAAATGACCCTTTACGCCTTCATCCCTTTGATTATCATGGGAGTGCTGGTGTTTTTACTCGAAATGAAGATGGAAAAGAAGTTCAAGGAACGACAAGACGCCTTCGAATCCATGAGCGACGTCGCCCAGGAATCGTTTACGGGATTAGCCGTCATCAAGGCCTATGTGCGCGAAGCGGCCGAAGCCTTGCGTTTTGGCAAATCCTCAAGGAAACTCTATGACAAATCGATGAGCCACCTGCGTTATTCGGTCATCGTCAACATCATCATCGACGCGATGATCAGCCTCGTGATTCTCTCGATTATCGCCTATGGATCAATCTTGATCGCCCAAGGCGGCCTATCAAGCGGCGAGCTGACCGAATACATCAGCTACTTCTTCACGCTGCTGTGGCCGGTCTTCGCCATCTCGTGGTTCTTGAACATCAACGGTCAGGCCCAAGCCTCGGCCAAACGCATCTACAAATTCCTCGAGTCGCAGCCAATCGTGGTCGACGCCCCCGACGCCATCAAGGAGGTCGACTTGGACGGCTCGCTCGCGGTCAGCCATTTGACCTTCGCTTATCCCGATTCCGAAAGCCCAATTTTAAAAGACATCAGTTTTTCAATCAAATCGGGAGAAATTGTCGGCATCCTCGGCAAGACCGGCAGTGGCAAATCGACCCTGGTGGAACTTCTTCTTCGGGTCTACAATCCCAAGGAAGACATGATCTTTTTTGGGCCTTACGACGCCGCCAAATTGTCGAAGACGGTCATTCGCCAGGCAATCGGCTACGTCCCCCAGGACAACTTCCTTTATTCGGACACGATTCGCAACAACATCGGCTTTTCTTATCCAAGCATCGATGAAAATACCCTCTTGAAAGCCGCCCAATTGTCGGACATCCACGAAAACATCGTCGAATTCAAAGACGGTTACGATACCGTTCTCGGCGAACGGGGCGTGACCATTTCCGGCGGCCAGAAGCAGCGCGTTTCGATTGCCCGCGCCTTAGCCAAGAATCCGACCATCTTGATTTTGGATGATTCGGTTTCCGCCGTCGATACCAAGACCGAAGAAGCGATTATCACCAACCTGCGCCAAGCCCGCAAAGGCAAGACCACCTTGATGGTGGCCCACCGCATCTCGACCGTCCGCAAACTCGACAAGATCATTTTGCTCGACCAAGGCCGTCTCGCCGGGGTCGGCAGCCACAAAGAATTGCTGAAGACCAATGCTTTGTACCAAGACATGGTCAAACTCCAAGAACTCGAATCGCTGGTCGAGGAGGTGAACCTCGATGCGTGATTTTGCCGAACAGCACGTCGCCCATCAGGATTGGCGCCTCCTAAAACGGTTGCTCCGCTACTTGCATCCATATTCCGGCAAGTTCATTTTGGCGTTTTCCCTCATGGTGGTGACCACTTTCACCAACATGGTGCTCCCGATGGCCTCGGGATTGGCCATCGACCTTATGATCGATTCCTCGATTACTTTAGCCACCAAGATTAACATCGTCTTGATTGGCACCGCCGTCTTGGTTGTCATCACGGCGATTTCGATTGTGATCGGTTTCTTTCAGAACATCATGCTCCAAAACATCGGCCAAGAGATCACTCACAAGATCCGCCAGGAAGTGTTCGAACACATTGAATCGCTGTCGGTTGGACAAATCAACCAACTGCCGGTCGGGAAACTAGTGACCCGGGCCACCAACGACCCGGCCAACATCTCCGACATGTTCACGAACACGATTGTCAATTTGATTCGTAATTTTTTAATGATGGTCATCATCGCCGTCATCTTGTTCGTGATTCACCCCTTGATGGCCCTCGTCACCATGGCGGTCGTCCCTTTGATCGTCGTGGCCTCGGTCTTGTTCCGACGCTATTCCCGGAACGCCTACCGGAGCGTCCGCAACCACGTGGCCGAAATGAACGGGTTCTTGTCCGAAAACCTTTCCGGCATGAAAATCACCCAAGTCTTCAACCAGGAAAACAAGAAAATATCGGAGTTCGAAAGCGTCAACAAGAAATTGCGCCGCAGCTACCTCCGGGAAATCAACGTTTTCGGAGTCTATCGGCCGACCATCTACCTCCTGGCGATGGTGGCCACCTTGTTAGCGATCTACTTCGGGGTCGTTTCGATCTTCGACGGTACGCTGACAATCGGTCTTTTCGTCTCATTCTACGTCTACATCGGCCAATTTTATGAGCCGATCCAACAAATCGCCGAGCAGTTCAACTCGCTGCAAAACGGCTTTGCCAGCGCCGAGAAGATCTTCGACGTTTTGGATACGAAACCGGACATCGTCGACGCCCCGGACGCCATCGAGCTCAAAGAGCTCCGCGGCAATATCGAATTTAAGGACGTCTGGTTCCAATACATCCCCGATGAATGGGTCTTGAAGGGTGTCTCTTTAAAAGTGGCCCCCGATGAAACGATCGCCCTCGTGGGCGCTACCGGCAGCGGCAAGACGACCATCTTGCAACTTTTGGTTCGAAACTACGAAATCCAAAAAGGCCAAATCCTCATCGACGGAATCGACATCCGGCGCATCAAACGCTCCTCGCTTCGGAAGTTCATCGGGCAGATGCTCCAGGACACCTTCCTCTTTTCGGGGACCATCAAGGACAATATCACCCTTCATGACGGGATGATTGAGGAAGCCGCCATCAAACAGGCCTCGGCCTACGTCGGACTCGATTTCGTCTTGAACAAACTCCCAGAAGGCCTCGACCACGAGGTGCGCGAACGCGGCAACAACTTCTCCAGCGGCGAAAAGCAACTGATTTCCTTTGCCCGGGCCGTCGTTTACAAACCCTCGCTGATGATTCTCGACGAAGCCACCAGCAACATCGATTCGGAAACCGAGGCCATCATTCAGCAATCGCTCGAAAAGTTAATGTCGATTTCGACGATGATCGTGGTCGCCCACCGCTTGTCGACGATCCAGCACAGCGACCGCATTTACGTGATGCAAAAAGGCGAGATCAAGGAAAGCGGCTCCCATCAGGAACTATTAAAGAAAAAGGGCCTTTACTACGCCCTTTATCAACTTCAATTCGACGCCAATCCTGCCTAGACGATTAGCGGTTCTGTTTCTTTTGCCGCGCCGCTTCGATTTTGTTAAGAAAGTATTCGCATACCATCGTATATAATTTGTCACCCAGAAGCTTGTCTTCCCAGCCATAGTCGATGCTCGGGCAATCGTTGACTTCAATCACGAGCGGCCGGCCGTCTTTTACTTTGACGTCGACTCCGTAGAAACCGTCGCCCATGAGCGAAGCCGCCTTGACGGCGTAATCGACCACGTCCTTGGGGGCGTCTTCGACAAGGAATGTTTCCACTCCGCCGACGGTGATGCGCCCGCCTTCGGCGTGCCAATTGTAAATCTGCCAGTGGTTTTTGGCCATGTAGTACTTGCAGGCGTAGATCGGGCGTCCGCCCAGGATGCCGATGCGCCAGTCGAACGGGCTCGTGACGCATTCTTGGGCCACTAAGAGCTCGCTCGTGCGGAACAGGTCCTTGAGCTTGGCCTTCAGTTCGTTCAAATCGTTGACTTTGAAAACGCCCTTGCTCGAAGCCGAATCGGGCCGTTTGAGGATGATCGGAAACGGAATTTGGTCGAGCAGGGTGGCCAAGGGGGTCTTGCTCGACACCACCATCGTCTTCGGGGTCGGGATGTTCTCGCTTCGGGCCGTTTCGTGGAAGTAAATCTTGTTGGCGCATTTAAGAATCGACCACGGGTCGTCGATGACCACCAAACCCTCGGCATAGGCGTAGCGCGAGAATTGGTAGGTGTAGTCGTTGACGTTGGTGGTCACCCGGATGAACAAGGCGTCGAACTGCGGGATCCGGTGATAGTCTTCCTTGGTGATGAACTCGGCGTAAAAACCGAGCCTTTCGGCCGCTTTGACGATACGGCTCAAGGCGGTCTTGCCCGAGGGCGGGGCTTCTTCCTTCATGTCGACGAGGATGGCTAGGTCGTATTTGTATTGCTTGATGCCGCTCAGATTAAAACGTTTGTTTTCTAGATAATTGCCGAGCATCCGGATTAAGGTGGCGTCGACCGCGAAATCCTTCATGAAAAGCGGCCGGACGTTGATTAAATGCCAGCGGCGGTTCCGCGAGAAGGTGAACTCGAGCATCGGGGCGTCGAAGAGCCGGTTCAACGCCCGGCCCAACTTGGTGTATTGCTTGGGGCTCGTCCGGCCGAACACGGTCGTCAATTTGAATGATTTATCGCGCCGGTGCTTGAAGGTCTGTTCGATCAGCTCGTCGATTTCCTCGCCGATCGAGGTGGCAATCGTCTCTTTGAAGAAATCCTCGATCGTGGCCACGTTGGGAGTAGCCCGGAGGCCGCGGGCGCTCGACACGAGCGAGACGTAGTAGCCCAGCGATTGGTAATCGTAGCTCGAACAGAGGTTGAAAACGCGTAGTTCCTTGGCGGTAATATAACGCTCGTCGTTTAAAAAGGTCTCGGCGGTGATCACTTCGACGTCGTCGAGCTGTTCCAAGCCGGGGTAAGTCCGGTCGACCACCACCACGTCGGTGAAATAACGCGGGGCGTCGGGTTCTTCCTTGAGGACGAGCGTCATCTTGACGCCGGGCTCCTTCGGTCCGTAATAATCTTTGAGTTTGCCGGTGATGACGAAGCCGAACGATTCGTACCACTGCAGCAACCGGGTTTCCTAGATCGGA
>JBAZHG010000040.1:0-5861 GCA_041652475.1 Bacilli bacterium
TTCATAGTCGTAAATGGCTCTTAGGGGTTTCCCCTCAAAATAACGAATCGATGTTTTGCGTTTCATTCCTCAATTGTAAACAAAGTCGTTTAAGTTGTCTACAATTTGTAGTCAACTGTAAAAAAATCCGATTTAATCGGACTTTTGTTTTAAAATGGCGCGCTTGAGACGACTCGAACGTCCGACTTTCACCTTAGGAGGGTGACGCTCTATCCAACTGAGCTACAAGCGCAGCACTATTAATATAACAACAATTCGGGGTCTTGAAACCTAAAATAACAAGCTCAACCCCAAAAGGCTGATCAACATCAAGGGTAAGGAAATGATAAACCCGTACCTCAAGAACGAGCCATAGCCGTAACGGATCCCTTCCCGCTTGAGTATCGACATCCACATGATGCCGGCCAAAGCCCCGATCGGCGAGAGGATGGCCCCGAGGTTGCTGCCGATGATGGTGGCGTACACGGCCGGGAGTCTTAACGTGGCATCGACGGCCAAAACCTCCCGGAACAAGATCGTCATCGGGATGTTATTGATCAAATTGGAGAAGAAAAAGGACACGAAACCATAACTGAACAGGGGCGATATTTCGCTTAATGATCGGGCCAGCGAGGCTGCTAAGCCAAACTTGTCGACGGCGACCACGAGCGCCGTCATCGAAAGCATGAACGGGATCAGGCTATAGGGAATCCGTTTGAAGACGCCGAGCAGGACCCGGAGCGATTGACGCTTCACCAGGCGGTAGACGATGGTCACCACCATCAAGGAAACGGAACCGGACAAGGTGATGATCCACATCTCGAGGCCAATGTAGCTGGCGATGGAAATCAGGATGGTGGAGATCCCGAGGTGGGTCAAGCCGATCACCATCATGCCGCGATCGGGAGCGGGAAGGGCCGAGCCGATCGATAACGGCGTCTTCAAAAACCGGTGGAAGAGCCAGCGCATCATCAAATAGGAGATCACTCCGACGCTTAGAGTCGGTATCAGCATCTTCACGAAATAGGCCAAGAAATCGATTCCAAAGGAAGTGGCCAAATAGATATTCGTCGGATTGCCGATGATCAAAAGCATGCTCCAGGTATTGGCGGCCACGAATTCGGACACCAGGTACGGGAGCGGATTGATCTTGGCGTTTTTGGCGAAATAGATGATGAACGGGGTCAGGGTCAAAATCACGATGTCGTTAGCGGTGAACACCGTCAAGACCGCGGTCAAAAGGTAGAAGGCCAGGAAGAGGGTCGGCTGCGAGTTTTTGGCTTTCATCGCCACGAGCGAAGCCATATAAGCAAAGAAACCGATTTCGTCTAGGAAAATCGAAAAAACGGTGAAGGATAAAAACAAGGTTAAAATTTTCACCGGATTAATCAAGGATTGGCCAAACAGGCCGGTCACGAGTTCGTCCGGGCCGAGGACGCCCCCGAAAAGAAGGACGATAACCCCTAGAAGAGCGATGATCCAATAGGGCGAGAATTTGACCCTTTTAATCGTCAGGGTTGGAAAAAAGATGATCGAGGCGATCATCAGTATGATTGTTAAGGCGACAACGACAAGCGTAAAGACCATAAATGGACACCCTTGCCGATTAATCTTCGAAAAATGGGACTAATCTAGGCCAAAATATTATAGTTACTCCGGTCAAGATTTGCAAAATAATTACAAATTATTTACAATATAACGACGTAAGCCGAATTCAAGCAGGAAAAAGGCCACCTAAATTGAAGAAATTATGGTCCCGATGGTTGACTAACAACTATCACTTCACAAAGGAAAATTCCGATTACCGGCGCGTGATCACCGTCAATTTTTCGCTGACGATGCTGGCGGTCGCCACTTTGATATACGCGATGTTCAACCTTTTTTACAATCAGGATTATCCATTTGCCATCGTCCAATCGGGCGCCTCCATCTTGTCGATCGGTTTGTTGGCTTACTTCAAGAAAACCCACAATCTCATGGTGACCTCGATTCTCATCGAAATTATCTTCGTGGCTTTGGTCGTCACCGTGATGCTCGTCGATAAAAACAGCTACTTCATCTTCCTTTGGGCGCTGTTGATCCCGCCGGTCTCCTATTTCGTCTTGGGGCGCATCTTGGGATCGACCATTTCGAGTTTGTTTTTCGTCTTTTTCATCATCTCGCTGTACATCTACCCACCGACCCTGACTCCCGATTACCTCGACGCCAACAGCCTCGCCAACATCATCGGGTCGTTCATATCCTGCGGATTGTTAGTCCGTTACTACGAATTTTCCCGGATGGACACCCTAATCGAACTGCAGCGCAGCAACGGCGAACTCCGCAAATTGTCGGAAACCGACAAACTGACGGCCCTTTATAACCGATTAAAACTCGACGACATGCTCGAACGCGAAATAGTCCGATCCGAAAAAAATCAGAAACCGCTCTCGGTCATCATGATTGACGTCGACGATTTCAAACGGGTCAACGACACCTTTGGCCATTTGGTCGGCGACTCGGTCTTGATGCAATGCGCCTACCTGCTCAAAAAGAACCTGCCCCCGCACGTCGTGATCGGCCGTTGGGGCGGCGAGGAATTTTTGATTATCTGCCCGCATACCGACGTCGTCGCCGCGGCGACAATCTCCGACAACCTGCGCAATTTGATCGAAAACTACGCTTTCGACGGCAAAATCCGATTCACGATCAGCCTCGGGGTGGCCGCTTGGATCGAAGGGGACACCGTCGATTCCCTGGTGCGCAAGGCCGACCACGCCATGTACCAGGCCAAAGACCGCGGCAAAAACGCCGTTTACTCATAATCCCGGACACTCATATTTGATAATGACAGGCTTCGGCCTGTTTTTTTATTTAAAACAATAATAGATAAATGGCAAAGAAATGAAGTAGCGTCCCCGCGAAGACGAACAGGTGCCAGATGAAATGCGAGAACTTGAAGAGCCTCGTCGCATAAAAGATGACTCCAATCGTATAGGAAACGCCCCCGGCCAGGATGAGCCAAAAAGCCGGAGAAGATTGGGCGTACAGCGGCCCAAACAAACCCAAGGCCGACCAGCCCAGCGAAAGATAGGCCATCAAGTGGACGAACTGGAATTTATAGACCTTCACGGCTTTGAACACGATTCCTAGGACGATAATCGCCCATTGGACCGCCAGGAGAATCCAGCCCATCGGTTTGGGAATCACCATGATGAAGATGGGGGCGAAAGTCGCCCCGATCAGGACGTAAATCGAAATATGGTCAAACCGCTTGAAGACGCGCTTGGCCTTCCCGTCGCGGGGCAAGGCATGGTAAAGGGCGCTCATCGTATACAAAAAAATCATCCCAAGCCCAAAGACGATTGCGCTCGCGATCTCGGCGCCGCCACGGGCCTTGACCAGCAGCAAAACGAATCCGGCGATGCCGAAAAGGCCGCTCACGCCATGGGAGACGGCGTTGGCGATTTCCTCGCCAATCGATTGCCGCTTGCGAAAATCCATACTATTCACCGTGATCGGGTTTCCAGGCCAAAGGCAATAAATCCTTGACCATAACCTTGATCAATCGATTGTTTTCATCATTTAGAATCACCATGATGTCCGGAGCGTAATCAAAAAGCATCTGACGGCAGTTGCCGCAGGGGGCATACACCTTGTTCGGGGCTTTATCGTGGGTGGCTACGATGGTCTCGAATTTCCGGGCTCCATCCGAGTAGGCGTTGCCGACGGCAATGAACTCGGCGCACGACCCGTGGATCCCGTCGCAGTTGATTCCGGTGTAGACGCGCCCGTCCTTGGTCCGGACGGCGCATCCGACCTCGTGGTTATGCGGGTCAAAATTATGATGCAATACTTCCAAAGCGGCCGCGATCAGTTCGCGGTCTTGTTCGGTGATGTCGTAACGAATCATGTCGTCGCTCCTATTTGATTTTATTAAGCCAATCATGGCTTTGAATTCCGATGGTCGGGACGATGGGATTCGAACCCACGGCCTCTTGCTCCCGAAGCAAGCGCGCTACCAAGCTGCGCTACGTCCCGATGCGCTATGCTTAGGCATAGCCCTAATATTGTATATTAATAACCGTCAAATGAAAATAGCGAAATTTGATTCGACTCGTCCAAGTGATCGAGTACCTTGAGCTTGGCCAGGTCTTCGAGGTTGGTTGCCGATAATTTGGTTCGTTCGAGGAGGTCGCTACGCGACAAAAAGGGTCGTTCTTTGCGCGCGTCGAGAATCGAGGAGGCGGCGTTCAAACCGATGCCGTCGACGACGATGAACGGCGGCAGCAAGGCGTTTTTCTCGTGGTCGACCAAGAACAAGGCAGCGTCGGACCGGTCGAGGTCGATGTTGGCGACTCGGTAACCGCGCTCGGCCATTTCGAGGGCCATCTGCAAGGTATACAACACCTCTTCGTCCTTCGGTTTCAGCTTGATGCGCTGGGTCTTGTTCATCAATCGATCGTTATCGAGCTTGGTGTAGATGTCTTGAGCCGACTTCATCATCGTCTCGAGGTCGAACTGCTTGGCCCGGAGCGAAAAGAAGGTCGCGTAGTATTCCAGCGGATAATGGACCTTGAACCAGGCTACCCGGACCGCCATCGTCACGTAGGCGGTGGCGTGGGCTTTCGGGAACATGTACTTGATCTTGTTGCACGATTCGATGTAATAGCCGGGGACGTGGCACGCCGTCATGATGGCGGCGAACTCCGGTTTGACTTTCCGGCCTTTGCGGACGTCTTCCATAATGGCGAAGGCCGTCTTGGCCGGAACCCCTTTTTCGATCAGGTAGGTCATGATGTCGTCGCGGCACCCAATCACCTCGGTCAGTTGGGCGACCCCGGAGTTGATCAGCTGTTCGGCATTGCCGCGCCAAACGTCGGTCCCGTGCGACAATCCGGAAATGATGACCAGTTCCCCGAAGGTCTTCGGCTTGGTGGCGTTCAAAAGCCCCATGACGAAATTGGTGCCGAATTCGGGGATGCCCTGGGCCCCGTTTTCAAGGGCGCGCAGGTTTTTGATTTTACGTTTCAAGGCCGTCTCGCTCGAAAAAAGCGACAAGGCCTCGGGATCGTTCAGCGGGATATCCTCGAGTTTGATCCCGGTCAGGTCGGACATCATCTTCAAGGCCAGAGGGTCGACATGGCCCAATAAATCGAGTTTCAAGACGTTATCGTGGATGGCCCGGAAGTCGAAATGGGTCGTCATCGAGTTGCCTTCGCTTTTATCGGCCGGGTATTGGATCGGGGTGAAATCGTAGACGTCGAATCCGGTCGGGACCACGACGAGGCCGCCCGGGTGCTGCCCGGTCGTCTTCTTGACGCCTTGGCAGCCGGCCGCCAGATAAGCAATGTCGGCCGAACGGACTTTTTCAAGGTCGTAACCGCGCCGCTCATAGTAGCCTTTGGCATAGCCAAACGCCGTCTTCTCGGCCACCGTTTCGATGGTGCCGGCCCGATAGACGTTATCGTAACCAAGGAGTTCTCGGGTGTATTCATGGGCCCGGGATTGATAGTCGGGCGGAAAGTTCAAATCGATGTCGGGAACTTTTTCGGCCTCGTATCCGAGGAAGGTCGCAAACGGGATGTTTTGCCCGTCGCGGTTCATCGGGGTCAGGCATTGGGGGCAGAGTTTCTCCGGAAGGTCAAAACCAGAACGCACCCCTTTGATTTCGGTGAAATCGCTATGGCGGCAGTTCGGGCATACGTAATGGGGCGGCAAGGGATTGACTTCGGTGATGTTGGCCATCGTGGCCACGAAACTCGAACCGACCGAACCCCGCGATCCGACGATGAAGCCGTCTTCGTTGGCTTTTTTGATGATTTTGTTGGCGATGTAGTAAATGACCGAATAACCGTTTTTGATGATGCCGGTTAGCTCGGCTTCGAGGCGGGCCGACACGA
>JBAZHG010000041.1:0-5780 GCA_041652475.1 Bacilli bacterium
AATGGTCGGATCCTTTGATTTGTACATGTCGTGGCGCAAGCAACACGCCGACCTGTATCGGACCTATCACGACGGAATCACCTACTATTTCATCGCCAACCCCTACTATTTCAACCGCGATAACCTCTACGGCTATTACGATGACATCGAGCGCTTCGCCTTCTTCACCCTGGCGGTCCGCAACATGATGAAATACCTCAAATTAAAACCGAAGATCGTCCACCTCCACGACTGGCAAGCCGGGATGCTCCCGGCCTTGATCCGGGAACAAAACAAAGACGACCGCTTCTATGAAGCGATGAAGTTCGTCTTGACGATCCACAATCCGGCCTTCCAGGGCATGTTCGATCCCTTCCTGTTGGGCGATTTCTATGGTTTGCCCGACGAGATTTACCGGTCGGGCCAAGTCCGCTTCAAGGGAGCGGCCAGCAGCCTCAAGGCGGCCATCGTCTATAGCGACAAGGTGACGACGGTGTCGCCGACCCATGCCCAGGAACTGCTGACCGAAGAAGGTGGCCACGACCTGAACCACGTCCTCCAGTATTGCATTGACGACTACTCGGGCATCCTCAACGGCATCGATTACGAGGAATGGAACCCGCAAACCGATCCGTATGTCTACAAAAACTTCAGTTACCTCGATTACAAAACCAACAAAAAGACCAACAAGAAGCAATTGCTCGACGGACTGGGCCTATCCAAAGGCGAAGGGCCGCTTTTTGGGCTCGTGTCGCGCTTGACCTGGCAAAAAGGCATCGATCTTGTCCTCGCGGCAATCCCCGCCCTCGTGGCCAAGGGAGCCACGCTTGTCATTCTCGGCTCGGGCGAATACCCGGCCGAGCAGGATTTATTGAAGATGATGGACCGTTACCCGAACCAAGTCCATGTCAAGATTGGTTATGACGAGGAGTTGGCCCACCGGATCTACGCCTCGAGCGATTTCTTCTTGATGCCCTCGCTGTTCGAACCGTGCGGCATTTCACAGATGATCAGCCTTCGCTACGGGACCCTTCCCCTCGTCCGATTGGTCGGCGGGCTCAAGGACACGGTCATCCCCTTCACGGGGGCCAACCTCGAAACGGCCAACGGTTACGGCTTCCACGACTACACGGCCTCGGCCTTGATCGACACCATCGCCTGGGCGATCCAAAACTATCAGCACCGGGATTTGGCCGACCAATTGGTCTATAACGCCTTCCGGAGCCAAAACGACTGGGCTCGTTCGGCCGAGGCCTATTTGAAACTGTACGAATCGATTTAACGCATGGCCCAAAGCGTGCTATAATCTACCATATGACGGCGTTCGCTAAGAAACGCGCCCTGATAGAGAGCCTTGGGCTGGTGGAACAAGGCAATTGGCGTTTCGTCTCACGGACCATCTTCCGTCGTCGGCCCCCCGTTATCGGAAATCGAGCGCACAATCTAATTGTGAATTAAGGTGGTACCGCGCGGCAGCGTCCTTAACCAGGGGCGTTTTTCTTTTTTATAGGAGGTTTCATATGATTTACGATTTCATGAACATCGATCGCAAATGGCAAAAACGTTGGGAGGACCATCACGTTTTCAAGACCGACCTCTACGATTTTTCCAAACCCAAATATTACGTCCTGGACATGTTTCCCTACCCCTCGGGCCAGGGTTTGCACGTCGGGCATCCGCGCGGTTATTTGGCCACCGACATCGTGGCCCGGATGAAACGCATGCAAGGCTATAACGTCCTGCATCCGATGGGCTGGGACGCCTTTGGGCTCCCGGCTGAGCAATACGCCATCAAGACCGGCCACCATCCGGCGGCCTTCACCAAGCGGAACGTCGATACCTTCCGGCGCCAAATCCAGCAACTGGGCCTCAGCTATGACTGGTCCTTGGAACTGGCGACGACCGATCCCGGCTACTACCGCTGGACCCAATGGATTTTTTTGAAGCTGTTCGAAAACGGCTTGGCTTACCTTGACGAAAAACCGGTTAACTATTGCCCGGCGCTCGGGACCGTCCTTTCGAACGAAGAAGTGGTCGACGGCAAGAGCGAAGTCGGGGGCTTCCCCGTCGTCAAGAAATGGATGAAACAGTGGGTTTTGAAGATCACCTCCTACGCCGACAAACTATTAAGCGGCCTTGAAGAACTCGATTGGCCGAGCAGCACCCTGCTGATGCAGAAAAACTGGATTGGTCGCTCCGAAGGAACCGACATCACCTTCACGGTCCAAGGCCGCGATTTGTCGTTCGAGGTTTTCACGACGCGGGCCGACACCTTGTTTGGCTGCACTTACTGCTGCCTGGCCCCGGAACACCCCTTGGTGAACCAAATTGCGACCCCGGCTCAAAAGAGCCGCGTCGAGGCTTATGTCCAGGCCACCGTCAACAAATCGGATCTTGAACGGACCGAACTCAATAAGGAAAAGACCGGCGTTTTCACCGGCGCTTACGCCATCAACCCGATCAACCAAGAAGCGGTTCCGATCTGGATTGCCGATTACGTCCTGGCCGCTTACGGCGGCGGGGCCGTGATGGCCGTGCCGGCCCACGACGACCGCGACTATGAATTCGCGACCAAACACCGACTTCCGATCAAACAAGTGGTCGAAGGCGATATCAGCGCCGGAGCCTACACCGGCGAAGGCCGGCACCTCGCCTCGGGCTTTATCGATGGCATGTCCGTCGCCGAAGCGAAGCAAGCCGTGACCGAAGCCTTGGCTCAAAAAGGCGTCGGGCGAGCCCGCGTCCAATACAAGCTTCGCGATTGGCTTTTCTCGCGGCAGCGCTACTGGGGGGAACCGATTCCGATCGTATTCGTGGAAGGAATGAAGGAACCCCGGGCTTTGAAATACGCCGATTTGCCGCTACTGCTCCCCGAACTTGAAGAATACAAGCCGAGCGGCGAAGGTCTCTCGCCTTTGGCCAACGCCCAGGATTGGATCAAAACGACCTATGAAGGGCGGCCGGCCCGGCGCGAGACGAACACGATGCCCCAGTGGGCCGGTTCCTGCTGGTATTACCTTCGCTTCATCGATCCCCACAACCCGGCGGCCATCGCCGACCCGGCCCTCTTGAAACATTGGCTCCCGGTCGATTTGTACATCGGGGGGGCCGAACACGCCGTCTTGCATTTGCTGTACGCCCGTTTCTGGCACAAGTTCCTGTTCGACCAGGGGCTCGTGACCACGAGCGAACCGTTCAAGCGGCTGTTTCACCAAGGGATGATCCTTGGCGACAACGGCGAGAAAATGTCGAAATCGCGCGGCAACGTCGTCAATCCCGACGACATCATCACCACGTTCGGGACCGACTCCCTGCGGCTTTACGAAATGTTCATGGGACCGCTCGAGGCCACGCTGCCGTGGTCGACGACCGGACTTGACGGGGCCAAGCGTTTCATCGACCGGGTGGCCCGGCTGTTGAGCGAACCCGAAGCGGTCGCCCTCCATGCTGAAGTGAATGACCATTCACTCGACTATGTCTATCATTACACGGTCAAAAAGGTCACCTCGGACATCGATGCCCTGCAGCTGAACACCGCGATTTCGCAAATGATGATTTTCGTGAATGAAGCCTACAAGGCCAAATCCTTGTACAAACCCTATCTCATCGGATTCTTAAAACTATTCAGCGTCTTTTGCCCCCATGTCGGGGAAGAGCTTTACGAAGCGATGGGGCAAAGCGGGGGCTTGACTTATGCCCCTTGGCCCCAGTTTGACGAAGCGATGCTCCGCCGCGACGAGGTGGAAATGGCCATTCAGGTCAACGGCAAGCTCCGCCAGACGCTGAAGGTGGCCGTCGACCTCGGCGAAGAAGAACTCAAAGCCTTGGTCCTCGGCGATGCGACCGTGCGCCGTTTTATCGAAGAGAAACCGATCCGGCGGTGGGTCATCGTCAAGAACAAAATCGTCAACATCGTCATCTAGTAGATTCAATAAATTAAAAGAAAAGAGGCATCCCTGGCGGGCGGCCTCTTTTTGTCGGATTGAATTTCGAACTTATTCGGCTTCGGGTGTCGGCATTTCGAAGTAAGTGTTGAAATCGGTCGGGAAGGTGATGGAAACGGCTTCCGAGAACTTGTTGACATCGAAGGTGATCGTCGAATCGACGTCGACCGTCGTTGTCACGTCCACGAGGATTTCGACCCATTCTTGTTCGATGGAATCATAATAGCCGTCAACGTATTCTTCTCCAGGCACATTCAAGGTGGCGTCGATTTCAAATTCGAACTTCTTAAGCATGTTCTTGGCGGTGTCGATCTGCACTTCGATCCGGAGAATTTCAAGATCGATGGCGTCGACGATCATGCCGACTTGTGCGTCAATGATGGCTTGAAGGCTGGTGTCAATGCTTGACGGGAAGCCTTCCTGGGTCATCCGGGCGATTTGGATCATGGCCGATTCGATTAAATCGGGCAAGTCTGCCTGGGTCAACGAGTACTCAATCTTGAGGACGCCGCCGGTGCTGGTGGCCGTGACGTTGGGAAGCAAGGCCATGATCGGGAGCATTTGACCCATGGCTTCGTCGACTTCCGACGAAGTCGGAGCGAACCCTTCCTCAGTCATGTCGGGGATTCCTAGATCTTCAACCGAGCTCGCCGGACCCTTGATCTTGGTCGGCAGTTCTTCGCTGGTATCCACTTCGCCGAACAAAGCTTCGACGGCCGATGGGGCTTGCGAGAGGTCGAGATAGGCATATTCGCCATCGTAGTAGGCGTTGGCTACTTCGTCGGTGACTTCGACATCGACGAAAGTCTCTTCGCTGTCGGCGGCATGGACGGTGGCCTCGTTGACGTTGAGGTTCAACGCGGCTTTGGGACTATCGCCCCACAGGTCGCTGACTTTGAGGTTGACGGATCCGTCCATGACGACGTCAATGGCGGTGTCGTAAAAATCATATTCGTTTTCGGCGTAATCACGGTCGACTGACAAGGCCGAATCGACGGTTAGGGTGGTATCGATGGAACCGATGGTCATGTTGGTCATGTTGGCCATGGCGCGAATCATCGCGGTATTGGCTTCTTCGGCACCGATTTGAGAAGTTTGGCTACCACCTAAATCGCATGCTGACAATGCACCTAAGGCGAGAATGGTCATCACGTAAGTAAATGATTTCTTCATGTGTATTCCTCCTATCAAACTTACTTTTTTATACTATGCTGAAATTTTTAAAAATACTAGTCCTTTACTCATAGTTTCTTGACGTGGTTCCAAATCGTTTCCCCGTCGACCAAATTCAGGTATAATATATAAGAATCCATCGGGCACGATACTTGCGAAAGCAAGATGGTAGCAAGGAGACGTATGGTAATCGCATTTGATTTGGGCAATACCGCCCTCACGATCGGTGTTTACGACCAAGGCCGGCTTAAACATCGTTTTTTTACGACTTCCGACCTGGGCCGCACAAGCGTTGAATATCAAATCATCCTCCGTTCGTTCATGGAGGCGACCCCCTATGATTTCTCCGTTTGCGAGGCCATCGTCTTCAGCAGCGTCGTCCCTCCGCTGGCCGCGGTCGTCAAAGAGGCCATCGCCGCTTTGTTCACGGCTCCGATATTGACCGTCGGACGCAAAGCCAAGACCGGCCTTGCCCTCCACGTCGACCATCCTTCCGAAGTCGGGGCCGACCTCGTCAGCGCGAGCGTCGGCGGTTTATACAAATACCAAGCCCCGCTGGTCATTGCCGATCTTGGCACGGCCACGAAGATCATCGCCATCGACAGTAGCGGCGCCTTCGTCGGGGTGACGATCGCCCCGGGGCTCATGGTTTCGCTCCAAGCTTTGATCGGTCGGGCTTCCTTA
>JBAZHG010000042.1:0-5748 GCA_041652475.1 Bacilli bacterium
AAATGAAGACCAAGCCCTCTTTTTTGCCCAAGCCTTTGTAAACATGACCGAGAACGTCTATGGCGAGGGCGAAAACGGCGTTTGCGAAGGATTATCCGGTTTGCAGTGGGACGCTCTCGCCGATGAATACAGCTACATGGCGTGGGATACCCAGTCGTTCTATGTCGACAATGGCTTGAAAATGAATTCAGAAGCCATTGAAGCGATGCTGGCCCGTTACCAATATCTCAACAACCTCGATCCGACGACCTACCCCGATTTTCTAAACGAAGAAGAACCGCTGAAAATCACCCCACGGACGATCGATGCTAGTTTCGAAGGCATCTTTATGATCCTATCGTTATTAGCGACCGGAGCCACGGTATTTTTCTTCATTCGCAAAAGGGCGCATCGCGTAATCTAGCGCCGTTTGCGTAAAATTGTTAATTAAGCTGTTTTCCTTTACGACATTGATGGATGCAACTTCGGTAGCCGATAAGTGTATTTCGCATTGCCAAAGAACCTTATTATTGATCGCATAAGCGAAGCACGACAGGAATAAGAAGAGTGCAATTGATTGTAAAAATGTCTGGCCAAACACTTCCACAAGCCCAAACTGGCACTATAATTCTAGTTGAGGTTAATAATATGAAATCTGTTAAATCTATGTTGGCTTCATTTTTTGTCGTTTCAATGGCCTTTGCGCTGACATCATGCGGCGGCAACCCAATTGGAACATGGCGACAGGACGTGGCTCCCGGCTCCGGAACCATCGAGCGATATTGCCTTTATACGCTCAACAGCGACCATACGCTCGACTATCTCGATCATACCGAGTATAACTTCACCGAGGTGATTGATGAAGATACAGGCGGCGGAACCTGGACTCAAAGCGGTTCGCATGTCGAAACGACCATCACTTTGGATGCACTATAGCAGAACCGGTAACACTATTATCGATGATGATCCGGACACTTACAACTGGACGATTAACGGCGACGAGATGACATCGGGCAGCGTTGTCGTTTATCGCGTTTAACATTTCCATTTTCATCATCAAAACGCCCTTAAAAAGATATTTTGCTGGTCTTATGTTCCCACTGGTTGTAATCGAACCAAGACCACTTTTTTCATGCCTGTGGGCTATGGTAAAGGCACTAGCATCGCAACCTAACTTATCCTATTCCGGCAACGGAAAAACCCTTCATCCATCACGATTCAACAAAATGTGGAGATGCGGGTTTTTGATATCAAAAGAGTATTACAGATGACAAAAATGGGAACTTTTCATCTCGCCGATGAGTCAGATTGGAAATTGAAGGGAACACCTCGCCAAAAACTCATCGATCTCTTTAGATCCAAAGCTTATTAAGTCTAATTAATCATCGTTTTCAAATTTAGTTTATCGGCTAAACACGTCATCGGGATTGCCCTGTTTTTTATGGGCCTTGAATATTAGAAAGAATGCGATCAAAGCGCCGAGCAACGATCCACCGCCGGCCAGCAATAAAAGAATTCCGAACAAGAAAAATGATAGGGCATCCCACGTTTCAATCAGGAACCCCATTCCAAACAAAACACCACCGAATAACGTGAGCGCGGCGGGCAAGGCAAAGATCCACGCCGGCTTCCGTTTGAAGAGAAATTTTCCGATCACGATTGTGACAACGGCAACAATGAGGGCGAATACAATCATCGGTAACCAAGCGATGGGTTGGCTGCTTGTGAAAAACATATTTATCCTCCTTTTGTAGGGTCATTCTATATAAGCAAAGGCAAAAGCGCCACTAAAGTGATAATGTGAATATTTCTCAAATTACTTAGTGCTTTGATGATTGGGTTAAAAACACACCATAATGATGTGAATGTGGTGACACATATCATGAAGCGCTTCGATTAGAGGTTGACGCACGGTGGTTGATTAAGACGCGTAGACGATTGCCATGATTTCGTTGGCCCAATTGTTCGACCAACCGCTTGGTATGTTCGAGATGGAAAAGGGGCAATAAACCGTACACCACAAAAGTCTTGAGAAAGCCCGGTATCCCATCGTGGTGACCGAAGCGGGAATGTGGATCTCCTCGATATGACTGGCGAGATGAAACGCAAGACTTCCGATCGAGTTTACCGATGGAGGGATATTCAGAAAAGCCACTTGAAGGCACATGTAAAAGGCACTGTCCGGAATGACCGTCAGACTTGATGGAATCGATATTTCCGTCAAGCCGACACACCCATTGAAAGCTTCAGCTCCCATATAGGTCAAAGAATTGCTCAAGGGGGCATTTGCGAGGCGCCGACATTTTTTGAAAGCGTAGGCCCCAATCGACGAGAGATGCTCCGGCGTGTTGACCGTTTCTAGTTCGGTGCAGTCTTCGAAGGCCGAGTCCCCAATCGACACAAGGGTTTCCGGTAGCAAGATGTCCGTAAGCGTGGTTAGGCCTTTAAAGGCGTTAGCGGCAATTCCGGTAATGAACTTGCCGCGGTAAAAGGCCGGGATCGAAAAGCCGGCCGGACTGCCGGTATATCCCGTCACTTCATAATGGTCCTCATATTCGGTCAAGACGAGATTGGGATGGACCGGGTCCTCTTCGCATGAATACTCGATGCTGATGCTGGCAATCGTCACCTCACCGGTACCGTTCGTGTAAAAGGAAACGTACGGATTGTCGAAAAACCATGGATAACTGCTGTTGCTCGTCAATGGGACCGACTGATCGTTGCCGCCCGGAGTGTCGGCCACCGCCAAATGGAGTTCACCGCCGCTGAAGACGGCTTTCACCACGCCTTGGCCGGTGATTAATTTGGTGTTGTGTATTTTTCCGCCTTCGCTTGAAAGCTTGATATGACCCGTAGTATCGTCATCCGCATTTTGATAACTGAAGTCGACGTAACGAATCGTCGAAGCACCGGTTCCGAATCCAACCGCGGCGATGGCCGGCTTATTCGTCGCGTCCAATTGAAGCTTATAGGTCGTGCCGGCCCCGACGACATCGGTTGCCAGTTTCGGTTCGTAGTTGAAAAGGCCGCCGATGAGAACCAGCAGCAGGGTACCAGACAACAGCTTCGTTTTTTTGATAAGGGCGCCTCGATGCATTGGTAACATTTTAACCCAATATTCGGGGACTAAAAAGCATCATCGGGAATTTTTTCTAATCAAGAATATGTGACTAAAATTCCTTAATTGGCTCATCAAGCGGATAGAACTCTATGACCGCATGTTTTCTTGCTAAAATATCTATATGGCGAGGTATCGGCGTGAAATACGAAAAACTGACTAAAGCGACCTTGATCAACCAGATCAAAGCGCAAGAACGATTGATCGAGCAGTTATTGTCCGAACAGCAGCAAAACACCAAGATTGAAGCCGGCTGGTCAGGCAACCTTGGCCATTGGTATTGGGACATACCCAGCAACACGGTGACGTTCAATCCCGCCAAAGTGCAAGCTTTGGGCTATCGCGTGGAAGAAGTCCCGACGCCAATCGGATACGATTTCTTTACCTCAAAACTCCACCCCGACGATTATGAGCCGACCATGGAGAAAATGCGGGAACACCTGCGAGGCGAACGCCACGTCTATGAAGTCGAATACCGTATCCGGACCAAAGAAGGCGCGTACAAATGGTTCTACGACCGCGGCGTGGTCACCAAACGCGGGAAAGGCGGCCGGCCCCTTTTCCTTTCGGGCATCGTCTTTGACATCACCGATCGCAAAAACTATGAAACCAAACTTGAAATAGAAAAACAGGAGTTGCAGATCCGGTCCGTGACCGACGAGTTGACGCAAGTGCTCAACTATCGGGGCATCATCAATGAGATCAAACGAATCATGACGCTTCCCGAAAGCGAGATCGAAGGATTGTCGCTATTCATGCTCGACATCGACGATTTCAAACAAATCAACGATACGCACGGCCACTTGATAGGCGATGAGGTGCTGCGCGATTTCGCTAAAGTCATTAAAACCAATTTGCGCGATGGCGATTTCCTGGGCCGTTACGCCGGTGACGAATTCATCGTTGTGCTTGGCAATACGGCGCTGGAAACCGCCCGCGAGGTGGCCGAGCGCATCCGCTTGATCGTCAGCCGACATGAATTTGTCAAAGGGATTCGCCTGACGTTCAGCGGGGGTGTTTATGAACTAAAAGGGGCGACGGTGCTCGACTTGCTGCGGCAAGCCGACGTCAACTTATACCAAGCCAAACGGGTGGGAAAAAACACTATTATTTAGGGTCGGGTTTCAACTTTGGCATTTCGCCAATGAGTTAATGCGATAGACATGGGCGAGGGCATCATCAAAAACAGAACCCCGTCCTGCCACTTTGCCAGAATCAAAATCGTCATTGCTTCAATGTCTTGAATATTTCAGGACGATGGTATAAATACCCTTGATGGATGTAGCAGCCAAGCGATTGCATCGTCTTGGCCATTTCTACTGTTTCGATTTTCTCGGTGACGAGGTTGATATTTTGCCGTTTGGCGATTATGGCGAGCCCGCTGATTATTTGCCTAATGTTTTCCGAATCGAGGCGGTTCGCGAAAACCCCGTCGAGTTTCAAAAAATCATATGGGAATAAGTCGAGGATACCGAGCGAGGAGTATTGACTGCCGAAATCATCGATGGCGATCGAAAAACCGTCGGTTTTGTAGCCTTTGATCGTATTGATGGTCTGATCAATGTTATGGATAAAGGTGTTTTCGGAGATTTCAATGATGATCTTGTCGTGGGAGAGATTATGCTGGGCGGCCTTTTCTTTGATGAGGACGCCGAAGTAAGGACGGAGAAAGGCGCTCGACGAAATGTTGATCGACAAGCGATTGGGAGCGCCCAGTTCGGCATAAGTCTTTAGCGTGCGTTCAAGCAGGTAATCGTCGAGGGCGTCGATCAAGTTGGATTTCTTGGCGTAAGAGATCATCGTGTCCGGCGGGACGTAACCGAGCTCGGCGTCGGTCCAGCGGGCGAGCGCTTCCATGAACAAGACGCTATTGTCGCGCGAATCGACGATGTTTTGAAAGGCGATTTCGATCAATCCACCGGCGATGGCCGCGCTGAGCTTATTGGCCATGTTGATGTTTCGTTCGAGCGTGTTTTTCATCTCCGGCGAGTATTTCATGATGACGCTGTGTTCCGAGGAGGCGGCCTCGGACATCGCCAGACTGGCGCAGGTGATCAGTTCATGAAGATCAGTGCAATCCTCCCCAAGAATCGCATAGCCGATGTCGTGTTTCACCAAGGCGCGGATGCCTTGGATTTCCTGCTTAAGGGTCAACCCCTTCTCGGCTTCGGCGAGAAATCCGCTGATTTCCTGTGGTTTCGGATTGATGAGCATGATGATAACGTCGCTGGAGTTCGTCGTCGCGGCAATGTGGCCGTCTTTAATATAGGGCAAGAGCAAAGCCGACAATTGCTTTAGAAGCGATTCGATGAATTCGACCCCGTAATAATCGTAAAGTTCGTTGTAATTGCCAATCGAAATGTAAAAACACAATGCTGATTTCACGCCCTTGAGATGATCGAGTTGCTCGAGCAAACCCCGTTGATTGTAAAGGCCGGTCAGCAAATCGTGCGTCGCCAAGTGATGCAATTGCTCGTTTAGCAGTTTCAATTGGTGAATGTCTTGATAAATCGAGATGATGGTGTCGTTTTGGGTCGGAAAGGCGCTGATGATGAATGGTTTGTTGATCGGTTGAATCGTGAATTCGAACGATTCCATTTCGCCGGTTTGAAGGATGCGGGCGTAGCACTGAACTCGTTTTTCGAGGGCGT
>JBAZHG010000043.1:0-5342 GCA_041652475.1 Bacilli bacterium
CGAATTCACCTGGATTTACAACACCCAGGAAAACGCCGACTACGTCTATAACTCGTTTTTGTCCTACGAGCTATGCGTCATGAAGCGCTATGCCATGCCGCTACTAGCGGCCATCGATTCCAATTCACCGCAATATCCAACCGCCGAGCGCCTGTTGCGCATGCTTAAATATTTCCTCGATCTCGACGATCGTTGGGTCCCGTCCAATTCCTTGATCCGCGAGTTTATCGGCGGATCGTGCTACAAAGACGTCATTTAACCGTTTTCTTAGCGACAATTTTTTCGCTTTCGATCTTGTGGATCTGTCCTAGCTGCGGATAATAGATCTTCCGCAGGTTTTGGTATTGGGATTGGGCCGTCGCGCTTAGTTTCGGGACGAAGGCCTCGTTAAAAATGCGTTCAAGACGGAAAAAAGTCTCATAAAGGTAAATCAGCGCGAGGTCATAAAACGTCGTCCGTTTCGAATAAATCAAAAGGGGTGATGAATGGGTGATCTCGCTGCTCATCTCGTAAGCGCGGTTGTAGCGCGAAAGCCCGGCTAGTTTTTGAACTCCGTCCCGGAAGTTCAATCGCAGGGATTCCCCGGACGGGACGAGCGGGTAGAGCCAACCATACTCGATGAATTTCTTCATGTCCTTGCTCTTGAGGTCGTGCGCCTTCATCTCCTCTTTCAATTTGGCGAAAATCTGGTCGCTGCGAGCCACGTCTTCGATCAACCGATGAAAGGCGAGACCATACTGGAGATGGGTCAAATAGGCGGTGACGGCCGGTCCTTTGAATTGATGGAGGATCGCCAGGATCGCTTCCGATTCATGCAAGGTGCGCCAGGTCGAAAAAGCCTCGGTTTCGAAACCCGAGATCAACAGGTCGATGGCGCACGCCTCCAAGGAGACGCATTTCTTGGCAATGTCGGTCAAGAGGGTGTCCTGGGGTTGCTTGCTTTGGAAGCCCGACAGGAGCCCGTTGATAGTGTTGACGTACATCTTCAAGGTCGTCAAGGGCGGGAAATAGCGGCTTTTGACCGCCGATTCGCGAAATTCCAAATGTTCGTTCGTCAAATATTTGTCGACGGCCGCCCCGATGATCCGGGCAATATAGACATCGTCGTCTTGCAACTTTTTTCTGGTGGCTTCATCGCTTCCCGCCGCGTAGTAGAAATGCTCGTGAAGGCAATAGAGCGTGACGATGACCGGATTGATGTAGCGGATTAAGTTGTTGGGTTGTTGCTCCATGAAGGCGTCGATGCCCCGCAAGGCTTCTTGATGCAGCTCGTAGAGGAACCCCTCGTCGAACAGGGACGGGACTTTCACGGCCATTATCAGTTCATGGAAACGTTCTTTGGTTAAGGGTGCGGTCGTCATGCGGAATCCTCCTTGGGGTCGACGGGGCGGTATTCCACCCGGGTCAGCGACACGAGAAACAAATTGATCGGCAAAGCCGAGACGGCCGCCACGTGGCGATAATAGGCCCGCATTTGTTCGTCATACTCGGGATGGCCCAACGACCCCGTTTTGAAATCGATGAGGTCGATGTGATCGTCATAAACAAGCATTAAGTCGATGGTCCCGAACAAATCCTGGTTTGGATCATAGAACGAGTATTCTTGATATACCGTTGCTTGGGCGGCGTTTCGCAAGGGGGCGAGGCTTAGCAGTTCGGCAATCTGTTTTTTCATGGTTTCTTCGGGGATGTCTTCGACCGAAGGCCGGGCGTAATCAAGGCCGGCCATGAGCTCATGGAGCCGGGTGCCGTAGCGGGCCCCCAAGCGATTGCTGACCCGCGTTTGGCTGGCTCGGGTGTGGGTTTTGATGACGGGAACGAGGTCCAGCTGACGGAATTCGATTTTGGGAGTCGATGCTCTACTTGCCCCGGGTAGCCCTTTTTGAAGTGGAGGGATGCTCCGTTCATAGCCGGCCGTCCAATCGGCCAGGCGCAAGAAATCGGCGAAGGACCGTGGTTGCATCGGCATGGTTTCCGCGTCGGAGGACCTCATCAAAACAACCATCGTTTCCCGGGCGCGCGTCAAAGCCACGTAGAGCTTGCGCAGCTCTTCGGACAAGGCGGACTTCTTCTCTTCAGCCCGGACCAGTTGATGGAAGAATGAGTAGGGCTTTTCTTCTTCATAGACCGGCAGGACGAGCCCATACCGCCCATGGGCGTAGGCTGACGCTGTTTCTTCCGGAAGGTTGAATTGTTTGAAGAGGCCCGGATAATAGACGACCGGGAACTCGAGTCCCTTGGACTGATGAATCGTCATCAATTTGACGGCGTCATGGGACGATTTTGGGCTGTCGAGCACCACGGGAGCGTTTAAAGCCGCCGCATCGTCGAAATAAGCGACCAGGTCATCGATCGACATCCCGATATCTTGGAGACCTTCCGAGAGCCGAATCAACTCTTCGATGCGGCTCGCGTGGGTCAAGACGTCGCCAAGGTGGATCGTCGCTTGATGCAACTCAAAGTCGAGGGCAATCTTTTCAACTAAGCGCCCGAGTGGTAAACGGGCCTTTTCGCGAGCAATCGAAGCGATTTTTTCCATGAGGGGATCATCGGATTGATGAGACAAATCCTTAAGTTTTTCGAAGATGACCCGATCGGGATAGCGGTATAGGAAGCTACGCCAGGCGCTGGCGAACTCATGGCGATATTTTGAAGGATAATCACTGGTCCCGTGGCCGGCCACCAGGCGAATCAGGTTTTCGAACACGTTCAAGACGTCGGATTGGCGCATCTCGTCGACGAATTGGACTTCCAGCGGCAACCCGTACTCCTCGAAGACGCGGGCATATGCCTTGAAGCTGCTCCGGCGATCGATCAGGATGGCGAAATCGCCAAAGGCGATTGGCCTCAACGTTTTCTCTTGGTTGTCAAAAACCATCCGCGCTTGTTTCCGTTTGGCGATGATGTCTTGGGCGATGATGCGGATTTCCGCTTCAATCGCCGCGTTGGCGCTTTCGGATTCGTAACCATAAACCGTTAACCCGTAATCGGCATGGGGATCATAGGCTGCGTCGTAAGCGTCTTGCCCAAATAGGATCTCGTGGCGGCTCTCGTAATCGACCCCGCCCAAATCAATTTTCATCAAACGGCCGAACAGGCGGTTGATGGATGTTATTACTTCCCGACGGGAGCGGTAATTGGTGTTCATGTCGATGGCTTGGCCCCGCTTCGAATCGCGGTAATCGTCGTATTTTTGGGTGAATAGGGCGCAATTGGCGTTCCGGAATCGGTAAATCGATTGCTTGACATCGCCCACCATGAAGACATTGTCCGCGGCCAAATCGGCGATAAAGCGATCTTGAAGATCGTTCGTGTCTTGGTATTCATCGATCATGATGAATTGGATTTCACGCTTCAATTCCCGGCGTATTTCCTCATCCGAAACCAAGCGAATGGCCATTTTGGCGACATCGGCAAACGAAAAGCGATTGTAGCGTTGTTTGAAAGCCGTCATCTCTTCATCGAGCCGCACCGCCAATTCGACGAGCATCTCGGCTTGGGGCATCGTTTTCAAGTAGCGGGCGATGAGGTCTTGCTTCGAACCGATGGCCGCCTTGTCCTTCAGCTGCTTGAATTGGCTTTTGATGAGTTTGAGAGCGGCTTTTTGATGTTCGTCGAATTTGAATTTGCGGGTATTCGGAAAAGAATATGATCCGATTGAAGCGGCTTTAAGGTCAAAGTCCTCGGTCAAGGCCATAGCGGTGATTTCTTCAACCATGAGCTGACGATAGGACGCTTCGCCGAACGAAGCGATCGTCTTCAGCAAATCGGACAATCGCGCATCGATCCATCGATGGTAGTCGGCGAAGGCAGCATCGATATAAGCTGGGGCGAAGTAATGGGCCAGGTAGTTTTCGTAATAAGACCGTTTGTCGGGTTTGAGATCGGCCATGCGGTCGAAGGCCAAGACGAGGTTGCGGAGGCCTTCATCGGAACGGACCGCGAACGCTTTAACCAAATCGAGGAAACGGGTGTCAGCTAAGCCATAATATCGATCGAAAACCGACGCGAGGGTCCGCTTGCGAAGTAAATCCAAAATCCGTTCTTCCAGAATGCCGACGTCGGGCTCCAAGCCCAATGCATAATGGTAACGTTTCACGAGGGAGAGGGCATACGCGTCGAAAGTCATGATCGAAGCTTGGTCGACCGCGGCGGCTTCCTGGTTTAGGCCAAGGTTCGCCAAACGATCGCGGATGCGCTGTTTCATCTCGGCGGCGGCGGCGTTAGTGAACGTCAAAACGAGCAGGCTCGCGATCGGATGGCCTTGGCGCACCAATTGGGCGACGCGTTCGGTCAAAACGGCCGTTTTGCCGCTGCCGGCCCCGGCTGATACGATCGTGTTGGCGCCGCGGGTTTCAATCGCCCGGAGCTGGGTGTCATTCCACGTCGGGGCCATCGTCAATTTCCTCTTTTGTTATCGTAATGTTCGTCACGGCTTCGTCGGGGCGGAAACAAACGTCCCGGAAGGGGCAGTAATGGCACGAGTTTTGCCCATCGTTGAACTGCTTCGGATCGATGGTGAAATCGCTGGATCGAATGGCCGTGGTCGCTTTTTCGATCAAGTCTAAGGCCATCTTCCGATAAGAATCGAATTCTTCGGCCGAGGCAATCGGGGCCTTGAGGTAAAACGACCCTTCGCCGGCCTTCAAGGCGATGCCTTTGACGAAACGGCTCCGGGCCAAGGTATCGTCGAAAGCGGACAGAGCGACCGCTTCGGCCAGCGAGCGACCTTTTAATTTTAAATCTTCGCTTTCGCTTCGACGCGAGGTTGGCATGATCGTTTGGATGTAAAATCCGACGAGGGAACAATCCTCATAGCCGGGGGTATGGGCGATTAAAAGGGCATAGGTCGGCAGTTGCATCGAGGCCCCGAAAGCCAGTTTTTCTGGTTCAAAGGCCTCGGATCCGGTCTTGTAATCAATGATGGCCACGTAACGGCGGTCTCCGCTCCGGACGACGACGACTTTGTCGAGTTTGCCCTTGAAGGAGGTCTTGTCATCAAGGGCGAATTGGGCTTTGACCTCGGTGGCGACCGAGGGTTCGGTCATGTGGGCTTGATGCTCGCGGTTGAAAGCGACCACCGTCCGGAGGTCCTCTTTCATCCCGGCGACCAAGGCCTTTTCCTTGGGTGTAAAAGGATATTCGCTCGCCCATTTATCAAACGCATTGTCAAAATCGAATCCCGGTTCATACATCGATTCGAGCAGACCATGGGTCATGTTGCCGAGTCGGATGAAAAAGGTATCCTCGCGTGGGTCAAGACGCAGGATGTAATCAAGGTAATATCGGAATCGACACTGGTAGAAGGTTTTTATACCGGTATAGGCCAAGACCATGGGGAC
>JBAZHG010000044.1:0-4731 GCA_041652475.1 Bacilli bacterium
GGCAAGAAGAAATTTTTTCTGATACCACATGACGGCGTGGAGGTTTTCATCATTGATGGAGCCGGCAACGGATTGGGGTGAGAACGGTACGACGATGGTGCGCGAAAATTTATGGTCGGGCAAATAATATTCATGCGACAACCCTTGGTCTTCTTCATCGAAATCAAATCCCCAAACGCCGTTAAGCGGTTGCCAGTTTTTCCTCACGAAATGTGGGCGTGGATATTCTTGCCGTAAAGTCATTATTATCTCCTCAAAATATGAAAACGCTTTCAAATAACACCAATTATATATGGGCTTAGCGCCTCTGTTAATCGAACACTATAAATTTGTCAAAATCGATCGGATGAACTACAATATATTTGAAACAGTGTCTTTGATAAAAGGGGAGAATTTAAAAACATGTTAGTTAATCAACCACTCAACATCTTTGAAGACAACCGCAAAATACTCGACATCGCCAGGGCTTTATCCTCACCGCAACGCCTGGACATCCTTCGATTGCTCAGCACCGACAGCCTCAGCATCAAAGAAATCGCCGATCGCCTGGATTATCCGTTGTCCTCGACCTCGCTCAACGTGACGATTCTTGAGGATTGTGGCCTCCTAAGCACCCAAGAAACGATAAATTCGGCCGGAAAATCAAAATTATGTAGCCGTAACGTCGATCAAATCAACATGATTCTGTACCATTCGAAAAACAACAGCGTCAGTTCGACCGAAATACTGATTCCGATCGGGTCATACACGGATTATAGTATCGAGCCCGGATGCGGTATCGCCACTCCACAAAAAACACTCGACATCGACAATGATGAAACGGTTTTCTTTCATCCCGAGCGTTATCGTGCCGGTTTAATCTGGTTTTCGAAAGGATTCCTGGAATATCGTGTCAATAACAAAATGCTTCCAAGAAAATTGAAAAAGCTGTCCCTTTCCTTTGAGGCCTGTAGTGAAGCGCCGTTTTATCGCAACGACTGGAAATCCGATATCGCGGTGTGGATCAACGACGTCGAAATTGGAACGTGGCGCAGTATGGGGGATTTCGGCGGACGCCCCGGAATCCAAAATCCGAAATGGTGGCCAAAAGAATTGACGCAGTTCGGATCGTTGACTACATTCGACGTCGACGAATCGGGCACTTCAATCAACGGCGTAAAAGCGTCAGATATCAATTTGGATCATCTTGATTTGTTTTCGAAAAAGTTCATTACCTTGCGAATCGGCGTTAAAGACGACGCTTACTATTGCGGCGGGGTCAATTTGTTTGGATCTTCATTTGGCGATTATAAACAGGACATTCGTCTGGAAGTCCATTGGTGACGTAAAGTCAAGCAACGGGAATTAATTTTGATTTCGTAACCACTAAATTCAAGTTTCGTTTGCCCCGGGTTGCAAGAAAAATTGTTCGCGCATCTTCTTCTTCATGAAGAAGAAGTAACGCAGCACGAAGAAAACAGCGGTCACCGTCCAGGTGATCGGATTCGATAAGAATACCGCATAATAACCAATCAGCGGAGCCAGGCCATAGGCGGTGAGCACCCGAAACACGAGTTCGATAATCCCACCGAAAAGAGCAAACTTCGCGTCTCCCAATCCCTGCAACGAATTGCGATAAACCAGGATCGTCCCGAGGGAAGCATAAAACGGGGGGATGATCCAAAAATACGTGCGGGCGTACTGCAAAAGATTAGCTGAAGGCGTCCGCACGAACAAGTTAATCATGAGTGGGCCGAATGGCATCAAAACCGCGAGGCAAAAAAGCGCAATCAGCAAGGCCAGGCGATTAGCGATCTTCAAGCCTTTGACAATGCTTTCTTTATTGCGGGCTCCGTAGTTTTGGCCCATGTAGGCCGCCATCGCGGCACCGACGCCCCAAAACGGCACGATGACGATGCTTTCGATGCGGACGCAAGCCGTGAAGGCGGTGATGATCGAATTGTCGGTCGGGGTCGCAAAAGAGTTGATGACCGACTGGACGGCGATGATTCCGATGCAAATGATGGAAAATTGCAGTCCCATCGGAAGCCCGTTTTCGATTTGTCGCCAAGCTTCTTTCCGCTCGAGATACAAATCGTGGAACGTTATTTGAAGAATCGGATAGCGCTTGAAAGCGTATATATAGCACCCGATGCCAGATATCGCCTGCGAAATGACGGTAGCCAGTGCGGCGCTGCCGACACCGAGGCGTAATACGCCCACGAATAGCAAATCAAGCCCGACGTTGATGACGCTGGCAATCGATAGGAAAATCAAGGGCGTCACTGAGTTACCGACCGACCGGAGAATCGCGGTAATCATGTTGTACCCGACGATGGTGAAAATACCAATATAAATCCAGGTAATGTATTCGTAGGACCATTCATAGATGTTGGCGGGCACGTTCAGCACATCCAAGAGCGGACGCGTTGATACTAACGCGGCGATTGTTAATATGGCGCAAAGGATGACGGCCAGGGAGATGGCGTTACCGACCGATTTCTTCAAGCCGATATAATCCTTAGCTCCGAATTTTTGAGCGATCACGATGGCGAATCCGCCGGTGGTGCCCGTCCCCAGCGCCACGATCAATCCATTAATCGACGCGGTCGTCCCGATGGCGGCAATGCCGTCTTCGCCGAAAAATTGGCCAACAATGACCGAGTCGACCAAATTGTAGAGCTGTTGGATAATGAGCCCCAGGATGATCGGGAGCGCGAACCAGATGATGTTTTTGTAAATATTTCCTTTAGTCAAATCATGCGTCATGAGTCAAATTTTCCTAGCAATTCCAATTGCATGAATTTAATTCTAGCACTAACGAAACACGACAATAAGCCCGATATGATGAAAGATTGGAATCGAGCCGCACAGCAATGAAATTAATGAGATCGTGTTGATAAAATTATCTATTTTTCTTTCGTCGCTCCGATGTATACTGAAATCAAATATTCATCCCTTGTGAGGAATTTGAAATGTTAACAAAAAACAAGATCTTAATTTATTCGACATTATCGGTTATTTGCATCTCGCTTGGACTATGCTTCTCCGATTCCCGTCAAAATGTTGACTTTATTCCCATGAATGCCAATCCCGAACTATACACCATCAGCCTTGATTCGACCAACCACGATCCGGCCTTGCCGGAGGTGGCGGGGACAAGCGCCATCACGGGGACATATACTCCCAGCCGCGCGGTCCGTTGGTATTACAATGGCCCGGCCTATGCGCCCGCCGACGGGCATATCGGATATGATTACAACGCCGCGTACGGTTGGAACGATTTTTATAACGATGATGTCGGCGGCATACCCGGATCCGGCATCAAGGGGATTCAAAGCCTGACCCTCGATTATCAAATCATCGGGTCGATTTACTCGGCCAAAGTGTATTTTGCCGGCACGCGCGCCCCCATTTCCGACGACTTCGTTGATTTAAAAACGGAAACATCTCCCCTGGAACTGGATGCCACGGATTTCGCGGCTTACCAAAGTAATTTCTACCTTCGTTTTCGATTGTATAGCAGTACGTTGGGCGTCAAATTCATCATTAAGTCATTGACGATTACTTATACTTGCTCGGCCAGTTGACCTATATGCGCGACAAAACAGGATCGCGTGGTTTGGCCCCCTCTCGTTATCGATAAACATGGTGCGTTTCGGATTTTTCCATTGATGCATGCGCTCGCTGGAACTCGCATTATAATCGCTTAGGTTGGTTTTATTTGGTATTCTATATAAAAGACTGCTTATTTGTTCATATCCGCCAAGAAAAGATGTGTTTGACAATGAAGCCTAATTTCGCAAACATCAAAAAAATCATTTTCTTCGTGTTGGCGTCCGTTTACTCTTTAACCTATGCCGCTTTGTTTTTCGCCCCGGATGCGCTCAATTGGCATCGGGCCGTCATCATTTTCGGGTTTTTCCTTCTGTTGCTTTTTTCGCTTTTGGCCAACTATAAGGAACGCCCCGTCTTTGTTCGATGGATGACGGTTTTCGTTTTGCTGAGCATCGTCGGACAGTTTTTCCTTGAATTGTTCAATCTATTGGAAACGATTCACGACAACACGGCCATGAATTTGATCTTGCACGTATTATTCCCCTCCATCTACATGCTGTTCGCCGTCAGCTTGTCGTTTGAGTCGCGGGATCGGACCGCCAATCGCAAAATCAACCAAGCTTCGTTCAATTTCAATGAATCCGTGCTACTAGGCTATTCGTTCAATCAAGGCACGATCGAAATCCGGCTGTCGGATACTTTCTCAAGCAAATACCACTTGGACGAAACGGTCTTCTCGCTATCAATCGAGGAGTTCCGGGCCTTGCTGGACAAAAATGAATTGGAACAAGCCAATTGGATTGAAGAAGTGCGTGAACGCCCCGATCTCATCAACCGCAAATACCACGTGCGGCTGCCGCATTTGGAGAATCCCGTCACCTTGCAAGTAAAAGGTTCCTATTTCCTAAATGAGCAGTTTGTCATCATGGCCATCGACGTGACCGATTACGAGCAAGTCGAAGTCGCGCTCATCTCGAGCAAAATGGAGCAGGCCGATCTCTTGAAGAACCTCCCGATCGGCATCATCGAGCAGAAGCCGATCTACGACGACAAGGGGCAGATGATTGATTATGATTTCATTTACATCAATAACGCATTCACCAAATTGGCGGGATACAACGAAGAAATGCTGATCGGCCACAAGGGATCGCAAATCATCCCCGACGCCCTCGAAAAACGAGTTCAGTGCTACGC
>JBAZHG010000045.1:0-4562 GCA_041652475.1 Bacilli bacterium
GAATCAGAATGGTACTTGTTGAAAGTCAAATAACGGTAATTCCGGTCAAGGGAGTATACCTCGATCGTTTGGGCGCTGTCGACCGATGTCTGAAGCAGCAATTTTTGCTGCAGAATCGTTTGTTGGGCCAAAAGCCGCATCCGGTTGTTTTCAAGCGAGAGAGCGACGATTGCGGTGGCAATCGGGAAGAAGACCAAAAACGGAATCGCAATCATCCGGATGGCTGGCAAGACGTTTGATGATGGTAAAATCAAAAATTGGCACAACACGACGAGGATATGGCCGACGAAACCCATCAAGTAGAATTTGAAGAAATAGGGCCATGACGAGGGGATATATTTCTCGACTAGATGCCAGCCCATGCCGAGTAAGGATGAAACGGCGATGGTGGCCACTCCGGCGTACACCCCGCCGCCCCCGACCACAAATATCCGATAGGCGATGCCGGTGACGGCGCTCACGAAGGTTACGATTGGGCCAAAGAAATAACCGGCGATTAAGTACAAGACGCTGCGAGCGTCGAAAATGAGGCCGGCCTCGAATTGGAATGGGAAGGTCATGATCAAAACCCCGATCAACCCGACGAACAAACCGATGATCAGGTTTTTCAGGAGGCCCTTTTGATTGCTGGTGAAGCGGGCGACTTGGTAGACTAATACGGTCCCGAACAACAAGAGGATATTCAGGATGAAACTGCGCATCAAGGCAAAAAAGTCATTTGTGTTCATTTAAGGGATACCTTCATTAGACGCGATGTTTTTGTCGATACATCAATTGGTCGACCGAAGCCATGAAGCGAGGCAATGACTTGTAGGTGCCGTAATCGAATAAATCGACTCCGTAACTGCATTTAATTTCAAAGGAAAAAGCTTGCGTCTGGTTGAAGGCATTGAGGTTTTCGATGAAAACTTGACTAATCTTCGTGATGGTCTTGTTTTTGTCGACATGAAAGAAAACGAAAAACTCATCACCACCAACCCGGGCCAGGAAATCATTTGGCGAGAAGGTGTCCGTGAGGATCTTCGACATCGCCATGAGCACTTCGTCGCCGATAAAATGCCCATAGGTGTCGTTGATCTTTTTGAAATCGTCGAGGTCGATCAGCATGCCGGCTAAATTCATGTGGGCCGATTTTGGCTTGATGGTGGCTACGTATCGTTCGAATTGGCGCCGGTTGTTAAGTCCAGTCAGGTAATCGGTATAAACCCGTTGGGATTGAATGAAAAGGAAGATCATCAACACCGACAAAGCCAAGGCCGGATTGACGATCAAAGTGCCATAAAAGAGCGTCTGAAGGATGCCGGCGACCAATGGCGGCAAGGCGAAAAGGAGCATGGGTACCAAAGCACTTTTGGCCAAATTTCTCCGTTGCCACAAGACCACGGCGACACCCAAAAATATATAAAAGTAAGAGAAAATGATATGAACGAAGAAGAGCGGTCCCCGAATATATTCGTTGGCGGTCGAAATCGTGAAATACCAGCCGGTAAACACCGATATGAAAGCCAGGATCCCGGTGATGAATATGGGAACCATCATGCCGTAAACGATGAGGCGATGTTTCTTGAAGTCGTAGTTGGCCTCGCGCAAGATGTAATGGACCCACATCAGCGCGGCCGCCGGCAGGGCGATGAAGCCGGTCGCGTTGAAAAAATAATGGGAAATTATCGCCACCTGATTGACGTAGGAAGCGCTGATTCCGATCATGATTTCGGCAAACAGCAGATAAGAAGCCAGTCCGATCAGCCGTTTGAAAGAACGGCTTTCGCGAATGTGATAATCCTTATTGGTTGCCAAACTGATGTAAACAATCAACAGGATTATGAGCGAATAGAGATTGGTTTGGAAATTGTAAATCGATAGCATTGCCATAGTAAAAATAATTTTATCAAAAAATAGCATTGTTTAGAATAAAAAGCATGAAAACCGTTAATCTCGCGATTGCATATCCGATGTCGAAAAGCCTTTCCGTATTTGGCGAGACCGATTGTCATGGGAAGAAAAAAATATTTCCGATCGCCCTGCTGGAGTTTCGGAAATATTTCGATGAGTTAGTGGCGGAGAAAGAGGGATTCGAACCCTCGCAGGCCTTGCAACCTCTATCAGTTTTCGAAACTGACCCCTTCAACCGCTTGGGTATTTCTCCGTTCGATATTATAGCATGGCTTTTCGATTTGCCAACTGCTAATGGTCGAGGAGCCTTCAATTGTTTATAATGGTGCATAAGTATATAATACTTTCGAGGTTTTTAATGCTAATCGCCATCTTCCCGCAACTGCCAATCAGCCCAATTTTGCAAGACGTATTTGCGCTAATTGCCATCCTTTTGCTTTTTTTGGCCTTGGTCGGTCCGCTGCACAAGCTAGTGATGCGCCACCGTTACGACGCCGCTTTGGAAAACACATACAATTACCGGATATACACCATCGATTTAAATTTGAACAAAGTTACCTATTTTGACAAGAAAAATCCCCGCAATCTCAAAACTTCGGACATCGAGTATTTCCTGAAGCAATATCGAGACGAGGACTTGTATCGAGTCAAGGACTGGCTCATGCAATTGTTGGACGAAAAAAAGAACACCTCGTGGCATCTCGAAGCCCAAGCGATGATTCGCGTATCCAACCGCACCTATTTTTCGGTCTTGGAAGTAACCAAAATTTCCTATCAGCAAAAAATCATCCATTTGAACAGCTACCTTTTGCAGTACCTTTCGCCCAGGCGGGGACCGGCTCGCAACCATCGGCTCAACGTCATCGGCATCGAAGAAGCGAGCCGTCGGCTGCAGAAGAGCCAAGGCAACCGCGGCGCCACTTATGTGATCCGCTTCTTCTATAAGAAGTACCAAGGGAATACCGGCAACTACATCTCGCCGATTTTCTTGAAGAAACTCAAAGACAAAATCACCAATTTCTTGGGAGTCGGCCTTTTCTTGGTCGAACAGGAAGAACCGGAGATCATCCTACTAGAAACGAAGAACATCACCACCAACGAGCATCGGCAGATTGCCCACTCAATCGCCCACTCGATCGTTCGAAACCTAGAAGTCAGCGGTCTCAAAGAAGAGGTTTCCTTTACCGTCGGGGTGGTCGAAAACAAATATTTCCCCCACCAGTTCACCGAACTGATCGAGCATGCCCGATTGATGGCTGGGCAAGCTGAAAAGGACGGAATCGTGGTGGCCATTTACGACCAAAACCAAAATTATACCGAGATTACTGCCCGGGCCATCGACTTGGAAGTCATCGACATCATCAAGAGCCGCAAATACACCGTTTACTACCAACCGATCCTTAACTTGAAGATTTACGACACCGATGCTTATATAGTGACCATCGCCATTAATTCCACCCTTTCTTCCGATTTGATGAAATTGTGCCGGATGGCCGGCGATTCATCCGATTGCCGCGAGTTGATGTCCGGGGTGGCCAAACAGATTTTGATCGATTTCACCGGCAATCGGACGAACCCCGAGCAGGAGATGTTTTTCCCGGTCAGCGTCTACGCCAACACTTTCATATTAAAGAGCCTCGCCATGATGAAACGGGCCAAGGAAGCCAACATTGTCCTCGTGTTCGAAGAAATCGAAATCAACGATTGGGACGCGAGCCCCGAGGTCATCACCCAGATGATCAAGAGCTATCACGAACGGAACATGAAAGCAGCCCTCGCTTTCTCGCGCGTCCATTTGCTTTTGAACAATGACATCTACGCCTTGTTCGATTATTATATCCTCGACCAGGGCTTGACGAGCGACATCGTGGCCGACAACCGCCTGCGGGTCGATGTCCACGGTCTAATCGAAACCTTGAAGAAATTCGACCGCCCGATTATCGCCACGGGTATGGCCGATTTGGAAAGCGTCGAACTGTTAGCCAGCTTCGACGTCGTCGGGGTGGCCGGCGAAGCCATCGTTCCGGCGGCGGTTGAATTGCCGAAACTCGACACCAAGACCAAGACCATCACCCGCATCCGCCAATTCGACGCCAACAAGAACAACTAGAGGTTAACTTATGGAAAACGCCAAGATCAAAAACGAGAGCATCACCAGCCGCGACGAAGATTTCGCCAAGTGGTACACCGATGTCTGCCGCAAGGCCGAATTGATGGATTATTCATCGGTCAAGGGATTCATCATCTACCGGCCATATGGCTATGCCATCTGGGAACAGATTCAAAACTATCTCAACCATCAATTCAAGCAAACCGGACACCAAAACGTCTACATGCCGCTCGTGATTCCCGAAAACCTTTTCAATAAGGAAAAAGAACACGTGGCCGGGTTCGCGCCCGAAACCTTGATTGCCACTCAAGGCGGCCAAGAGAAACTCGAAGAACGTCTGATCATCCGCCCGACCAGCGAGGTGCTGTTCTGCGAACATTACGCCAAGGTCGTGTCCAGCTATCGCGATCTTCCCAAGAAGTACAATCAATGGTGCTCAGTCGTCCGCTGGGAAAAAACGACGCGCCCATTCCTGCGTGGGTCCGAATTCCTGTGGCAGGAAGGCCACACGGTCCATGCGAGCGAACTCGAAGCCCGCCAGGAAACGCTCGAGATCCTC
>JBAZHG010000046.1:0-4435 GCA_041652475.1 Bacilli bacterium
TTCGATATGCTTTTCAGCGTCTAATAAACGGGTCATGATACTTTCCGCAGTTGGGCGAGGGCTTCTTTTAATATTGTTTCGCTATCGCCGTTGATGATGTTGATCGAGGCCAGGACGCGGTCGATTTCCCCGACGCGGAAGCCAAGTTGCTTCAAGGCGTTTCGGACATCCTCGTATTGATGGGGATTGCCCTTGCCGCCGCCGGCCAGTTGGCCTTTAAGATCAAGGATGATCTGGGCAGCCGCTTTGGCGCCGATTCCCGGCAGTTTCTTTAAGAAAGTGATGTTATTGGCGCTTATCGCCGTGACCAGGTCGAGGGCGGTGGTGGTCGCCATCGCTCCCAAGGCGGTCCGGGGTCCGATTCCTTTGACGGTGATCAGCTTCATGAACATGTCGCGGTCGTCCAAATCGCGGAAACCGCACAAATAGATTTCGTCTTCGCGGACGACTTGATAGGTGTAAATGACGGTTTTGGATCCAATCGCAAAGTAGTCGGGCCGCGCCACGTAGACTTGATAGGCGATGTTTCCGACATCGACGACGAGGTAGCCGAGGCGGTTTTCGACAATGGTTCCGTTCAGTGAATAAATCATGATGGCCTTCCTAGTTTATCAATATGAACACGATGACGATGGCTAGAAGCAAAACGACGCTTATTAGTCCAATCAAACCGACGATGCGCCGCTTCTCGTCCATGGTCAATCTCGCACGAACGGAATCGGGCGTGGAATCGGTTCCCGTTTGTGGGCCGAGATCCGATGCAGCGTTTCGATCCGTTCAATCACGGGTTGGGCGATCTTCTTCCCCAAGAGGTAAGCGTCCAAATCGGCGTAGGTCACGCCCATCTCGCCTTCGTCGGTCTGGCCGGGGAAGAGTCCGGCCGTCGGGGCCCGGGCGATGATCGATTCCGGGATCCCGTACCATCTGGCGGCTTGATAGACTTCGCCTTTGGTCAGAGCGACGATCGGGAGCAAATCGACGGCTCCATCGCCGTATTTGGTAAAATATCCAGTGTATGATTCATCCCAGTTGTCGGTTCCGAGGACAAGCGATTTTCTGGCTTGGGCCAACGCGTAAAGGGTCACCATCCGGAGCCGGACTTTGGTGTTGTTGCGCGCCATGGGGTCCATCGGTCGCCCGGATGCCAACGCCTTGGCTTCCAATTCTTTGATCAGAACGTGATAGGTGTCCGAAAGATCGATCACTTGGTAAGGAATGCGAAACTTGTCGGCCACCAGGAGCGCCTCGCGAAGATCGTCGGGATGGCTGTCGCAGGGCATCAAAAGAGCCAGGAGTTTGCCCGGAGTCGCCTTGGCGACCAGCGCGGCTACCAAAGCCGAATCAATGCCGCCGCTGAGCCCAAGGACATAGCCGTCCATTTGGGTCTTTTTGAGCGTGTCGATAATGAATTTTTCAATTTCTTGTAAATAAGTCGCCAGTTTCATGATGTCTTTACCTTAAGCGTAATAGTCGAATTCGAAGTCTTCGAGGATGACGGTGTCCCCGTCTTGAGCCCCCATTTCCTTAAGGCGGTCTTCGACGCGGAGTTTCCGCAGGTAGGCCAAAAGTTTCAAGAGGCCTTCGTCGGTCGAGATATTGATAAGACGATAGGTGCGGGTCACCCGTTCGCCGGTGATGACGAAGGTGTGTTCGTTCTTCTTTACGATGTCGAAGGGGGCTGCTTTGCCTTTGTAGGAATATCGTTTCACTTCGCTCGACGGGACGTAAAGCGGCATCTCCGGGGTCTCCTTGATTAAGCGGGCGCATTCGTACATCAGCTCGTTGATGCCTTCGTGGGTTAAAGCCGAAATCGGGAATATCTTGACCTTGCGGACCCCGCGTTTCAAAAGCTTCAAGGCTTCGTCGGCGCCGGGCTCGTCCATCTTGGAGGCGGCGATGACCGCCGGCCGCTTCGCCAGGCCGCCTTGATAAGTTTTCAATTCTTGTTTGATGACGCGATAATCGGCAACCGGATCGCGCCCGCTCGCCATATTGATGACGTGGACGATGACGCGGCAGCGTTCGAGGTGGCGCAGGAATTCGAGTCCCAAGCCTTTGCCAAGGTGGGCCCCTTCGATCAAACCCGGAAGGTCGGCCACCACGAATGAGGGAGCCGATGGCAATTCGACGACGCCTAGGTTCGGATAAATGGTCGTGAATTCATAATCGGCGATTTCCGGTTTGGCGTTGCTGACGACGCTCAATAAGGTGCTCTTCCCAACGCTGGGAAGGCCGACCAAGCCGACGTCGGCTAAAAGTTTCAACTCAAGCGTCAGTGTCTTCAATTCCCCGGGGACGCCGTTTTCGGCGATGCGGGGGGCCCGGTTGACCGAGCTTTTAAAACAGGCGTTGCCACGGCCGCCGCGGCCGCCTTTGGCCACGATGAATTCCTGGCCTTCGGTCGAGAGGTCGGCGATGAGCCGGTGCTCGGGTTCTTCATATATCACGGTGCCGACCGGGAGTTTCACATAGACGTCTTTGGCGCTGCGGCCGTATTTGTTGTTGCTCATGCCTTTAGCGCCGTCTTCGGCTTCGATCTTCTTGCTGTAACGGAAAGCGACGAGGGTGGTCACCTCTTTCGAGGCGACGAAAACGATCGAGCCGCCGCGGCCGCCGTTACCGCCGCTCGGTCCCCCGCGAGCGATGTATTTTTGGGTCAAAAAGGCGATCATGCCATCGCCGCCTTTGCCCGAATGGACTTCGATTTTCACCCGGTCGATAAACATTGGTTATTCCTTGTTAGTCCGAACGATTTCGTCGATGACGAAGAACGGGCGGTTTTGGGTCTCGATGAACACCCGAGCTAGGTATAAGGCCATGATCGAGAGGAAAAACATCACGATCAAAAACAGGAATGAAACGATGTTGACGGTCAACCAGGTCAATAATCCGGTGCTGGCAATCGGCGCTATGGCCCCGGTCAAGCCGAGAATATAAAGTACTAATTCCGTCAAACTGGAAAGGCCCCAGATGAAGGCGAATAAGACCGTGAAACGCATCGGCCAAAGCAAGGGCGTGCTCGTGCTGGCGGCGATGGCGTCAAAAGCCAATTTGAACATCGATTTGTAGTTATAATGGCTGACCCCGCCGACCCGTTTCGGCCGTTTGAACAAAACTTCGGTCGTCTTGTGGCCGACGAAGGGGACTTCGATCCGAAAGACGCGGTTTTTCTCAGTCAAGGCGTTGACTTCGTCGCAAACGCGCCGGGAAATGAGCCGGAAGTGGCCGACGTTGTTGGGAATCTTGACTTTGCCGGATATTTGGCCGATAAAGGCATAAAAGTATTTGGCCGTGGTCCGTTTCATGAAGGAATCGTCGAGTCGCGACGCCCGTTTGGCGTTGACGACCTCATAACCTTCCTCGAACTTCTTCAGCATCTCGACGATCAATTCCGGGGGATCCTGCAAATCGGCGTCCATCGGGATCACGGCGTCGCCGGAAGCGACTTTAAGTCCTGCGGCCACGGCCGGTTCGTGCCCGAAGTTGCGGGCCAATGAAACGACCACGAGGTTGGACTGTTTCTTTTGTTGGGATTTCAACAATTCGAGCGTGTCGTCTTTCGACCCGTCATTGACGGCGACGATTTCAAAGCGGTAGCCTTTGATATCTGATAAAACCTGGTTGACGCGTTCAAAAAATAGCGCCACCACCGGGCTTTCGTTGTACATCGGGACGACGATTGAAATCAGTTTCATAAACAAACCACCTTACTTTAGTAAGTATAACCAATGATAAAAAAAAAGACCACATATTGTGGTCTATTTTGCTATTCGGCCGCGGCTTCGACGACGTGGACGCGCTTGCGGTCCTTGCCCCAGCGTTCGAATTTCACGAAGCCGGTTTTAGTCGCGAAGATGGTGTCGTCGCCCCCGCGCATCGTATTGGTTCCGGGATACATCTTGGTGCCCCGTTGCCGGTAAATGATCGCGCCGGCGTGGCAGAATTGGCCATCGCCGAGCTTGGCTCCGAGCCGTTTCGAGTGCGAATCGCGGCCGTTGCGGGTCGATCCGACGCCCTTCTTGCTGGCGAACTGTTGGATATTCAGTTTAAACATCATCATGATGGTTAAGTTCCTTTCTTGGAGATTTTGACGTATTGGGGATAGGCTTCGGCAATTGTCTCAAGTTGCCTGAGCATCGTCTGCAATACGACCTGGTCGTGAGCGGATACCGTCGTGATGGTCATGATTTCCAAGAGGCCTTCATTCGAGATGATCTGGAACGAGGTCGGGTGATCGAGGGCGTTCAAGGCCCCGGTGGTCACGCTGCTGACGCCGGCGCAGACGAGGTCGGCGCCTTTAGGCGCGCTGAGGGAATGACCCTTGACCTTGACGTAGATCTTCTGGTCGGCTTCATGGAATATGACTTTGATCATGGTTAGCGGTTGATGGATTCGATAACGAGCGCCGTATATGGTTGCCGATGGCCGATCCGCT
>JBAZHG010000047.1:0-4366 GCA_041652475.1 Bacilli bacterium
GTCCCGCAGGAGAATCTGTTCTTGTTCGCCGGGATCCTGGTCCTGGTCACGATCGTGCCGCTAGTCTTTGCGTGGAAAACCTACAATAAGCGCCTCCGCGCTGAAAAGGAAAAACCTTTGATCGATGAACCAGCACGAGATAACCAAGAAAACCCCGCTCCTTAACCATAAAGGGGAATTGATCAATCCGGGCTTTGCCCGGACGATGAATTATGTCTACAACCGGGAAGAAGCCCGCTATTTTCCCTTCAAATTGAAGGAATGGGATTTTTACCAGTTCAGCAAGGGCGATTATGTCATCCAACTGACGATCGGCCATTTGAGTTATGCCGCCTCGGCCACCGCCACCTTGATTAATTTAAAGACCGGCAAGAAACATTCCATGGGCGGACTTCGCTGGTTTTTCACCCCGAAGCTGGAACGACATCCCGAGATGGATAGTTATTCTGAATACAAGGGCAAAGACTTCACGATGTCATTCCGCGTCGATGGACCAGAACGGGTCTTATCTTTCATTGGATCAAATAAGCAATATCAGAATTTCGAAGTCCATCTCAACGTTAAAAATGACCTTAACAATGAAAAGATGGTCATCGCCACGCCGTTCAAGCGCAAGAAGCAATTCTATCTCAACTATAAAGAAAACTATTACCGGGCTGCGGGAGAAGTCATCATCGATGATGAGACGTTCGATTTTGAGGGAGCCACCGGTTTATTAGACTGGGGCCGGGGCATTTGGCCGTACCGCCACGAATGGTTCTGGGGCAGCGTCTCAAGCCATATCGACGGCGTCCCATTCGGGCTGAACATCGGCTGGGGGTTCGGCGATTTAAAAAACGCCACCGAGAACATGTACTTCTATAACAAGAAAGCTTATAAACTAGGTGTTCTATCCGTTTCAATGGATAAAAATGATTATATAAAGCCTTGGAAAATCCATGATCCGGACGGCAAGATTGAATTTACCTTCACACCCATGTTCGATAACTATACCGAAAATAAATACGTGATCATCGACACCCACTGCCATCAAATCTATGGTCATTTCACGGGGTCAATGGATACGCCTGCAGGACGAAAAGAATTCGTCGACGTGCTCGGTTTCATCGAACACGCCGTCAATCGTTGGTAAATAGATTTTAATAGTTTTCCGTTTATGCCTGGAATTGTTTTATCAGTTCATCGACGGTAAAGATTTCCGCGGCATAGACTTCTTTTAGATAGCGGATGCCGTTTTTATAGTCTTCTTCGGTGAAGGAATCGGTGGCATCGGACGCCACGACGACCTGATACTCCAACTGATAAGCATCGGCCGAGGTGTGGCGCACGCACATGTGGGTGTGGAGCCCGGTCATGATGACGGTGTCGACATTAAGTTCCCTCAATAGCAAATCGAGATCGGTTTGGAAGAAACCGCTGTAGCGGCGTTTGGGGACGAGATAGTCTTTTTGGCTGACTTTCAATTCCGGGATCACTTCGGCTCCGTGGGTGCCTTTGATCGCATGGTCGCCCCACAGTTTCAGTTCGTGATCAATGACGGGGATATGCGCGTCGGAGCAGAAAATCACTGGGATATGATGCTTTCTAGCATTATCTAAGAGCCGCGCCGTCGCCGGGACAATCGCCAAGCCGCGGTCGCATTTTAAAGCGCCGGTAACAAAATCGTTGAGCATGTCAACCACTAAAATGGCACTGCTTTTGAAATTAATCATCGCTGGATCTCCTCTTGGCTATTTTACCACTTTCGCCAAGCGGTTGTTTTCAACTATGGAAAACATCCCGATGACTTGTCGAGGTGGAAAACGCACATCCGGGTTGAAAAAATCGTTTCTCTAAGCGTGCATAATAATCTGCCCGATCGGCAAATAAACTTAAAGTTTGGTTATCTGTAAGGTCGCGCCCGCGCTTGAAAGGGAACTGACGGTGAACGACCAGCCGAGGTTGAGGTTGCTGTTGAGTTTGCCGGAGTTATAAAAGAAATTGCTGTAACTGGCCATGGAGAAAGACATTCCGGCGGTGAATAAATCACCGCTAGAAAAAGTCGAACCCGTTTTAAAAGTGTTGGTGCCAGAGGCTTGTAGAAGGTGCAACAACCGATAATTACGGTAAGTCGCTACCGGGCTTCCGTAAGTGGATCCCGTGGAATTGCTCATGGCGTGAGTGTAGTAATAACTCGAGGTAATCGTACCCGATAAAGTAGTGCTCGTGGAATAGGAAGTCGTTCGTGAACTGGTTTGGAACAAACGTCCGTCGACATGCCAGACGCGGATACCCTTGGTGGTGGTGCCCCGTGGATACGAGGTCCCGTATTGATTCAGCGTGTCAAAGGCATTCAGCCCGCCAGCCGTATAGTAATCAATGACCAGGTATTCGCCAAACGGGGAATTGCTAAACGAAGGCGCCAAAACAACGACGTCGCCACTCGTTTCAAATGGCCTTAGCGTGATCGAGGTGCTGGCGCTGGGTACGTAGGGGTCCACCCATCCAAGCGCCATCTTGCTATAGGGATCATGATCGCCGACGTTATAGTCCTGCATCAAGAAACCGCCGGCGGAACCATCATTCGAGGTCGAATCGTAATTATAGTAATCGTCAAGGCCGAGGATATGTCCCATCTCATGGATATAGGTGTGGGTATCGATCGGAGCCGGGCTGGTGTCTTCGTCCATGAAATCGTATGAAGCCCAGAAGAAAACGTTGGGGCCGGGGTTATTGACGTTAGCCTGTGAGGGTTCCTGCACCCAATAGCAATAAGCCCATAGATTGTCGTTGGAGCCGGCATTGCTATAGTTAGGGGCCCCATAGATCAGCGATACGGCGTCGATATAACCGTCTTGGTTGGTATCATAACTCGAAATGTCGCTATTATTGGCTTTGTACCAGGCCACCGCGTTTTTGACGAGGGTGGTGGTGACCGTTTCATCGGTGACCGCGCTTGAAGAATAGCCCGAGCTCCACCAATCGGTCACCGTCCCGCCAATCGACAAAGCCCCATAGGAACTATCCTCAAAATAGGTTTTGACACTCTTCCAGCCGGTATCGGCATCGGTCCCGAAGTAAGCCTTTTCGATCTTGGTTTTATAAGTGGCCAGTTGCGTGGTATTCAGCGAAGTATCGGTGAACTTCGTCGGAATGACCAAAATCTTGGGGTTGCCGGTGGAAGGCATGGCATCGACGTAATAGACGCTCCGGTCTTGGAGATCTTCGTAATTATAGGCCAAATCGCGTTGTTCATAACCCGCGGCAACAGTGATCGTTATGGTGGTATTCATGGTCCGATAGCTGATGGTGATGAGGTAAGAGCCGCTATTTACGAAGGCTGTCGTTAAGTCGTGGGTCGCGCAAGAAATGGCGTAGCCATTGATCCCATCGCCTTGAGCCAAGGTTTCGCTACCATAGGTGGCCCAAATGGCGATGACCGTCAATTTGTTATCGGTGCCATAGGTCGCCCCGATATTATAGGTAGTGGTCCCGTCGCTCGCCGAAAGATCGACGAGGGTATCGCCCAGTTCCGATCCGCTCTTGACATTGAACACGACGATGTCGTTACAAGAACCGGTCGCATCGACGTAATAAATTTCAATTGAATAATCGCCGCCGAAGTCAAAGGGATCGGCTTTATCGAATTGATCGTCGTTCGGATAGTAGGCTTGGCCGAAATAGTAGCCACTGGTCATCGTCGCATCATAGGCCACATTCGATAACGTGGTATTGTCACTGAAGGTAACGTTGACCGCAAAGTCGCTTGGATCAAAGACGTCGGTTACTTGATAGTCGCTATTATCGGTCACGGTCAATGTGGTCGGACGCGGTCCCCCGTCGAGATAGCGATATAGATAAATGCTCGCCTGCGATGAAGTGTAGGTCGTGAATCTTGGGTAATCGATGTTGTACTGCATCGCTCCGTATGATGTCGTCACGAAGGTGACGGTCGCATAGTTCGTGGAACTATTGATGGCGATTGACCAAGTACGCGGAGTGGTCGTCGTATCGATGACTAATTTCTTTTCGGCCGTGGCCGCTAGATATCCGTTTCCATTATGGAAGGTCCAGGCATTGGATGAACCGCCTAAATCGAATCCATATAGCGTTGGGGAATAATCCGTCGCCAAGACCGAGGTGGCGTTTGAAACAAAGGTGTTTCGAGCCAAATATTGGACGCCACTAGCAATCGTATTCGAAGCGATGCAGCCGACCGACGAGGTCATGTATACAAAGGCGTATTTATCACCCGAAACCAGTTCGTTCGTGGAAGTGACGCGCTCCCAGGAAGCGGGTTCCCCGCTACTGGGGGTGGTGGTCACCGTAATCGATATTTCGCCATAGACGCCGCTCGAAGCGTTCGTCGCCCTAACCGTGGCGCTAC
>JBAZHG010000048.1:0-3565 GCA_041652475.1 Bacilli bacterium
CGCAAGGCCATCGTGGCCATCACCTGCGGCCCGCAGGTCAGTTTGTTCGAAGCCCAGGAAACGGTCGACCGCATCATCGAGATCGCCGGGACCAACCTCGACATCAAATTCGGCGTCGCCATCAACGAACAGCTCTCGGACCAAATCCTCGTCAGCGTGATCGCCAGCGATTTCGCCGAAGAATACGACTATACGGCCGTGCCGACCTACCAAGGCATGAAATCCGGCAAGGACGCGGCGACCCCGCCGCTATCGCTGCTTGACGGCAATGGCGAAAACGAGAAGCCCGAGCTGAAACCAATCGAGGAAGAAGCGAGCCTGCTTCCGGAATTCCTCTCGGACAAGCATCTCCAATAAAGGTTGCGCCTTCGAGTCGTTTGTGGCATAATTTTGAAGAAATCGATGGTGGCAACACGTCGTTGAGCGAAGCGGTTCTAGAGCGAGATGGCACCCGGTGCAAGGCCATCGTCCCGACGTCAACGGTATCCTGCCTCCCGAGCGGTCCCGAACCCATAGTAAGGCCGCCGGCCTCCCCGTTACCGGAACCCGAGCGCGTAACAAAGTTACGAATTAAGGTGGTACCACGTCCAGGCGTCCTTATGGATGCCTTTTTTATTTCTTAGGGGGAAATGCTTATGGAAGTCAAAAAAACGCTCTTGATGCCGAAAACCAGGTTCGAGATGCGGGGAAACCTCGCCGTCAAGGAACCGCTTTTGGCCGCGGCTTGGAGACAAGACGGCTACTATGAAGCGATGCGCGCCCGGCGGCGCGGCGCCGAGGAGTTCCAACTCCACGACGGGCCCCCCTACGCTAACGGCGACATGCATACCGGACACATGCTGAACCGGTTTTTGAAAGACATCGTCCTCCGCTACAAGAACATGCGCGGCTACGACACCCCGTTCACCCCGGGCTGGGACACGCACGGACTGCCGATCGAAAACTATTTGACTAAGAAGGGCGTCAACCGCAAGCAAATGACGACCTCGGCCTTCCGGGAAGCCTGCCGGAAATTCGCCCTCGAGCAGGTGGCCCGCCAAAAAGAGCAGATCTTGCGCCTAGGCGTGGTCGGCGATTTCGACCATCCCTACGTGACTCTGGACCCATCCTATGAAGCCCGCCAGATCGGCGTTTTCGCCTCGATGGCTTTACAAGGATTGATCTATAAAGGCCTAAAGCCGGTTTATTGGTCCTGGAGCTCGGAAAGCGCCCTAGCCGAAGCCGAAATCGAATACGAAGACGTGACCTCGGAGTCGATTTACGTCGCTTTCAAGGTGACGAAACCCCAGGGACCGTTATGTCTTGGCGACCGGATCGTCATTTGGACGACGACGCCTTGGACCTTGCCGGGTAACCTCGCCATCGCCGCCCATCCCGAATTCGAGTACGGACGTTACCAAACCGAACATGGTGTCATGGTCTTCTTGAAGGACCGGGCCGCGGCTTTGAGGGAAGCGCTCCATCTATCACAGTGCGAATTGATCGAACCGTTTAAGGGAAAAGCCCTCGAGTACGCCGAAACGGCCCATCCGTTTTTGCCGCGGACGAGCCTCCTCATTTTGGGCGACCACGTCACGAGCGACACCGGGACCGGCTTCGTCCACACGGCCCCCGGGCACGGCGAAGAAGACTTTGCCGTCGGAAAACTTTATGACCTGCCGCCATTATGCCCAGTCGACGCCCGCGGGCTCATGACCGCGGAAGCCGGTGTTGAACTCGAAGGTTTGTTCTATGAAGCGGCCAACGAGAAGATTTTAGGGCTGCTTACCGAAGGGGGCGCCCTGCTCGGCCGCGAGACGATCACCCACAGCTATCCCCACGACTGGCGGACCGGCAAGCCGTTGATCTACCGGGCCACGCCGCAGTGGTTCTGCTCGATCGAGCCGATTCGGAAAAAGCTTCTATCGGAAATCGAACGCGTCAACTGGACTCCGTCCTGGGGCCGCCTTCGCATCCACAACATGATCAAGGACCGCGGGGATTGGTGCATCAGCCGGCAACGGGTCTGGGGCGTCCCGATCCCAATCATTTATAACGAAGACGGGAGCCCGATCATCGAGCCCGCCGTCTTCGAGCATATCCAAACATTGATCAAGGATAACGGATCCAACGTCTGGTTCGAGCGCGAACCGAAGGATTTATTGCCTGCGGGTTATCATAACATGCGATCGCCGCGCGGGGGTTTCTACAAAGAGACCGACATCATGGACGTCTGGTTTGACAGCGGTTCGAGCAGCATCAGCGTCTTGACGGAACGGGAACAAAAATGGCCAGCCGACTTGTATCTTGAAGGGTCCGACCAATACCGGGGTTGGTTCAATTCCAGTTTGATCATCGCCGTGGCGACCCGAGGCCAGGCCCCCTACGACCAGGTGGTCAGCCATGGTTTCGTCGTCGACGGCAAGGGCGAGAAAATGTCCAAATCGAAAGGTAACGGCATCGATCCTTTGAAAATGTGCCAAGTCTACGGGGCCGACATCCTGCGCCTGTGGGCGGCCACCGTCGACTATCAGGCCGACGTGCGCGCCAGCGAAGACATATTCAAAGGCAACGCCGAAAGCTATCGTAAAATCCGAAATACCGTCAAATTCATGCTCGGGAACCTCGCCAATGGCGAGAACGGCTATTTCGATCCCGTCAAGGACGACCAAAAAGAACTATCGGTCATCGATCAGATGGTGCTTGAAGCCAGTCAACGGCTCGTCAACAAGGTGGCCGAGGCCATGGACGCCTACGACTTCGCCGGGGCGATGATGAACATCCAGAATTTCGTTTCGAGCGACCTATCGTCGTTTTACTGCGACATCACCAAGGATATCCTTTACTGCGAAGCAGCCCATTCGCCGCGCCGCCTCCAAGTCCAAACGACTTACTATCGGCTCTTGAAGACCATACTCGGCTTACTGACACCGATACTGCCTTTCACCATGGAGGAAGCTTACGCCGAACTCCCGGGCGGCAAGCACCGTTACGCCCAACTCGAGGATTATCCATCGATACGGGGGCTCAACGATAAGTTGTTGCAAGAATACGACGCTTTCCTCGAACTTAGATCGGCGGTTCTCAAGAAACTTGAAACGGCGCGGGCCGGGGGCCTCTTCGGTTCGGCCCAGGAAGCCAAATTGACGCTTGGTTTAGTCAATGATCCCTTGACCGAATGGCTCTTCGGGGTCACTCCCCTCGAACGGGCCCGCTATTTCATCGTGAGCGAAGCCGTCTTGACCCACAGCCCGACGCTCGAGGTCACGGTGACCCGCCATCAAGGCTACAAGTGCGACCGCTGCTGGAATTACTATGATCGACTCGAGTCGGTTGCAGAAGTTCAGCTCTGCCCGCGCTGCCATGAGGCCGTCAAGCCATGAAAGGCCGCTATAAAACCTTGCTATTGACCTACGTTTGGCTCGGGCCATTGATTGTCATCATCGACCAAATCACCAAATGGGCGGCCTATCTAAACCGGGTCAACGTCAACATTATCCCGAATTTCTTCGACCTGCAATATACTCGGAATACCGGAGCGGCTTGGTCGATCCTTGAAGACTATCCTTGGGTGTTGGCCATCATC
>JBAZHG010000049.1:0-3563 GCA_041652475.1 Bacilli bacterium
CACACGGCAACGTCGTCATCGGCACCGATGTGGTCGTTTACAAAGGATCTTCTGAAAAGATTGGTAAAAACATCCCGTTGCTAACCAATTGGGAAATCTCTTTCAATCTGACCGATCTCACGTACTTCGGCCAAGGCAAAATCGGCACCACGATTGCCTCCGCCCAAGCCAATGGCACCTGGGGAGGCTGGGAAGACTTGACTGTTGGCGGAAACATCAACAACGACCTCTGGGGCTATGAAGCCAGCACCATCGGCACCGGCTGGGTCACTTATCAATGGCGCAGCAACTGGCAAGCTCCAGTCACGACCGAATTCATGCCCGACCCGCTCGACCACAACATCGGCTGCGGCCGCGGATTCGCGGAGTATGCCCAATATGCCGTCGGGACGCACTCGTATAAAATTAACGCCGAAACCGACGAATTCGGACATGTTACTTACCGGTATTTCATTGATGGTAATCCGGAAGTCGTCCACCACTTGCCAAGCGGCCACGACAACGTCAACTCATTTGATTTCTATCAATTTTGGTCAAATAACGGCAGCGCCCTGATGACCGACATTTACGTTGGAACGACACGAGTCCAATAAAGGAGACTTTTCATGAATAGATGTAGAAAAGCGATTCTTTTGAGCATGATGCTGGGCATTCCGCTTTTGCTTGGCTCATGCGGCAGCAGCATCGGCGAAGAAGGCAAAACGACCGTCAGCCTGTGGGCCTGGGGGGACGAAGCCGAAGTCAACGTATTCCAGAACCTACTGCGCGATTATAACGCCGTCAACGAGGACAACATCTACGTCAATTTCGTGAAAAAGCCAAGTTCCAGCTACTACAGTGTTTTGGAGACGGCATTGACCGGCCGCCAAACGCCAGATTTGTTCTACGTCGGCGATTCGATGGTCAAGCGATACGCCAAAGACGGTTATTTGGAAAATCTCGAAGAATACATTGCCACCAGCACGGAAATAGATCTTGATGACATTTGGGCGACCCTGATGCAGCGATATCAATTCGATGTCGACACCTACCAATACATGCCGGAAGCCAGCATCTGGGGTTTGCCTAAAGATATCGGTCCGACCGTCATCTATTATAACGAAGACGCGTTATTGGCCCAGGGCATCAAGATCATTTCCGCATATGACGACAATCAAGACGGAAAAGTAGTTTACCAAGACCTTGAATACGATGCGCGCGGATACGATCCCGACGGCAAAGTCTTCAACAACAAAATCGCGATGACGTTCGAAGAAAGCGACGTTCTTTCAACGCTGCTTTCCAAAGGACGCACCATCCCGAGCACGCACCAGACGCGATGGGGATTCTACTCCAGTTGGTGGTTTTACGCCGGCTGGAGCATCGGCGGGGACGTCATTCATTTCAAGGAAACCGACGATCCCGCGTACAATGGGGGCTACTGGGAATTCACGCTGGACGATGAAAATCCCAATTACCGCGTGTTGAAATCGGTGACCATCAATGGACACGATTACAGCCCGGACTCGTTCGTCGACTATTATGATCTGCCTTTCATGGCCAGCCACGGGCCGGAAACCGCCGCCTTGGTGGCCTCCGGCCATGTCGTGGAATTGCCATCAATTCGCGAAACGTTCGATTACTGGATCTCGAATTTCCAATCGGGGCTTTCGCCTAAGCCATCCGACATTTCTAACGAGATGGCCCTCTTCACGAATCAAGACGTCGCCCTGTTCGTCGAAGGCCGTTATGCCACGGTCGAATTCCGCAAAAGCGCCGATTTCTCTTGGGACGTCGCTCCCTTGCCGCGCCATGCAAACGGATCCTCTGGGGGCCACAGCGGCTCGATGTGTATTTCCATGGCCAAAAAGTCGACTGTAAAGCCGCAAGCTTTCAAAATCATCGAATACCTGTCGGGATCATCAGGCCAAGACGCCTTGGCGGCGACCGGATTCAACGTGCCCAATCAGATTTCGATTGCCTCGAACCCGGAAAAAAACTTCCTATCCAGTACGGCGAGGCCCTATAATAACGAAGTGTTTCTCGATGCCGCGGAAGTTCAGCGCGGCGGCGACTGGACCTATCTGGCCGACGATGTCTGGATCGAACTTTGGGCTCCGACGTTGAATGGAAACGTCTTGAACGGCGTCGCCACCGTCGACAGTTTGTTTGCCAACTACAAAGGCATCACCAACGAAAAACTCAAGACCTATACTTTGAAATCGTAGCCATCGGTGAAAAAAGAAAGACGCAAAATCAAAGCCAAGACGCAAGAAGCGATTATCGGCACGTTATTTGCAGGCATACCGGTAATCGGCTTTTTGACATTTGGGATCCTGCCGTTGATATTTTCTATCATGATGTCGTTCAGCGACGTTCCTTCGTTTGCCTTGATCGACATGTCTTTTTTGACCAGCAACCCATTTCAGAATTACATCGCCGTCTTGCGCGACCCATTATTCTATAAAGCCGTTTTGAATACCTTTTATGCCACGGCGGCGCTTCCGGTTTCTATCTGCCTAGGTCTGCTCTTGGCCATCATCCTCAATCAAAAGTTGAAGCTCAAACGGTTATATCGAACCTTCATCTTCATTCCCTATGTATGTTCAATCGTCGCCGTCGTCCTGATGTGGCGGACGATGCTGAATACCAATTTCGGCCCCATCAACCAATTCTTAGGATTCTTTGGAGTAGCGCCCATTGACTGGCTGACCAGTTCTAAGTGGTTCATGCCCGGGATGATCATCATGAGCATTTGGTGCGGGACCGGGTTCAGCATGATCCTGTATTCGGCAGCGTTAAGCAGCATCAATCCCGCTTATTACGAAGCGGCGGAACTTGACGGAGCCAATATTTTTCAGCGGTTCTTCGGCATCACGCTGCCGTTGGTGTCCCCGACGACTTTTTTCCTTTTGGTGGTCGGCATGATCGGTTCCTTGCAGGAATTCACGCGCTTCCAAGCCATCAATGCCGTCAACTCGTCAATCATCTCGCCAACGGGTCCCGACAATTCGGGACTGACAATCGTCTTTTACTTGTATAACAAAGCTTTTGGCGAGACGGGAGGCCTTGGTCAGGCGGCCTCGGTGTCTTGGATATTGGCCGCGGCCACGATTTTATTGACGGTATTCAATTTCAAAATGTCCCGGAAATGGGTATATGAAGATTAGCGACTCGATTCACATCAAACAGAAGACGATAATCAAGATCGTCAGTTATGCGATCATGGTTATTTTCACGCTGGCGTACATGATTCTCTTCTATATCGTCTTGGTCACTTCCTTCAAAGCCAACAATCAAATTGCCACCGCGCAACCGTTTATTTGGTTTTTAAGCCCAGAACAGTTTTCGTTGTCGGCCTATGCACGCGTTTTCACTACCTACACGATTTTTTCGACCGGTCAGAGTATGATCTTGACCGGATTTGTCAATACGATGATGATTTTGGTCCCGGTCATTCTCGTAGGGATGTTTTCATCGACCGTCGCCGCTTATGCCTTTGCCAAACTACGCTTCAAGGGCAAGAAGATAATGTTCAATCTTTTGCTCTTTTCGATGATGTTGCCGGGTATTATCTTATTGAT
>JBAZHG010000050.1:0-3220 GCA_041652475.1 Bacilli bacterium
CCACTTTGCACTCATCGGCAAACCGTTTGGCTTGCTTGACGAGGTCGCGGCGGCGTTCCTCGGTCAGCGGCGGTAAGACCAACCGGATCGAGGTCCCGTCGTTGATGGGATTGATCCCGATGTTGCTGAGCGAAAGGGCGGCCACGATCGATTTGACGTCGTTGCGGTCATAGGGCTTGATCAAGAGCTGCCGTGGTTCGGGAACCGACACCGAGGCGATCTGGTTCAAGAGGATCTTGTCGCCGTAGTAGTCGACTTCGATGCGGTCGAGCAGGGCGGCGTTGGCCCGGCCGGTCCGCAGGGTATTGAAGTTCGCCTGCAGGGCTTCGATCGATTTCTCCATGCGGCTTTGGGCTTCTAAGGTCAGTTCATCCATGATATCAACCCTTTCTGATGATGGATCCGATCGCTTCGCCATGGAGGGCCCGCAGGAAATTCTCCGGATCGTTCATGTCGAAGACGCGGATTTCGATGTCTTTGTCGTGAATCAAGGAGATGGCGGTCAAATCCATGACTTTGAGGTTGCGCCGCAGCATCTCTTCGTAGGTGATTTCTTTGATCAAGGTGGCGTCGTGGTTCACGGTCGGGTCGGCGGTATAGACGCCGTCAACGCCATTTTTGGCGATGAAGATGACGTCGGCCTCGATTTCCATCGCCCGGAGGCTGGCCGTGGTGTCGGTCGTGAAGTAGGGATTGCCGGTCCCGCCGGCGAAGATGACGACGCGGCCTTTTTCGAGGTGGCGGATGGCCCGGCGCCGAATGTAGGGTTCGGCGACCGATTTGACTTCGACGGCCGAGAGGACCCGGGTCGGGACCCCGATGTTTTCTAGCGCGCTTTGAAGGGCCAAGGCGTTGATGATGGTCCCGAGCATGCCCATGTAATCGGCCGTGGCCTTGTCGATGCCGATTTTGGAGGCCGACTTGCCGCGCCAAATGTTGCCGGCGCCGATCACGACCCCGACTTGGACTTTCTCTTGGGTAATCTTTTTGATCGACTCGGCCACGATGCCGAGGTTGTCGGCTCCGAGGATCAGCCGATCTTCTTTGTCAGCCAAGGCTTCGCCCGACAGTTTGATTAAAACACGGTGATATTGGCCCATAAATCTACGCTCCTTTTATTATTATAAAAAAAACACTCAAAAGAGTGTTATTTTATTTGCGCCATGACTTCTTCGGCGAAGTTGTCAACGCGCTTTTCAATCCCTTCGCCCACGGCGTAGCGGACGAACTTCATGACTTTGAGATTCATCTTGGCGAGGATCGTTCCGACGCTCGCGCCGGCTTCGTCCATCAGGTAGGGTTGCTCGGTCAAGGTCGATTCACGGAAGGCCTTGCTGACTTTTCCTTCAATGATCTTGGCGAGGGCGGCTTCCGGCTTCCCGGCGAGCTTTTCGTCCTGGGCGACGATTTCCTTTTGGATCTTCTTCTCGTGCTCGAGGGCTTCTTTCGGGATGCTTTGGCTGTCGATGAAGCGCGGGTTGTTGGCGGTGATGTGCATCGCCAGGTTGTCGGCGAAGGTTTGGTCCGACCCGGTCATCAAGACGATGGTCGAGAGCTTGCCATTCATATGGATGTAGGAGCCGACCACCTGTCCGGTTTCGGCTTTGAGGGTCTCGTAGCGGCGGAGGTCGATCTTCTCGCCGATTTTCATGGTCGCTTCGGTGATCAAGGGGGCGACGAGGTCTTTGGCGGCCTCGAGGGTGTCGGCTTGGCCGTGCAATAACGACTTGGCAATGGTATCGACCAAGGCCACGAATGCGTCGCTGCGGGCGACGAAGTCGGTTTCGCAGTTGACTTCCAAAACGAGCGAACGCGAGCCTTCGCTCACGATGTGGGTGATGCCTTCGGCCGCGATGCGCAGTGATTTGCTCGCGGCTTTGGTGATGCCTTTTTCACGGAGCCAGTCGATGGCTTTGGTGACGTCGAGGTCGGTGGCTTCAAGCGCGCGCTTGCAGTCCATCATGCCGGCGCCGGTGCGCTCGCGCAATACTTTGATTAGGTCGATGATTTGGGACATTGATTATTCCTCGCCTTCTTGGGGGGCGACTTCTTTCTTGGCGGAATGGGTCGTTTTTTCCTTGACGACCGAGGTTTCGGTCTTCACTTCGATTTTGATGCTTTCGGGAGCGACGGGAGTCGGAGCGGCGACGACGGGGGCCGGGTTGGCCCGGGCTTCGCTCGCCACTTTGCTTTCGGCTTTCATGGCCGCGTAGCGATCGAGGAATTCCTCGTCTTTGGTGTAGGCGATGACCGGCAGTCCGCCTTTGGATTCGACGATGGCGTCGGCCATCACTTGGAGGATGATCCGGACGCTGCCGACGGCGTCGTCGTTGCCGGGAATCGGGAAATCGACCAAAGAAGGATCGGCGTTGGTGTCGATGATACCGAACACGGGAATGCCTAATTTCTTCGATTCGCTGACGGCGTTATGGTCGACCATCGGGTCGACGACGAACACCGCTTGCGGGGTCCGTTTGATTTCTTTGATGCCTTCGAGGTTGCGCAGGAGTTTGTCTTTGACTTTGCGAAGGGAACTGACTTCTTTCTTCGGCAAGAGTTCCAGGGTTCCGTCTTCTTCTTGCTTTTCAAGATCCTTCAAGTAGCGGATCCGGGTCAAGATTGTCCGGAAATTCGTCAAGGTGCCGCCGAGCCAACGGGTGTTGATATAGAACGAACCCGAGCGGAGGGCTTCTTCTTTGACGAGGTCTTGGACTTGCTTCTTGGTGCCGACGAATAAGACTTTGCCACCGGCATCGACGATTTCCTTCATTTTGTGATAGGCTTCTTCAATCTTGGTGACGGTCTTCTTCAAATCGACGATGTAGATGCCGTTGTGGGCGCCGTAGATAAACGGAGCCATCTTCGGATTCCACTTCCGGGTTTGATGCCCGTATTGGACGCCGGCCGCCGCCAGTTTCTTCATGGTGATGATCGGTTCGGTCGGTTGTGGCACGATGGTTTCCATCGTGGTGTCGGGAGTCGCGGTGACGACTTCCTTGTCTTGTTCACTCATTGGTGAATCCCCCTAGTTTGTTTTTCCTCCATCGTTTCTGACAACGACCCCATTTATATAATAAATGGACTTGGACGTTGAATCGGCGATGTGTGTTGTCTCTATTTCATAGAGCCAAGTAATTTTATCATAGCGACCTCGACGAGTAAAGAAAAAACGCAATTCCGGTTCGGAACTAAATATTGCGTTTTTGATCAGTTATGTGAC
>JBAZHG010000051.1:0-2921 GCA_041652475.1 Bacilli bacterium
TTGTTGCCCATACATCCTCCTTTCCGGGGCAAGAAAGATGTCTTCATTATAGGCAACTTGAGGATTACATACCCGTTGCATTGAGTTTGTCACTTAATAAAAATTAAAAAAGATAAAAACGCGGGTTTACACCAAGATTTCGGTTTGTTAAAATCGAGAAAAGGATCATAGGTGCGTTTATGAAAAAATTGATAACGGTCATTGTGTCGTTCTCCGCGATTGTTTTCACTTTAATAGCTGGAATCGCGACGACGGGCGCCAAAGCGCGAAACCCGCTCGAAACCCAATCCTATGATGACGACACCATTAGGGTGTACCTGACCATGAAGGACAGCATCAGCAACGGGTTTTATAAACAAGCCAACCCAACCTTGAAGATTTATGCTTGGGGCAAGGACGCCTCCGATAACGTGACGACCGAGGCGTTTCCGGGCAGTGAATGCACCAAGCTGCTGACCGGTTATGCCGGCGATGGCACGTCCAATTACGGAAATGCCCTGTTCTATATCGACCTCCCGGCCGACACCACCAAAGTCCAATTCTTTAATGAATTGTATTTTCTGGAGAATAAATGGGACCGGACGGTGACCATTAATATCGGCTCCTACTACGACGGGAGCGTTTACGTCGGATCGGGCCAATTGGCGGAACCATCAAACCCCGAAAATGAATATGTCGTTGGCATGTTTTATACATTGGCGTTCACGGTGGCCGAGTTCGGCTCCCTGATCGACGGCTGCGACGCCTGCAGCGATTCGGAGATAAACGGATATAACGCCGTGCCGTATATCGACTACTATTATGCCTCGTACGCCACCATCAATAACACGGTCACCTTGACGGAACCGGGTTATGGCGAAAACGCCGGCAGCGACATCTCGGTCGGGGTTCAAGCCAAATGGGAGGCGATGGTCGCCCGTTATCAATCGGCCCATTCTAAATGACGTCAAAAGCCCATCAACTGGGCTAAGTTAGAAATTTTATAGGTTTACACCAAACGTTAGTCAAAGATTGTCGTCAAGTGAATTAACCAAATACACGGAAGAAGTGGATGCGTTCACTTATTTTGTGAACGATTTTTCAACTCCCGCAGCAATTCCGATTCTTATCGTTATCAAACGATTTCTTGGCGTCCTTGAACGCCCGCTGCATGTCGGACACGGCCGAGCACCCATATTGCGAGGCGCAGCCGGATTTTCCTTTTTTCTTGCCCTGAATCGAGGTATAGACGACGGCGCCCAAGAACAAGACCGTCACGACGATGACGATGATTTCAATTGGTTCCATGATGTCATTTAGCCCCCTTTGGATGATGTTCGCGATAGACAATCAGCACGGTGGTCATGATGGCCAAACCCAAAAAGATGAAGAGGGTCCACCACCACGTCCCAATCAAGTAAATGGCCGTGCCGATGAAGTAGGAAGTGCCGATCCAGAAAAAGATCGTCCATTTCAGTTGCCCTTTGGGCAATTCGGCCCTGGCGGTGGCCACGGTCGCAAAACAGGGAATCGTCGTCATGTTGAAGGCGATGAACGAGATGAGGGCCGGCAGGGTAATGCCGGTGGCCACGATGAGCGAGGCCACTTCGCCGACTCCTTCCGAGGCTTCCGGGATCAAAAGCCCGACCGAAGCGGCGATGGTCCCAAAGGTGGCGATGACGTTTTCCTTGGCGATCAATCCGGTCAAAGAAGCGACGACGAACACCCAGGCAAAGGATCCGGCCAATTGGCTACCAAATCCCAGCGGGGTGAACAGCGGGACGAGGATTTGCCCCAATCCGGCTAAGATCGATTCATTCATCCGCGCGTCGACGAGGAATTGCCACGACCAGGAGAAATGGGAAATGAACCAGACGACGATGGTCGAGGCCAAGATGATCGTGAAGGCCTTTTGGACGAAGTGTTTCAGCTTGTCCCACAGGTGGACCAGGAGCGACTTAAGGTTCGGCATGTGGTAAGCCGGCAGTTCCATGATGAAGGGCGGGGTCTCCCCTTTGAGGGTGGTGTGGCGCATGATCAAGACGGCGACGACGGCGGTGACGATCCCAAGCAAATACATCCCATAAGTAATCACGTCGGCGTTCCGGACCCCGAATTGCATGACGATGGCCCCGGCTACCGCGGTCAAAATCGGGAGTTTGGCCCCGCAGCTGAAGAAAGGAATCACCCGGATGGTGGCAATCCGTTCTTGCTCGTTGGCGAGCGTCCGCGTGTTGATGGTGGCCGGCACCGAGCAGCCGAAACCCATGATCATCGGGATGAAGGCTCGGCCCGACAAGCCGAACTTGCGGAACAATTGGTCCAAAATGAAAGCGATCCGGGCCATGTAGCCGCTGTCTTCCAAAATCGAGAAGAACAGGAAGAGCAGGAGTATCTGAGGCAGAAACGACATGATGGCGAAGACGCCTCCGAGGACCCCGTCGCTGATGAAGCCGGCCACCCATTCGGGTGAAGAAGAAAGCCATCCGGACACCAGTCCGGCGACTTGCGAGGTGGCGATTTCCATCAAATTGAACAAGAGGACGCCGGGAGAATTGATTCCTCCGTTGGCGAAGAGCCCATCAAAAACCGGATGGCTGGAAAAGCTTACGAGTCCCGCGGGCCCAAAAACCCCCAGGGCGTTCAAATAGAAAAGATCCTGGCTGAAGGTGAGATGAAACATCATGAACAAAATGGCCAGGAAAATCGGGATGCCGACCCACTTGTGGGTTAAAATCCGGTCAGCCCGGTCGGAAGCGGTCAAATGGACCCGTCCGGACTTGATGTCGGTCTGATTCTTTTTGATTTTGGCCGGTGTCAAATGCTTTGATATGTATTTATAGCGCTCATCGGCAATAATCGCTTCAAAATCGCCGCCAAACAACCCGTCGGCGAAAGCCTCTTTATGGGTTTTCACCTTTTTTGCCAATTCCGGATGGAAT
>JBAZHG010000052.1:0-2852 GCA_041652475.1 Bacilli bacterium
CGATTCGACAAAGACGTTGACCGACGTGAAAATGATCATCAAGCAAATGAGGAGGCTGAAGATCGGGTCGAGCATCGGTAGCGAAAAAAAGCGGGCTAAGACGATGCCAATCAAGGCGAAGGCCGAGGACAAGACGTCCATCTGGTGATCGAGGGCGGCCGCGCGCAAAGACGAGCTCTTAAGCCGCTTGGCCGACGTAAAGGTGATCACGAAGAGGGTTTCTTTGACGACGACCACCGCGAGGGCGGTGATCCAGGCGGCCGTGCCCGGGATCGGGGTGTCAAGGTCGTTATTGACGATGCTAACGATGGCCCGGCCCCCGATGATCAAGGCCGTGATGAAGAAAATAACCGAAAGGATGATGGCGGCCACGCTATCGAAACGCTCGTGGCCGAAGGGATGGTCCTTGTCGTCGCTTTTGTGGGACACCTTCAAGCCGATGAAGGCGACGATGGTTGAAATGACGTCGCCGAACGAGTTGATGGCGTCGGATATGAGCGCCTGCGAGAAGGCGATGATTCCGATGAGAAGTTTGCCAATCGAAAGAAAGATGTTGGCGATGAAGCCAATCAAGGTCACCTGGTTGATTTCCTTGCGGGCTTTCATTTCGTTCATAAGCCGAGCGCCTCGCGGGCCGTGTCGATTTTGGCCGATAAATAGTTGGCCATGGTCCAATTGTCGAGAACCGTTTCCGAACGGGTGAAGTGGACGTAGGTCATTCCGTTATCGGGCACCACGTCATCGACGTAGTTCGTCTTGTACTGGTTGTACATGGTTGAAAATAAGTCGTAATCGAGCCATTCGCTTTCATAGACATCTTGCAGGTAGGCGCTATATTGCGACCGCAAATCGGGATGAGCCGTCGCCATGACCGTGGCTCGATAAAGCGGATTGACGTTGTATTTATCGCCCCCATAGCCTTCGGCGTAATCAGAATATGGTCCGACCTCGGTCATCGAATTGCCGGTCGGGTCCCAGTCGCCGTTGACGCCGAACGCCCGATCGAAATCATAGGGCATGAAGACGGCCTTGCCGTTCGAGGGAACGAAATACACATAGGCGTTATTGTAATTGTTTCTCATATCGTCGGGATTGCCCATGAAGTAGGCGACCGCTTCTAGGAGCAGGAATCGGTCGAGGTCGATCATTTCCTCGAGTAGCTCGGCCATGGTCGATGAATCATAGTCGGTCGTGCTGTTTAACCGGCCGATCAACGTGGCCATGTCCGAATAATCGGGGGTCTTCTTGTTGGTTTTGAGGTCATATGACGGGGTATAGTTGACGGCCATGTCTTCGATGCCGATTTTGCCGCCGGGAATCGCGCTAAAATTTGAACCCGATTGGGTAACGGCGCCCGCCATCAAGAAGTCGGCCGGCCCGCGATTGTTATAAGTGACCTTGTAGAGATTGCCTTCGTCGTCATCGCCATCGTAAAACCGCTTGATCAAGCGTTTGTCGATTGCTTCGATGACGTTATAAACGCCCATGTGGGTGGTCTCCGTCCGATGCGAATCGATTTGGGTGATGTCAAAGCTGGCCAAAGTCGCTCCCGAAGCCATCCCGATGAAATGCTGGAACATTTTGTAGGCGTAGGGCAGGCGCATATTGGTATGGTCGAGGTTGCGGTTCCACTTCAAATCGAACTTTTCCATGCCGAGGAACCGTTGGTCCTCGACGAACTCGTCGAAAGAAACTTTATAGTGGGTCAGATTGTAGATATCCCCGTCAATCACGAAATCGTCGCGCGAGGTGTTGCCCTTCATGCGAACGCCGATTTCATCAAAATAATAGTCTCGTTGATAATCCGTAGCCGTCACTTGAATCAAGATCGAAGCCGGTAAGTAAATCTCCGTCCGTTCGTCGTCGCTGAGGCCATATTCTTGGACCAGGGATAGATTGTCTTGGGTGATTGTCAATTCGATTCTTATTTTGGTGGTTGGGGCAAAAAAGATGTCGTAGTCCGCATCGGTGGTTTCATAGGAAGAATAACTGGTGTCGCTCGTCGTTTCGCTCTGGCCGGAAGGTGGGGTCGAGGCATCGAAGGAACTCGAACCTAACGAAAAACTGCAGGATACCGGTCCCGTCAAGGCTATTAATAAAAAGGCGATGGTTTTGTACGCTGGCATGAAAATACCTTGGTATATGATACCACAATATAATATTTTTCGTTATGAGGCGATCGGGGTTACTTCACGAAGACCACTTCGTGGAAGAGGTCCATCGCCTCTTGTGAAGGGGGCTCCATTTTTTTGAAAAAGTCGACGATGACGTGCTCGGGCACCCATTTGTCCTGGCGCCGCATCTTGTTTTGGACCATGACGACTTCAAGCGGTTTGTCGATGAAGACGAACATTTTATGATCGAACTCAGAGGTTTCGTGGGCGTAGTATTTCCGCAAGACGTTGGTGTCGTTGACGGCGTCGGCAATCACGGTCGCGTCGGGATGCAAGGCCCCGAATTCGTGGATGCGGCGGCGAAAGGTCTCCCACACCAGCGGTTCTTGGTTGAAGATTTGATAGGCTCCAGTGACTTCCTTGCGCACTTCGTCGCTTGAGACAATGTAGACATTGTCATGCGAGGCTGCGTACGCGGACGCCCAGGTTGATTTTCCGGCTCCGGGGACCGCGCTTAAAAGAATGAACGTTTTCACGGTGATCTCCTATGGCTTATATCATATTCTTGATTATAACAAAAAAAGGCGCCGGTCTTTCTTAGAAAAGAAAGGCGCCTGAATGATAGTGCTTACAAAACGTCTATGACGTGAAAATCTTTGATGGCATTTCAATCGTGTCCATTAAGAACTCGACCACGGTTTCGAGCCTGGTCCGATCGACCTCGTCAAAGGCGGCCAA
>JBAZHG010000053.1:0-2784 GCA_041652475.1 Bacilli bacterium
CGGACCACCCGAAGCGACCTCGCCAAAGAGGGCTATTCGGCCGTGTCCGAACAATGGGAAAAAGACATCGACAAGACGATTGAAATCGCTCAGACGAAATGGCTTGACGATGACTAGTGAACGGCTCAGCCGTTATTTGGATTATTTCGACGAAATTCTCCCGGAAGCCGCCTGTGAGTTGCTTTACCGGAAACCATATGAACTTTTGTTCGCCGTGATGCTTTCGGCCCAAACGAGCGACGCTTCGGTCAATCGAATCACCCCGCGACTCTGGACCCGTTTTCCGACGCTTGAGTCGCTGGCTTCGGCCGATCGCGCCGAAGTCGAAAGCATCATCCGATCGATCGGCCTTTTCCGCCACAAAGCCAAGAACCTTATATTGGCCGCCCAGATGCTCTTGAAGAATCATCAAGGTCGGGTTCCCAGTGACAAAAAGGCGCTGATGGGACTGCCCGGTGTCGGAGTCAAAACCGCCGCCGTCGTGCGGGCCGAATTGTTCCAGATCCCGGAAATCGCCGTCGACACTCACGTCGAGCGCATCGCCAAGCGCTTAGGCTTTGCCCAAGTGAAAGACGGCGTCACCACCGTCGAAAGAAAACTCCGGAAGATCCTGCCTCCGGAGCGTTATATCAAGACTCATCATCAAATGATCCATTTCGGCCGTTACCACTGCCCGGCCCGTGGGATGCGCTGTTACGAGTGTCCCCTCGTCGACGTGTGCCGTGAGAAAAGCAAAAACCTAACGAGAAAAGAATAGCTTTTCGACGGCTTTCAAATAGTCAAGGCGCGGGGCATAGCCTTCTTCGATCAAACAGCCTCGTTCCTTGAAAAATGCGAGCGGCAGCGATTGGCGGGCCGCGCTTTTTCGATATTCGATCACGTCCCGAGCCGGCAGAAGATAGGTTTGGCCGAGATTGACGAACTGGACGATAAAGAACGCCAGTCCGCCTTGAACCAGAACGTTTTCGAGATGGGCAAATTGATGGCTACTGACGTTTGAAAGCGGAAAAGACGATTTTGACAAAGTGCTCTTGGCCTCAAAGTCGAGGTATTTGCCCCGATAGATGCCGTTGTAGTCGGTGGTCGATTGCTTTTCGAAATAGGCGTCGGTGATGCGGGCGCCTTTGGAATAGTCGACTTTGACGACGTTGATCGGCGTCGGCCGCTTGGTTATCAAAGCCCGTCCGAGCTCGTTATAGTGGCGGTTGCTGAGATTGATGTCGTGCTCTAAGCCCATGCCGCGGTTGGCGGCCGTGGTCGCTCGGGTCATTGGCTTGGTTTTCTTCGGCGGGACGATTATCCCAGAGGGATACTTGATCATCCGATGAAATCCTTGACTTGCTTTTTGAAATAGGCCGCGGACACATCCTCGTCTTTGATGAGTTTCTGCAAGATGTCGAGGAGCGGCTCCGGCAAGTGGCGCATCTGGGCCAAGACTTTGAGGTATTCGTCGAAAATGACGTCTTTCCGGGTGAAGCAACTTTTATAGACCTTGATCAGGTTGGCGGCGTCGTCGAGGGGGTCGTGGGCTTGGCCTTCGAAGGCTTGGTCGAACACTTTCAAGTAATTGGCGAGCGAGAGCGGATTGTTCTTGCCGTCGCGGATGAACTGCCCGAGCACGGCCGACATGTCGACGTGATATTTGGCCATGTGCTTGACGGCGGCTTCCTCGGCTTCGGGGCTGTAGTGGAGCGATTGCATCAAGATGCGGAGATCGTGGGTCCCGAAGGTGACGAACGCCATCTTGGAAAAATGGGGACCGCAGTAGTTCTTGATGACTTTGACGGCTTCGTCGTAGCCGATTCCTTCGGCGGCGATTTTTTCCTTGGTGATCCCGGTCAATTTGACGACGAAATTACCTATCGTGTTCTTAGGTCGGACATAACGTTTGATGCCTTTGTATTGGCGGGCGATCGACCCATCTTTTTTCAGGTTGACCTTGATGGCTCCGAAGGCAATCATCTCATGGCTGAATTGGGTGCCTTCGAGATCCAAAAACAAGAGGTGTTGGCGGTGGTACAGGTGCTTTTCGATGGCTTTCATAGATTTCGTGTTTAGTATAACACTTAATAATAGCCGTCGAGACCTCAAGATGACAGCCGCCAGCCAAAAACCAAATTGTAAATGCATCGGGATTGATATATAATATCAATTCGAGGTTATGAGACGATGAACCACAAAAACGGGATCACCAGCGACGAGATTCTCGCGAAGAAATTCCGGGCCGACGTCAAGGGCTACGACGCCGAGGAAGTCGACACTTTCTTGGATCGGGTCATCGAAACGTTGGTCCGCTTTGAGACGTTCGCGAAAAACGAAGTGCCGCAGCTCGAGAAAGCCGGGACCCAGCTTGACAAGTTGGCCAAGCGCAACCAAGAGCTCGAAATCGAGTTGGCGATTCTGAAGGATAAGTTCGACGGATTATCCGCCAACGACACCTTGGGCGTCAATCAAAACAACCTCGAACTCCACAAACGGATCGGCCAGTTGGAAAAAGCCTTATACCAACTGGGTCAGGATCCGACCAAAATCAAGTAGTTGCCGACCCAGACGATTGCTGGCATTAACCAGAGGAAAGTCCATGCTCGCACGGGCTGCGATGCCCGTAGTGTTTGTGCTAACGGAAACGATAACGTTAGGTATATGGGAGCATATAACGGCGGCGCAAGGCCTAAGTCGCAAGATATGGCGGCGCGCCTGAAAGTGCCACAGTGACGCAGTCCTTGGGAAACCAAGGAGTGGAACGCGGTAAACCCCACAAGCGAGAAACCCAAATTTGGTAGG
>JBAZHG010000054.1:0-2739 GCA_041652475.1 Bacilli bacterium
AACTGAGACCACGTGCAGGAAGCGTTCCGGGTCGTAATACGATTTGAGTTTCGGGGCAAAGTACAAATCATGGTCGATGATATATTCGATCACCGGCCAAGGCATATCGAGGGAATGAAGGCTTCGGATGGCGGTTGACGAAACGTCGAATTTCCGTCCTTCGACCACCAACATGTGGTATTTTTCGACGTTGGCGCGCGCAAAATCATAGCCCGGGCGCCCATAGACGACCAGCTTGGCGTTCGCGGCGATGGCTTCGCTTTGCTTCCATTCGTGGAACAAAGCGGCTTGGTCGGCCCCGATTAAGTAATAAAGAGAATCGTTGGGGTACAAACTTTTGAAATGAAGGACGGTGTCGATCGTGTAGTTGACCCCGGACCGTTCGATTTCATAGGGGTTGACCTCGTAGCCGGTCCCCGACAAGGCAAGTTGGAGCATGGCGAGCCGATGCTCGATCGGAGCCATTTCGCTTTTCCACGGGGGTTGTTTGGTCGGTAGCAGGATGACTTCGTCAATCGCGAGCTTTTCTTTGACGATCCGGAGCAACCCTAAATGCCCGAGATGGATCGGGTCGAAGGTGCCACCGAAAAGAAGAATCCGTTTCATGTCGGGAATTTGATTTTCCGGTCTTGGGGATTAGCCCGATACAAAATGATGTTTTTGCCAATCAGTTGAACGATTTCGGCCTTAAGCGCACCGGCTAAATCCAGCGCTAGCTCTTTCAATGGGGTGACTGTGGTTTTCAGCGCGTGAATCTTGATCAGCTCATGGGCCGTCAAGGCTTTGTCGAACGTCGCGATGGCCTCGGGGGTTATTTCAAGTTTGCCGAGTTGATGGCTATGGTCCAGTTTATGGGCCAAACCCTTCAAGTAGGCTTTTTGCTTTGTGTTCAGCATCGATTATATTTTCGCCGGTTGTACGTACACGGCGATTCCTTTCGGGGCCGAGACCCGGATGTTTTGTTTGTTGCCGGCAAAAGAAACCCAACCCAAGCCGACGATGCCGATGTCGATTCGGCCTTTGTCGGCGATGGCCGCTTCAAAGGCTTCGAGATCCTGGAACGATTTGACGACCTTGGAGGCCGGGCGGATCTTGTTTTGGGTGACCAGGCTGTCAAAAGTCTTGTCGGCGTTGACGAGGGCGCTTCGCTTGATCTCGACCAGGTTCGAAAAATAGCAAGTGAAGCCCGTTGTCTTCCCGGACATGAAGTCGAAGCGGGCCAGGCCGCCGATGATGATGCTTTGCTTAGCCATCAATTGGAAGGTGCGCGGCTTGATTTCGGTCCGCGGGACGATGTTTCGAATGACTTCGCGTTCGACGACCGATAGTAGCGATGTGTCGAGGACGAACCCGGGCGTGTCATAAAGATGACTGGACTCGTCCAGGGGGATTTCGATCACGCGCAAGGTGGTGCCGGGGAACGGGGAAGTGGTGATCATCATTTGGGTCGTGTTCAGGAATTGCTTGATGTAGGCGTTGACGAGCGAAGACTTACCGCTGCTCGTGGCCCCGATCACGTAGACGTTGCGGCCATTCCGTTTGGCCTCGATCTGAGCCTTGACGGCATCGATGTTGTACTTCTTGATCGGGCTCGCGATTACCAAATCGTCAATGGTCAATCCGGCTTTATGGGCCCTGGATAGGACATAAGCCCGCAATTTGTCGTCTTTGACCGATTTCGGGAACAAGTCGCGCTTGTTGGCAACCCCGATGATGTCGAGATCCTTGATCTTCTCGTTGACGTCACTGGAAAAGGAACTGTCGAAGGAGAACAAATCCAAAACGTAGACGATCAAGGCGTTTTCGCTTTGGGCCTGATCGAGTATTTTAAGGAATTCTTCATTGACTCGGGGTTCTTTGGGAGCGATGTCTTCACCGTAGTGTTGGAGTTTGAAGCAACGCTGGCACAAAACCACCTCATGACGCTCGAAATGCTTTTCGGGGACGAAGCCAGGCAAGGATTCGTCCAGTGATTGCAGGATGACCCCACAACCGGGACAGCGGCGGATGCGACGGATTTCAGTCATAAGCTTCCCTCCAGTTCTTAAGTAGTCCCTTGCGTTTATAGCGTCGGCGCAGCGGCCGGTCAATCATTCGGTTAATCCGCGTCGTCCATTGGTCTTCGGCAACAAGCTTTTCGGTCAGCATGACCTTGATGCCGAGCCGGTGGGCGACCAGACAATCAGTCAAGAGCTGATCCCCGATCAAGGCCGTCTCGTTCAAGCGAAACCCTTGGCGTTTGATGAAGTCCAGCAAGCGTTTCTTCAAAGGTTTGTGGGCGCTGTTGAGATAGAGCACGTCCAACTCCTCGGCGTAGGTGCGGACGCGCCGGCCTTTGTTGTTGGAGATGATAACCATATTATAACCGAAGCAGCGGAAGGATTCGACCAAGGCGGCCGCTTCGCGGCTCGGATGCCGGTCGCGGTACGACCCCAGGGTATTGTCGAGATCGATCAATAGGTTCTTGACGCCTTGACGCGCAAAAAAATCAATTGGGACCTCGTAGATGGATTGGCTGTGGTAGGTGGGGACAAAAGCTTTAATCATGGGGAATACCTTAATTTTAAGAAAATTAAATTGAACTTACCATACAATTACCTCAAGCAATCGGAATTTGTCTTATAATGGTGCTTATGAAAGAAACCACTAAACGATTCTTTGCCGAGGAATGGGCCATCATCAAGAAGTGGGGTTTGCCCGTCCTTGGGATGACTTTGGGTGCCCTTGCGCCGGTCGTCG
>JBAZHG010000055.1:0-2697 GCA_041652475.1 Bacilli bacterium
ATGTCGTATCAACGCTATTTTCCGATCGACGTCATGGTGACTGCTTACGACATCATTTTCTTTTGGGTTTCGCGCATGATTTTCCAAGCGCTCGAATTCACCAAGAAACGCCCCTTCGCCGATGTCTATATCCATGGATTGATCCGTGACGAGCAAGGCCGAAAAATGTCGAAATCACTAGGCAACGGCGTCGATCCGATGGACGTGATCCAGACTTACGGAGCCGACGCGCTTCGCTATTTCCTGGCGACCAATTCGACCCCGGGACAGGACACCCGGTATATCGAAGAAAAGGTGGTCGCCGCCTCCAATTACCTCAACAAAATCTGGAATGCGGCCCGCTACATCCTGATGACGATTCCTTCCTCGATCAAAGCTCGGGAATTACGGCCCGAGGAATTGTCGCCGATCGACAAGTATCTAATGAGCCGGCTTCACCAGACGATCGAACGGGTGGCCGTCAACCTCGACAAATACGAACTGGGCATGGCCTCGAGCCACCTTTATGATTTCGTCTATGACGATTTCTGCTCCTGGTACCTCGAACTGAGCAAGGTCACCTTGCAAAGCCTTGACGAGAAGCGCGTCGAAGTGACCCACCAAGTCCTTTATCACGCGTTGCAGGCCATCCTAATGATGATTTATCCCTTCTCGCCGTTCATCGCCGAGGAAATCTACCAAAACATGCCTTCCCACAAGACTTCGATCATGGAGGAAAAATATCCCTCATTCACCAACGCTTATGATGATTCCGACAGCGTTTCCGACGTGACCTTGCTCCAAAACATCATCAAGGATGTCCGCAACTACAAGATTTCGCACCAACTGGCTCCCAACAGCGCCTTGACGCTATGGATCACCGCCAAGCGCCCCGATTTCATCATGACCTATCGACCCTATCTCGAACGTTTCACGTTCTCGGAAATCACCGATGCGGCTCCATCCGGGGCCTTGTCCGACAATGCCCCCTATGTTTATCCAGAAGGCGAGCTCGTCATCATCGAATCGATTAATAAAATCGACGCCTTGGCCAAACTGACGGTCGACGTCGAAAAAGAGCAATACGAAATTGCCCGCGCTTTGAAGCTGCTTGAAAACCCGACCTTCCGAGCCAAAGCCCCGGGAATCAAAATCGCCGAAGAAGAAGAAAAGTTGGCCCAACACCGCCTCACTTTGGAAGCTTTGCTTGAGCGCCGCGACTCATTGCTGAAATAGGATGATTTCCATTTGACGCCGCTACTAGTTGGTGGAGGTCAACACTATGGAACTTTTGTCATTTGAGGAAATGGCCCGCATCCACGGAGGCGAGGTCATTTCGCTGACGGCGGTCATGGCCATCATGATCATCGCCATCTCGATCGTGATCGTTTACCGCCTTTTCATGTCGAAACAGGGTACGGCCAAGATCCCGGGCGGTTTCACCTTTGAGTGGAAATGACCCGGATTGCCGATATTCCGCTCGAGGCCCGGCCCCGCGAACGGGCTTGGCGCCTCGGCATCAACTCGTTAGAGACGGCCGAACTATTGGCCTTGGTCATCGGGAGCGGGGTCGAGCGTCATTCGGCTTTGGACATCGGCTACCAACTGACGATGGGCCGCGGCGGCCTTTTGGGGCTTTTGCGGTACGGACCCCAGGATTTTTTGTCGATTCCCGGCATCAATAAGGCCACGGCCGTCAAACTTTTGGCCGTGTGCGAGATTTCCCGGCGGATGCAAAAGGACCGGAGCGAGGAACCGCTGATATTCAGAAGTGCCAACCAAGTCTTTGAGATGTATCACCTCTGGCTCGGAACCTTGGACCACGAGAAGATGATCATGCTGATGCTCAATCACCAAAACCGCTTGATCCGCGAGAAAATCATTTATCAGGGCACCGGCCAGAAAGTCAACCTATCGCTCCGGGACCTCTATGTCGAGCTCTTCAGCCACAACGCCCACAAATTCATCCTGGTCCATAACCATCCCGGCGGAAACCACGAGCCAAGCCAAGAGGACATCACGACGACAATCGCCATCAAGCGCGAGGCTTTGAAACTCGGGCTGACGTTGGTCGATCACGTCATCATCTCCGACCAGGGCTATTTTTCGATGAACGAGCACGAGATTTTATACTAAAATGAGCAACTCGGAAAACCCTCCGGATTTCATTTGACTACAATATAACATTGTGTTATATTACTTGCGTTGTCGCCTCACTAGCTACAACCGCCTCAAACTAGGCACCTAACGAATGGTGACATTGGCCTGGCGAGCGAGTCTCAGTGAAGTCATCACAGGAGGTGCCACATGTACGCAATCATCGAAACCGGTGGTAAGCAGATCAAGGTCGAAGTCGGTCAAAAGGTTTACGTCGAAAAACTCGACGTCGAAGCCGGGGCCAGTTATACCTTCGACAAAGTCTTGCTACTGGCCGACGACAAAGTGACGTTCGGAACGCCCTTAGTCAAGGGAGCCACCGTCGTCGCCAAAGTCGAAAAGCAAGGTCTGAGCCGCAAAGTGCAAATCTTTAAATACAAAGCCAAGCACAATGAGCGGAAGCGGATCGGCCATCGGCAACCATATACGGCGCTCGTTATCGAATCCATCAACCGCTAACCATGATCAAAGTCATATTCCATGAAGCCGACCAGAAGATCTACGTCAAGGTCAAGGGTCATTCCCTTAGCGCTCCTAAAGGCGCCGACCTCGTCTGCGCCG
>JBAZHG010000056.1:0-2651 GCA_041652475.1 Bacilli bacterium
GATCCTTTTCTCGATTTAAACAAACCGAAATCTTGGTGTAAACCCGCGTTTTTATCTTTTTTAATTTTTTTTCAAACCTTTTTATATCTATAAAAGTGTAAAAAAACATTAAAGGTTGTAATTGACCAATTCCACTCTTTTCAATATGTAAAACGAAACCGAGGAACATGAGATTGTATCCTCGGCGTTTTTCTCACTTTTATCTAATCGGAGGGGTCGACGGTGCTGCCAAACCAATCGTCGATTATTTGAGGTGTTCGGCCACCGCTTTGACCATGGCCGGATGCGGATGGAAATGCTTGCTGAGAAAGTCCAAAGCGAATCGGGCCGCATCGAGATTATGGTCGTAACCAGGCTTCAAACCCCGGAGGATTTCCCGCGCGGCTTCGTATTTCTTTTCGATGCGGCGCTCGACCGCGTAAGGGTCGTCCAAATCGCTTAATGAGGGGTAGATAACTTCGAAGAGTTCCATTACGTGGTTGGCGGCATGCGTCTGGATGCAGGTCATGGCCGCGGAAGTTTCCCCGCGAAGTTCTCTTAAGACGCCGACATAAAGGTTCGTCAAGGCTTCGTTCACGCAGTAATCGACGTCAAGCGGCGCTTTTTTAGGAGCCAGCCGCGGTTCGACCAAGGTTTCGTCGAAATTAGGCCGCGCGTAGATGATATTGCCTTTCGTGAAGCCGATATGGGCCATCTCGCCAGGTTTGAACACGGCGAATTCGGCAAAGACGCCATTGGCGAACAAGGCCTTGTAGCCATCGACGGTATTGCGGAACGAGTACTCGATCGGAACGACGACCAGCCAATCCAGATCATCGATAAACGACCGTTTTGCGCCCTGATCGACAATCAAAAAGAAATCCATGTCCGAGAACTCGTCCATGCGGCTCGTTTCCGACATGCTCCCGAGGCCGAGCAGGCATTGGACCCGAGGGTCAAGGCTGACGCGCAGGCCGAGCTTCTTCAAGGTGTCATAGGCTTGGTTCATGGTGCGCTCCTGATTCATAGTTGGCCCGGAAGCACTAGTTTTTCCTTGACTGGAAAATCCTTGTCGAAGGCTTCCACTTCGGCCGCGTCGGTTTGGTAACATGAAGGATGATGGAATACGCCCTTCAGGCTTTTAGCCTTCTCGGCGTCGAGTATTTTCATCATGAAGAACGGCGCTTCTTCTTTCGGATCGATGTTTTCGAGGTAGATGCCATGCCTCTTGGCGGGACCGAAGCCAAACTTCTTGTAATAGTCGGGATGGCCGGTAATCAGCACGGAGGGATAACCCATTTCCTTGGCTTTGGCCAAAGTGAATTCGATCAGGGCGCTCCCGATGCCTTGCCCCTGCCATGCGGGATCAACGGCGACGGGTCCAAACATCAAAACCGGGGTTTCGTCCCCGTCGGGGCCGACCAGTTTCCCGTTTGCATAAACGATTTGGGCGATGATTCGCCCTTCGCTTTCCACGACATAATCGAGCTCGGGGACGAACGAAGGGTCGTTCCTCAAGTTGTGGATGACCAAATGCTCGTCGCAGCCCGGTTTGTAGACGTTCCAAAACGCTTCGCGCACCAGCTGCTCGACCAGGCGATGATCGCTATGATGTTCCAGTCGGATGTTCAAGGGTGCTTCACTCCTTATCCATCAGGAATCCTGCTATTCGAGCGAGATCCAATATCGGCGCACCGGTTTGGTTTCGCCAGGTATGAGAACGGTGTTTTCTAAGACGCCCCCGCACGATTCGATGGTGCAGTAGGAAGCCACGTTGTCGTCGTCGCAGGTGACGAGGGCTTTGGTCAAGCCGAGTTTTCTTAAGACGCCAAGGGCTAATTCCAATTGCCGATGGCCGTAGCCTTGGCCCCTTTCGGAGGGACGGATGCTGTAGCCGATGTGACCGCCTTCCCTTAAAAGGTAATCGTTTAAATAATGGCGGATGTTGGCCATCCCGAGAACCCGGTGTTTCTCATCGTCGACAAGCACCCATTGGCTCCCTTCGACGCGGTCAGACCCGGGTTTGATCGTGCGGCGGTCTTTATAAGAATCGAGATATTTCATCCATTCTTCAAACGTCGGGTATTCTTCATAGGCACCACTACCGTTTATATGGGTATCGCCTGAGGCGATCATTTCGTCAATAAAAGCCCTTAATTCATCTTCATATTCTTTGGTCGGTTTAATGAGTATGATCATGGTTTATTTCCTAATATTTCTTATCGAGCAAATCTTGATAGGCCTGTTTTAGGGCGGTTCCGACCTTGGCGAGGGACCGTTCGGAGGCTAATTTATAGCCGGCTTCGGTCACCGGGGTCGTGTCGGCGGCCATGATGTGGCGGAGCTTGGCTCCGAATTCGGTGTTGTCGCGGGCTTTGAAACAATCGATCCCGTCGGTCAGCCAGTCTTCGTAAACGCCGATGTCGCGGCACAGGACCGGGCATTTCGAGGCCAAGGCTTCGAGGACCACGATCCCTTCGGTTTCTTCATAACTGGTGAACATCAAGCATTCGGCGTAGCGGAGCGCCCCTTTGATGATGTCGTTATCGATGTAGCCCGGCATCAAGGCGTTGGCCGGCCGATGCTTGATGGCTTTCTTGACCCGGTCGCTTATCAGGGCGGCTTGGAGGTTACCAAACCAGATGAAGGTGACCTCGGGATGGGCCCGGGCG
>JBAZHG010000057.1:0-2634 GCA_041652475.1 Bacilli bacterium
GGAGAATTGGGCATCGTACAAATCGGCATAGAAACCGTTAAGGGCCAAAAGTTCTTCGTGGGTCCCGGTTTCGATGATTTTTCCGTGGCGCATGACGAGAATCGTCTTGGCGTTTTTGATGGTCGACAAGCGGTGGGCGATCACGAAACTGGTCCGATTTTCCATCAGCTTGTTCATGGCTTCTTGGATGACTGACTCGGTCCGGGTGTCGACGCTGCTCGTGGCTTCGTCCAAAATCAATATTTTGGGTTGGCTCAAAATCGCCCGGGCGATGGTGATCAATTGGCGCTGCCCTTGCGAGACGTTGGTCCCGTCTTCGTTCAAAACGAAATCGTAGCCGCCCGGTAGCGTCGTGATGAAGAAATGGGCGTGGGCGGCCTCGGCCGCTTCGATGATTTCCTCGTCGGTGGCTTCGCTCCGGCCATAACGGATGTTTTCCTTGATGGTGCCCGAGAAGAGCCAAGTGTCTTGAAGGACCATGCCGATGGCGTCCCGCAAGGCTTCGTAACTATAGTTACGGATGTCGATGCCGTCAATTTTGATCGAGCCTTGGTTGACTTCGTAAAAGCGCAAAATCAAATTGACGATGGTCGTCTTTCCGGCCCCGGTCGGGCCGACGATGGCCACGCTTTCCCCGGGATGAATCTCGAGGTTCATATTTTCAATCAAAGGCGCCTCGGGTTTATACGAGAACCAGACGTTATCGAAGGTGACCTCGCCTTTGAGGCGGCTGACGTCGGTGACGGCATTGGTTGGATTAGGAGCTAATTCCGGCTCGTCGAGCACTTGGAAAACCCGCTCGGCGGCCGCGGCCGACGATTGGATGATGTTGGCGATTTGCCCGATTTGCTGGAACGGCATCTGGAACAGGGAAATGAGCACGAAGAAGGCCACCATGTTGCCGATGTCGTTGATGAGGCCCCCGACGACGCAGATGCCGACGAAGGTCAAGTTGTTGATGAAGTGGATCGTCGGGAAGATGATGCCCGAAAAGAACTGCGAATAGCGGTCGTCTTTGGCCATCCCGGCGTTGATCTCATTGAATTTCTTGATGGCGTCGGGTTCTTTGTTGAACAGCTTGACGATCTTGAAGCCGCCGTAATTTTCTTCGATGTGCGAAGTCAACAAACCGAGCTTCTTATAAAAGACCTTGAACCGTTTCCGCGAGTGTTTGGCGATTAAAATCGTGAAAGTGATCGTCAAGGGGAGGCTGGCGACGGCCACCAAGGCCAAGCGCCACGAGCTGATGAACATGGCGATTGAAGTCCCGATGAACAGGAAGATCGAAAAGATGACTTGGGTGATGATCTGCTGCATCGACCGGGCAATCGTGTCGATGTCGTTAGTGCCTTTTGATAGGATTTCCCCATACGTCTGGGTATCGAAGAAATTCAGCGGCAAGGTGTCGATTTTGGCTTGGAACGTCTGGCGCAGGTTATAAGAATATCGGGCCGAGATCGGAATGATCAACCATTCGCTCAGCCAAGAGAAAAGGGCCGAACCGACGTAAAATACCAGCACGACCGCAAACTGCTTCGTCAAAGCGACCCACGCGACGACGATGTAGCCGGTATCGCTGATCGAAAAGAAGGTTTCCGGGCTGGCGGCGATTTCGTTTAGGATGTCGCGGATGAATAGCGGCGAGACGATCGAAAAGGTGACCGAACCGATGACGATCAAGGCCACGATGACGAATTTCCAGATCATCGGTTTGAAGTCGGCCAAAAGGCGCAGCATCGTCTTTTTGAAGTTGCGGGGTTTTTCGATCGAACGACCCGCGAAACGGGGACCGGGGCCGGCCATACTAGTCCGCCCCCTCGTTGGCCAGCACTTGATGGCTGAGGGCCAACGTCTTGTCGATTTCATCCGGATCGAGTTGCGAATAGACGATTTCGCGGTAGATTTCGCACGTCCTTAGAAGTTTTTGGTGCTTGCCCTGACCGACGATTTTCCCTTCGTGCAGGACCAGGATGTTATCGGCGTCGATGATGGTCGACACCCGTTGGGCCACGATGATGACCGTGGCTGAATTGACGTAGCCCTTGAGGGCTTGCCGCAGTTTGATGTCGGTTTTGAAATCGAGGGCGCTAAAAGCGTCGTCAAAAATATATATTTCCGGCTTCTTGATCAAAGCCCGGGCGATCGAAAGGCGCTGCTTTTGGCCACCTGAGAAATTCTTGCCGCCTTGCGAGACGTCAAAATCGAGTTTCAAGTCGTTGCGGGACACGAATTTGGCCGCCTGAGCCACTTCGAGAGCTTCCCACATGTCCTGTTCTTCGGCTTCGCTTTTTCCGTAGTGGAGATTGTCCTTGATCGAACCCGAGAACAGAAGCGCCTGTTGCGGCACGAAGCCGATTTTGGCCCGCAGGTCGGTTTGCCGATAGTCGCGGACGTCGACGTCGTCGAGGAGGACTTGTCCTTCGGTCACGTCATAAAAGCGCGGGATCAAATTGATAATCGACGATTTGCCGCTTCCGGTCGAGCCGATGATGGCCGTGACTTGACCCGGCTTCGACACGAAGCTGATGTTTTGAAGCGTCGGCCGCTCGGCGTCCTTGAACTGGAAGCTCACGTTCTTGAATTCGATTTTGCCTTGGCGCAGGGTTTCTTGGCGCGGTTCTTTGGGGTCAAGTA
>JBAZHG010000058.1:0-2565 GCA_041652475.1 Bacilli bacterium
GAAGCCACGGTGACCATGGCCGATTTCGGTTCTTATTCGGGCACGGTCCTCGTCAATGGTGAACTCCATGGCCGGGCTAGCCGCATCGAATGGCGCCTCGCCAGCCTCGCGCGTCAATCCGACCAGAAAAAATACAGCGTCAACTTCCGGCACACGGCGATGGAAAGCTATGCCGACATGACCAATCACGGCGTAATCGAAGACGCCGGTCAGCTGACCTTCACCGGCATTAGCCACATTCGTAAAGGTGCCCACCAAAGCGCCACCCATCAAACGGCGCGCATCCTGGTGTTCGATTCCCGGTGCCTAGGTCGGGCCGATCCAATCCTGGCCATCGATGACAACGAAGTGGCGGCCTCGCACGCGGCTACGGTCGGCCGCATCAATGAAGACCACATGTTCTATTTGAAATCGCGCGGGATCGATGAAGAAGCTTCGCGCCGATTGATCACCTACGGCTATTTGAAACCCGCCATCGACCAATTTCATGACGAGGGGGCCAAGAAACGTCTGCTGGCCCTGCTCGAATCGAGGTTATGATATGGACATTCAAGCAATCCGCCAAGCCTTCCCGATGCTGAAAAACCCGAAACTGATGCAAGGACACCCAATGATCTATTTCGACAACGCGGCCACGACTTTCAAGCCGCAGCGGGTCCTCGACGCCATGGACGATTATTACAGCAACTACACGGCCAACACCGGCCGAGGCGATTACGATTTGGAACATGTCACCGACACCAAATTTGCCGCTGCCCGCCAGTCCGTGGCCGATTTCATCCACGCCGAACCGCGCGAGGTGGTGTTCACATCCGGGGCCTCGATGTCAATCAACTTGATCGCATATGGCTATGGTCAAAAATACTTGACCGAAAAGGATGAAATCCTTTTGACCCAAGCCGAGCACGCCAGCAACGTGCTGCCGTGGTTCAAGGTCCGGGAAATGACCGGCTGCCAAATCAATTTCGTGCCGCTCGACCGAGAGGGACGACTGACGCCGGAAAACCTCCGCAAGACCATTTCCAAAAAAACCAAAATCGTGGCCGTGGCCCACGTCACCAACGTGATGGGCTATCATCTCGACATCAAATCATTGGCTTCGATCGCCCACGAATTCGGGGCCATCATCATCGTCGACGGGGCCCAAAGCGTTCCCCATCTTCCGACCGACGTCAAAGACTGGGACATCGACTTCCTGTCATTTTCAGGCCACAAGATGTGCGGTCCGACCGGAATCGGAGTCGTCTACGGCAAATACGAGTTGCTCGAAAAGACCGACCCGTTCATGACCGGGGGCGGCATGTCGGTCAAATTCGACATGTGCGGCGACGCCACTTACTTGAAACCGCCCCATAAATTCGAAGCCGGGACCCAAAACATCGCCGGAGCGATCGGCCTGGGCGAAGCAATTCGGTTCTTGAACGAAATCGGGATGGAAAACATCGCTTCATACGAGCGCGAACTCCGCGATTATGCCATCGTCAAGATGAAAGCCCTGCCGAATCTCGACATCTACAACCAAACGGCCGAAAGCGGCATCATCACCTTCAACGTCAAAGACGTGTTCGCCCAAGACGCCGCCACCTATTTGAATTCCAAGGGAATCTGTGTCCGCTCGGGTCAGCACTGCGCCAAAATCTTGATCGATTACCTGGGCGTGGTCGCCACTTTAAGGTTCAGCCTGTATTTCTACAACACCAAAGAAGAAGTCGACGCTTTCGTCGAAGCTTTGAAGACAGGAGGGAATTTCCTCGATGCCTTTTTCGCTTGATCCGACCATGATGCGGCAGATCATCATGGACCATTATGAACACCCGCGCAACAAACGGACACCGACCAATCCCCGCTATGAGGTCGTGCACATGGATTCGGTGTCTTGCGTCGACGATATTTTCGTTTATCTTTTGATTGAAAATGACGTTGTGACCGACGCTTCCTTCGATGGGGTCGCCTGCGCCATCTCGACGGCTTCGACCTCGATCATGACCGAACTTTTGATCGGAAAGTCGCGCATTGAGGCCGAATACATCATCAAGCAGTATCTGGCCATGATCCACGAAGAACCCTACGACGGGGAAGCCCTCCAGGACGCGATCGTGTTCATGAACACCCACAAGCAAGCCGCCCGCATCAAATGCGCCACCCTCGGTTGGACCGGGGCCCAGGAAATCCTCGAGAAGCACCACCATGGATAAAGAAAAACTCCCTAGCGAATACCAATACGGGTTCCGTGACGACGACATCTCGGTTTACAAGACCAAAAAGGGCTTGTCGGAAGCAGTGGTCGTCGACATTTCGAAACAAAAAGGCGAGCCGGACTGGATGCTCCAATTCCGACTCAAAGCTTTGAAGATTTTCCTCGATAAGCCCTTGCCTTCGTTTGGTCCCGACCTGTCGTTTTTGAATTTCGACAGCTTTACCTATTTCAACCGGCCGAGCCCCGGGGAAAAGACCCGCTGGGAAGACGTACCGGAAACAATTAAGAATACCTTTGACAAACTGGGGATTCCCGAAGCCGAACAGAAATACCTATCCGGGGTCACCGCCCAATACGAATCGGAAGCC
>JBAZHG010000059.1:0-2540 GCA_041652475.1 Bacilli bacterium
GAACCGTTATCGACGCCAAAGACGTAGACTTCCTCTTTGGTGTCTTCGGGTTCGGCGGCATCGGGATCGGAGACCACGGCCGGGAACAGCCCGAGCCGGGCCTTGTCATCGGTCGTTTCGATCGATAGGTAGTCGTCATCGGTTATGACCGACATCATGATGTTGTCGTTGGCGTCGTCGGTTAAAACGATTTGATCGGCTCCCCATTGGGCGATGCCGTTGGTGTAGGAACTGGCCAAACCATAGGCCAAGGCCGTCAAAAAATAAACGAGATAGGCCACTAGGGCGACGAGCGCCACGATCAATGAGAATTTACCTTTGGCGTGACGGAGTTCTTTCCATGCGAGGAACATAATTCGTTTTCCTTTCCCCAGCTATAATAACGAAGCGATGTATTTTTCGATCTTCTCGGGTTTGACCGAGGGACCGAAGCGGGCGATGACCTTGCCATTACGGTCGACCAGGAACTTAGTGAAGTTCCATTTGATGCCAGCGCGGAACCAGCCGCCCTTCATCAGTTTCAAAAAGGTGAAAAGAAGATTCTCGTCATCGCCGTTGACGTCGATCTTGGCGAAGCGATCAAAGGTGGTTTGATAGTTTTTGGCACAGAATTTTTCGATTTCCTCGGGGGTCCCGGGCGTGGATTTCGCGAATTGGTTGCACGGGAAATCGAGGATTTCCAATCCCTGGTCATGATACTTGTCGTACAAGTACTGCAAGGCTTTGTACTGGGGGGTGAAAATGCATTTCGTGGCCGTGTTGACGATCAACATGATCTTGCCGCGGTAGCGTTCCAAGGAGACTTTCTGATTTTGGGCATCTTCGACGGTGATTTGATAGATGTTCATGCGGGTACCTCTTTAAAACCTTATATATTCTACATGAATTTATTGTCTTTCATAATGAAACGCCAATGAAAATCCCTCAAGCAAAAAGGGGCTTCGAAAAAATGGCAAAAATGATACAATAATAGCCGAAGGGAATCAAAATGGTAATTGACATATTGCAAATTTCACGAGAGGCTCGTGAAGCCAAACGTCATTTTTATGACGTCGTCGATGGATCGGTCGGCATGTTCATCGATGAAAAAGGTTTTGTCGGAGGTTTGCCGATCGTTTATGAAAACCTAGTCAAGATGACTCCGGAGCAATTCATCCCGTATCCGGCGGTCGACGGCGGCCAACCATTCAAGGACAACGTGTTCGGTTGGGCGTTCCAAAACTATGAAAAACTCATCAAAGACAATTTCCATTCCTACGTCGTGGCCACCCCAGGCGGAAGCGGCGCCATCGCGGCCGCGCTCCACAACCACAGCGAACCGGGCGAAGAAGTGCTGGTATCGGACATCCGCTGGCAGTACGACCGCTTTAGCGAGCCAGCCCGGCTCAAACTGCGGTCCCACCCCTTATTTAAAGGCAATCAATTTGATTTAGAAGGTTTCACGAGGGAACTCAAAGATTTATGCAAGACCCAGCACCGGGTCATCGTCATCATCAACGATCCTTGCCATAATCCGAGTGGCTACACCTTGAGCCATTCCGAATGGATCGGGATCCTCGAAGCTTTGAATCGCCAAACCCAAAACGACATCATCCTTCTTTATGACATCGCCTATATCGATTATTCCTGCGAAATCGATCAGCGGGCCAAAGCCGCCGAACTGGTCAGACTGGCTCCGCACGTGAACGTACTCATGGCTTTCAGCGGATCGAAGACCTTCGGCAGCTACGGCATCCGCGTCGGCGCTTTGATCGGCTTGAGCCGCGACGCCGATTGGGCCGCCAAATCACGCAACCGCGTCTTTAACTTCGCCCGTGGCACCTGGTCGTGCCCGCCGACCCCGGCGATCGAATTGTTGAATCGGATGCTGAGCCCGGCGATGAGACCGGATTTCATCGAAGGTTTGAAAGAAGCCCGGGCCACCATCATCAAACGGGGGCAATTGTTCCTCGAACAAGCCAAACAAGTCGGCTTGCCGCTCGTGCCCTACCGGAACGGTTTCTATGTAATCGTCACTTGCCCGGATTCTTATGAAGTCTATAAGAAACTGACCGAATATCGCATCTATGTGGTACCGGTCGAACAAGGGATAAGGATGGCTTTGTGCTCGATGTCGCTGAAAGACATTGACGGACTGCCGGCCCGCCTAAAGAAAATCATCTTTCCTTCATAATCGAAATTAATTTACATGAACAGCCGATCGGAAAACATTCCGGCTGTTTTCTTTTATAAAAGAAAAGCCGCCCAAGGAGCGGGACGGCTTTTTCAAGACGACATTGTCTTAACTTAAGCGTGACGGCGCCGGGTCAGGTAGTAACCGCCGATGCCGCATAGGAAGATTAATCCAGCGATACCCACCAAGTACATGTTCGTGATGTCTAACTCCAAAGGTTGGCTCTGCGGGTTAGCGCTGGCCGGGGCATAGGGGGCTCCGGTCGAAGAGACCATGAAGTAAGTCCAGAGAGGCTTTTCGGTGTGATACTTATTCCATAAGAATACGAAGCGATCGCGGGCGGCTGTAACGTTAGGTTCGGTCGTGC
>JBAZHG010000060.1:0-2532 GCA_041652475.1 Bacilli bacterium
AGATTGTAGAAGCAAAATCCGTTGATCGAAAAATTTATTTCACATGCTCGTAAAAATAAGCCATGCCGGCTTCGGCCGTTTCCTTGTATTTGGGATGCATGTCCAACCCGGTTTGATGCATGGTGCGTACGATCATGTCAAACGATATCTTTCGGGTATCGCTTAAGAAGCTTGCCAATTCCGAAGCGTTGATGGCCCGGATCCCGGCCACGGCGTTCCGTTCGATGCAGGGGATCTGGACATAGCCGTCGATCGGGTCGCAGGTCAACCCCAAGAAGTGTTCCATGGCGATTTCGGCCGCGTATTCGATTTGATCAAGGCTCAATTTCGATAAGTATGCGTGGGCGGCCGCGGTCATGCTGCAGGCCGACCCGACTTCGGCCTGGCACCCCCCGACGGCACCGCTGATGGTGGCGTTCGCCTTGATGACATTGCCGATGACTCCGGCGACCGCCAAGGCTTCGATGATGGATTTTACGCGCACTTCCCGATGCTTATGCAAATAATAAAGGACGGCCGGAAGCACGCCCGAAGCCCCGCAGGTCGGGGCGGTGACGATTAAACCCCCAGCGGCGTTTTCCTCGCTGGCTGCGAAAGCGTAGGCGGAGACGAGACGTATGAGTTTGGCGGTATCCGTTTCTTCCCGTTTGGCCCGGTCGATCAAAACTTTCGCTTTGCGGACAACTTTGAGCGTCCCCGGCAAGAGCCCTTCGGAAACCAAACCTTTTTCGACCGTGCGGCGGATCTGGCGCCAAATGCCGGTCAAGAAAATATCGATGTCTGGCTCATAGTGTTTGGCGTATTCGTAAAGCGAATAGCCACGGGCAATGCAAAACGCTTTGATCTCATCGAAGGTTTTTTCCGGATAAACGTCGTCAATGTCATGCTCTTGGTCCCCAAACAGGATGTCGCCGCCCCCGATGCTTTTCACTTCGATGGTATCCAGAAGCAGTTCGTCTTTATAAGCTTCGAACACCATGTGGTTAGGGTGCTTATGAATGTCTATTTTATATGCGAAGGTGACCGGGATCGGCGCGAGGGTTTGCGTCACGATGGTATCGGTCAAGTGGCCGTTGCCGGTCAAAGCCAAGGAATTGTATAAAGTAACCACATAACGGTTGGCGTCAGGATGTTTCTTGCGGATGATTTCCGAGGCGAAGCCGGGACCCATGGTGTGCGATGACGAAGGGCCGTGCCCAATCTTATAGAGTTTTTTGAGTGATTGCATAGATTCTCCTTTAGGGAACCGGGCCGATCGATTGACGGTCCGCGCTTGGTGCATGTTTTGTATTAGTATAATACAAGCGGCGGAAAGACAATCATATCTTTGAAAATATCACCACTCAATGAGAAAAAGCCTCGTTTCCATAACCATAGAATCTTTTGTTGTCAATCATCTTTATCACATATTTATCAAGTTTTTTACGCAGAATCATGTTCAAAATATGTCGTCATAGACGCATAAATAAAGCCAGTGAGACTATATTGAGAGAAAATAGGGATTTCTTGTTTTGCGAATAGGTTATGATAGTGGCAATAGATCAAAAGGAGAAAAAACGCATGGAAAGAACTATAAAGCAAAAGGTCATCGGTTACCGGACAAAAGACGGCGCCGGGGTTAGTTTGGTCCGGGTGTTGGGCGATCGAACCGCGAAAGAATTCGATCCGTTCTTGATGCTGGATTCATTCGACAGCACCAACCCCAAGGATTATGTCGCCGGGTTTCCCTTTCATCCCCATCGTGGGATTGAAACCATCAGCTATGTTTATAGCGGTATGATGACCCACAGAGATAGTCTCGGCAATGAAGACACGATCGGCAATGGGGAGGTCCAATGGATGACGGCCGGATCCGGCATCCTCCACGAAGAACACCTGCCGGCCTCCGATCGGCTCCTGGGCGTACAGCTATGGCTGAATTTGCCCGCCAAGGACAAGATGGTTCAGCCAGCCTACAAAAGCATCAAGAATTCGGAAATCCAGGAAATAGAGTTCGAGGGTGGCAAACTCCGATTGCTCGCGGGCGAGTACAAAGAAAATAAAGGTTACACGAGTAAATATTTGCCCTTGGATTACTATGACATTCATCTTGAGCCGAATGCCGAGATAATCGTGGATACGGACAATGACCGCTCAGTGATGATGTTCGCCCTTCTTGGAGACGCTTATATCGCCGGTGAGCTGATCAAAGAAAAGACGGCTGTCAAACTTACCAAAGGCGACCACGTCAAAATCAAAACTGGGAACACAAAAGCCCAAGTGTTGTTCATGAGTTCAAAAGCCTTGGGTGAACCGATAGTCTGGGGTGGACCCATCGTCATGAACACGAAGAAAGAATTGACGCAAGCTTATGACGATCTGAACCAAGGCACGTTCTTGCAGAAAAAAATATCTTATTAAGAATATTTCTTAATAACTGACCGTCTTTTCGAAGGCCGCTTCAAGCGCAGACTAATTGATCATGAGCGATTCTGGCGTGCAATGATCGTTTCGTACTCTTTGTCGATGACCCCGACGAGCGACAATAAAATG